>JAOUFY010000002.1 GCA_029857955.1 Spirochaetia bacterium
CCAATCCTATATGTGATGGAGCAAACTATTAAATCAACTGTGTATATAAATAAAAAAATATTTTTACGGAAGTTTTCTGCTTAAAATCCTGCTTGCCCTACAATATATACTCACACCCCATAATAACAAATGGTTATACAAAAGTAGGCAACATTAGATTTTAAAATCGTTTTTTAGTAAATAAATCAAAGAAAATAATTTGTTAAGTTTTAAATTGATTTGTTCACTACGATTATACTTTTTTTACTTTCTCAACTTTGTTATTTAAAATATTACTAGCCTGACCTTTCGATTTAATGTTATTTTCAACCATTATTTCGGTAGTAAATTGAGATTTTTTATATCCAGTACTTGTTTTTGGTTTAACACTTTTTGTTTTTTTCAGCGTAGACTTTTTTGTTGTTTTTGAAACTTTTGCACTTTTATTAATTTGTTTTGTTTTTGCATCGAGTTTTTGTCTAAAATCCTGAAGAACATTCATATAATAAATATATGCATCATAAGGAGATTCAAAAGGATTAAAATATTTATGAACATCGCCGTCATTAAAATATTTTGTACACATGTAATAAAAATGGTCGGAAGTTTGCAGTCTTCTAAATACTTCTAAAAGTTTTTTATTGTCACTGTCATAAACTTTTTGTTGAAGATCATAAATACCGCGGAAAGCTTCATTTTGAATGTTATTGCCAAGCCACGCTGAGAGGTCGCGTTCAATATCAGCCCACGAAACAGGATCATGGGTGTCGATATCGCCAACCACGGGATATTTTTCTATGGCTTCCGATACCTTTAAAAATTCAAAATCTGGATGTTTAAATACATTTTCAGGCAGGGCGCGTAAAAAATTAAAAATGCCGCTGTCTTCCCACTGGTGTTCGCCGAAGGTTTCAAAATCCATAAATAAATTTACAACATCTCCCGAACCGGCAACAGAGTGAATCCATCCAGCATACTTTTCTGAGCTTAAAGGGTATTCTTTCCAGCTTTTTTCTGAAAAACGAAACGCTATGTCATCACTTAACTTGTAATTTTTTAAAAGAAGCTTCAGATTTGGCGCATACTTGGCCTTATACACAAAATTTGGATTTCTCCAATCTAGTATTTTATCAGCTCCTTCAAGAAGCATACCCTTAAATCCCATTTCGCCGGCAAGCCAGGCAATGTGGTTTGAAAAAATAAGTTCAGTATTTCTAAAAATAGCAGGGGTATAATTAAATTCTTTTTCGATTAATTTGGTATGTAACTTTACTTGTGCTTTAAATTCTTCTTCAGAAACGAGGCTTGAAAGCGAATGATAATAGGTTTCAGCTAGAAATTCAACACATCCGGTTTTTGCAAGTTTTTTAAAATTATCAATTACCAGTGGGTAATGTTGCTTTGCCTGTTCAATAAACACCCCGCTAAGTGAAAAAGCAATTTTAAATTTACCATTATACTTTTCAATCAGCTCCAGCAATATATTTGTTGCAGGTATATAACATTTTTCACTTACTTTTTTAATGATTTGAATATTTTTTTCATCGTCTTCATATGGCACATTCTCACCAATATCAAAGAAATGATAAGGTCTTAAACGATAGGGTTGGTGTACTTGAAAATAAAAGCATATTGATGTCATCTTAATACTTCTCCGTAAATGCTGTTAACTTTTTCTGCCGGTGTTATCCAGTTAATTTTTTGAGCTTCAGTATATCCTTCTTCAAGCATTTTTTTATAAATTTTCGGGTTTTTTAAAACGTAGATGATACTGTTTGCAATCTGGTTTATATCCCAGAAATCAACTTTAATGGCGTTTTGGATGATTTCACTGACACCTGATTGCTTGCTGATGATCACAGGCACCTTATGCAACATGGCTTCTAATGGAGTTATACCAAATGGTTCAGATACTGATGGCATAATGTACAAATCGCTGATATTATACAATTTTATTACGCCTTCATTTTTAAGAAAACCTGTGTAATGAAAATAAGAACCCATGCCCATACCGGCAGCCATGTCAATTATACGATAATACATATCGCCTGTTCCAGCCATAACAAAACGGGTATTTGGAATCTCTTCAATTACTTTTTTAGCCGCTCTAACAAAATAATCTGGACCTTTTTGAAAAGTTATTCTTCCTACAAAAGTAACGATTTTATCTTTAGGTGCAATTTTTCTTTTTTTACTAATTCCGGTTATTTTTTTAGATTTTTGCTTATAACTTGGCTCCTCAATTACCTGTGTAAAGTCTACACCATTATGAACTGTTTTAATTTTGTCTGGTTGTACTGAATATCTTCTTATTAAAATATTTTTTGTAAATTCGCTTACGGCAATGTTCATGTTTGCGCTGTGAAATGCATTGTTTTCAATATCAAAAACATACTGGTTTACCTTATCACCGCTTCTGTCAAATTCAGTAGAGTGTACATGACAAATCACAGGTTTTTTTGAAATTTTAGCTATAGCAAGACCTGCTTTATACGTCATCCAGTCATGTGCATGAATAATATCAAAATCAAGTTTTTTAGAAATCATGGCTGCCCATGTGGCAAAAATATTAATTTCATCATAAACACGATTTGAATAGTTACCTGTTAAAAAATCTTCCTTAAGAATTAGTTTATGACTTATATTTTTTAACAAGTCATGCCAAGCTGAAGAAACTTTTAAAAAAAACGATGATGGTGTTTCGCCAAATTGCCCATAAGTAGATATTTGTTCAGCATAATACTTAAATTTACTGGTTTTTACAGCAAGCTCTTGAATTTCATCTTCTGAAAGCAAATGTCTGGTTTTTTTAAAATCAATTAAATGTATACCTGGAATTTCTTCCTCTTTACCGGTTAACTTTGGCAAAAGCATGAAAACACTATTACCTAATTTCGTAAGCGCTACAGCCAATCCTTTTGAGGCCACTCCAAGTCCTCCTGTAATTCTTGGAGGATATTCCCAACTTATCATCAATACATTTTTTCCCATTTTCCTCATTTCACCGATTACCAATTTTTTTATGGTAATTATATTTTTATATATTTTAAAATTTAATAAACTTGATAAACTTATCCAGTTTACAATATTGACGTATTTGTTAATGACCGGAGTTAAAATCAGGTCATTAATATACAATATTAATTTATGTCAATAATATTATTACATAATTAATATACTTTTACTTTAAAATTAATTCCATTAAAACACACATTATGTGTTTGTATTCATAAAAAATATATTTAATGCGTATACGGCTTAACATAGTGCCAAAAGTTTTATTAAAAGTAATCCGATGTGTATTTACATGTAAAAGCATGTAAAATCATGTAAAATCATGTAAAAGATTGTAAGAATACTTTATTAATTATTAAACATATTGATCCTTGATAAAAAATAAATCAAGATTGTTCAATGAATCCGCCCGTAATAAAAAATTCTGATATCAAAAAGAAGTTTACCGCATGATGAATTAAAATTATTCTTCGATAAGTGAAACCTGCAATTTGTATTCATGGACACTTCTACCAGCCCCCCAGAGAAAATCCCTGGCTTGACACCATTGAATTACAGGAAACAGCATACCCTTACCATAATTGGAATGAAAAAATTTCAACAGAGTGTTATTCACAAAATTCATTTTCAAGAATACTTAATAACGAAAAAAAAATCAGTAAAGTCTTAAACAACTATTCTTATATGAGTTTTAACATTGGTCCTACATTGATCAACTGGCTTAAAAAAAATGACAAAGAGACATATGATGCTATTCTTGAAGCCGACAAGATCAGCCAGACTCGTTTTTTAGGTCACGGTGGAGCAATTGCACAGGTTTATAATCATCTGATAATGCCACTTGCAAATCGTAACGATAAAATTACCCAGGTGAAATGGGGTATTGCAGATTTTGTTTTTCATTTTGATCGGTATCCCGAAGGAATGTGGCTTTCTGAAACGGCAGTAGACATTGAAACCCTTGAGATTCTTGCTGAGAATAACATAAAGTTTACCATTCTGGCCCCACATCAAGCCTATGCAATAAAACATTTAAATGAAGATCAATGGCAGATTAAAAAAAGTCATGAAACAGATACAACCAGGGCATATTTGTACAATTTACCTTCAGGAAATAAAATCCATATTTTCTTATACAACGGAGCTATTTCGCATGCGGTAGGTTTTGGAACATTATTAAACGACGGAAAAGCTTTTGCCGAAAGGCTTGTAAATGCAGGAATCGGCGGCATTGAGCGGCCAAAACTTGTGAACATTGCCACTGATGGAGAAACATTTGGCCATCATCATCGCTTTGGCGATATGGCTCTTGCCTTTGCTTTAAATCACATTCAGGAAAAGGATCTAGCAAATCTAACCGTATATGGCGAATATCTCGAAAAATACCCAACCGAGTATGAAATTCAAATCAATGAATTTACTTCATGGAGTTGTCCTCATGGCGTTAAACGGTGGTTTAATGATTGCGGATGTAACATTGGCAGACAACCCGGCTGGAATCAAAAGTGGAGACTGCCTTTAAGAACCTCACTGGATTGGATGCGAGATGAAATCAATCAATATCTGGAAAAAAATATTTCAAAATATTTTAAAAATTTCTGGCGTGCCAGAAATGACTATGCTCTTGTCATGATCAATCGACAGGATTTCGTATTAAAAAGCTTTATAAATCTGCAGCTCAACGTTGAAGTATTAACAGATGAATATTCTAAATATATAAAATATATGGAACTTCAAAGATATATGATGCTTATGTACACAAGCTGTGGCTGGTTTTTTGACGACATCAGTAATATTGAAAGTATCCAGGTTTTGCGATATGCAGTGAAAACTCTGGAGATTTTTGAAGATATATCAGGTTTAAATATTCGAAATGAATTTTATCATAAAATATCCGAAGCAGTTTCCAATCTACCAGATAAAAAAAATGCCCTTCATCTCATTGAAAATAAAATTTTACCGGGTAGAGTTGATATATTTAGAGCTGGTTTGCATTTTGCCATGTCTTTATTTTATTATGGTTCTCTAAACAATGTAGAAAAATTTCATTACACAATAAAAAATGATTTTAGCGAAAAAATCATTCTTTCAGAATTAACAATACTTTTCGGCGTTATTAAAATTAAAGATACAATAACGCTGGAAACAGCTTCTTTTTATTTTGTTGCTATTGAGAAATCTTTATATGATGTTCAAGTTTATGCAACCATACAAAAAAGCTTTACAGAATTTGATGAAATTGTTAAAAAAATTAAAAAATTAATTTTCAATAAAGAACTTGAAAAAATTTCTAAAGTTGTAATTCAGTATTTTACAAAACCATATTCTTTAAACCATCTTTTCAAAGATGAACAGACAAATATATCTCAAATTAAATTAAATCAGGCATTAACAGAACTCACTCAAGCCCGTGATCGTATTTTTTTTACTAATTTAAAAACTGTAACTTTTCTTTCCAGAAACAAGGTAAACCTGCCTATTCCAATTGTTACAATGATGTCTGAAGTATTTACCAAAAGGATTGTGGACATATTTAATGCAGAAAATATCAATGCCAGAAAACTCGAAAAATATTTAAAAAAAGCTGAAAAACTTAACGTAAGGTTATATGTTGATGAAATTGAGTTTACATCCTCAAAAAAAATTTACCAAATGTTAAATGATGTATTGAAAATTAACCATAACATTAAAAAGTTTAAACAAATATATATGGTTTTGGAAATACTGGATAAATCTTATCTGGAATTAGATATTTGGAAGGTTCAAAATATATATTTTAAAATTACAGAATCCAGGCTGCCGCAATATCGTCAAAAAGAAGCCCTGGGAGATCAAGATGCCATAGAGTGGCTAAGTATCTATAAAAAAATGGGAACCATTCTTAAAATTTCTGATTTATAAGATGTAATTACCATAAATGAAATTTATTAAAACAAATCAATTTATTTCAGGAATCGCTATTCCTCTTGGCGCAGTGCATACGTTACAAAATACAGGTTGCGGTGAATTTTCAGATTTACCGGTTCTTGCAAAATGGTGCGCTAAAACAGGTTTTAATATCATTCAAATTTTGCCGGTAAATGATACCGGTTTAAATGCATCGCCATATAGCGCTCTGAGCGGATTTGCCTTGAATCCAATTTATTTAAATATCCAGAATATTGAATCTTCAAATGAATGGAAAGATCAAATAAATAAATTTAAAAAAAGCAAGCAGCTTTGTAAAAAAATTAAATACCAAGAAGTGTATCACTTTAAATTACATATACTAAATCAAATTTATAAAAAACATCAACTTAAGATAGCTCAGCTGCCAGAATTTTTAAAATGGGTTAAAAGCAATGACTGGTTAAATATTTACGGCGCTTTTAAAATATTATCTGAAATGAACCATACCATCGTATGGTCAAAATGGAATTACGATCCGGTGTTTAACGAAAATTCTCAAATTAAAAATAACCAACTACGTGATTTTTTAAACATCAACAAAGATCGTTTTTACTTTTATGCATGGATTCAGTATTTATTAGAAACACAGTTAATTGATGCTTCTTTAAAAATGGGGCAGCTTGGAGTAAATTTAAAAGGCGATCTTCCCATATTGATTGACAAAGAAAGCTGCGATGTCTGGTTTCATAGAGAACTCTTTAATATGAACAGGTATGCCGGCGCTCCGCCCGATCAGTTCGCAACGGATGGACAAAACTGGGGTTTTCCTGTATATAACCTGGATCAAATGAAAAAAGATCAATTTTTCTGGTGGAAAAAACGTATCGGCAGAATAAATCTTTTTTACCATGCGATTCGGCTTGATCACATCATTGGATTTATGCGATTATGGCAATTTTCATCTTCTGAGCCCTGTGCTTTGATGGGTTTTTTTTCACCATCTGACTTTATTACCAGTTTGAAATTATCAGAAAAAAATATTAAAATTGATGAAATTAAAAAACTGTCAAAAGCAGCTATCGATATGAAGGTTTTAGAAAATATATTTACATGGGATAATTTTGAAAACTTTAAAAATACATATCTGGATGTTTCACCTTCAGAAAATTTATATTATTTAAAAGATACAATTAAAAACGAAAACGATATTAATTATCTTTCTGAGCACCAAAACATTAAAGATATTTTACATAAAATTTATAGAAATAAAATATTTATCGAGATTGCTTCCGATTGTTTTGCGCCATTTTGGGGATTTCAAAATACAGGGAGATTTCTTTATTTAAGCAATGACAAAAAAATTGCCGTCCAAAATCTTGTAGATGAGTATTATCATAACAGCGAAAAAATCTGGTATGAAAACGGAAATAATCTTTTATCAGTTTTGCAAAAAGAATCAAATTGCATTTTTTGCGGAGAAGATCTTGGAAATATACCAAAATTAACTCAGGTCTTGCTTAATAAACTGGGAATTTTAAGTTTAAAAGTTTTGAGATGGTCGAAACACTACCATGAACCAGATTCTCCTTTTATTGATCCTGAAGAATATCCTTTAAAATCTGTTGCCACAACTTCCGTTCATGACAGTGAAAATTTACGACAATGGTGGAGCGAAGACCATTTTTCAAGAAATGAATTATTAAACATAATGGGCTATTCAGAGGATAAAACAAGTGAAACTGTTATACAATTACATCCCGATCTTGCAGCACAACTTTTAAAATGGTTTTTTAACGCTTCCTCTGAAATTGTAATATTGCCAATTCAGGACTTGTTTTCTATAGACGAAAAGTACAGGATTCCTTTTGTTGAAGAAGAAAGGATCAACATTCCAGGTCAGGTTCTGGATTCCAATTGGGCATATAAAATGCCATGCTCAGTAGAATCTTTGTTTGAAGATCATTTATTTATACAAAAAGTTCAATCATTAACAAACATCAGGTTTAACAAAAAAGCGGGGCTTGGCCCCTGACTTCGAAGCCTTTGGCTTCTGCGTCACCCCATGTGTTTTTTAGTTTATGTAATTTATTTCTACCATAAGTTCGATTTTTGAACATCTTTGAAATTACCTATGACCATATTACAAGGTCTGGTTCTACTTTTCTAACCATACTCGGATGATCTGGAATGATGCGCGTAGAATAATAAAATACACCTCCCGATTGGGGAGAAATGGAGCATGTATAAAAGGCAACCGTTCCGTAGTTTTGATGAAATTGCATGTCTATTGACTTTTCGTTAATTATCTTGCCAGTTGAATCTTCTTTGCCGATAAAAATGCTGACTTTTAAATCATCTGGCTTTAATTTTCCTATTTCAATCTGAGCCTCAAAAAATATGGTTTCATCAGCGTGAAAATATTCTATATTTTCTTTATGTGAAAAACTGATAAATTTAACATTTGGCCATTCACTCTTTAAATGCGTAAGCCAGCTGCCATATTCTCTGATTTTTTGAAAATCATTTGCAATTAAATCCAGATAGGTTTTACTTGCGGGATTATAATAATTTTGTAGATATTCTCCAACCATCCTTTCTGAATTAAAATGAGAAAGTGTGTATGCAATTGAATGTTTTTGCTTGTTAATCCACTCTTTTGGAAGACTGTCAGCCCCACGATTAAAATAAGCAGGGATTACTGTATTTTCGAGAATATCGTATAATGCCTTGCTTTCGACAAAGTCCTGATATTCATGATCTTTATACTCTTCGCCGCGACCAATGGTCCAGCCAATATCCTCCGTATAAGCTTCGTCCCACCAACCATCCGGAATGGAGAGGTTAATACCGCCATTTACGGCAACTTTCATTCCGCTTGTTCCACACGCTTCCATTGGTCGAAGAGGCGTATTTAACCAGATGTCAACTCCTTGAACAAGATAACGGGCAGATTCAAGATCATAATCTTCCAGAAAAACAATACGATTTTTAAAACCTTCATTTCGTGCGATATGTATAATTCTTGCTATTACTTCTTTTCCTTCTTTATCCGCCGGATGAGCTTTGCCAGCAAAAATAAACTGAACAGGGCAGGTAGTACTCGATAATATTTTTTTAAAACGTTCCTCATCTTTAAATAACAAATATGCTCTTTTATAAGTTGCAAATCTGCGGGCAAAACCAATGGTAAGCGAATCAGCGTTTAATAAATTATCAGTATCTTCAATTTCTTGACGTGAGCTGTTTTTACGAATCAAAGATTCTTTAATTTTTTTTCTCGTAAAAGAAATTAATCTTTCTTTAAGACGTTCGCTCGCCTTCCATAATTCATTTGAAGGAATATTTTTTATACGACTCCATATTTCAGGATCGCCGACTTTTCGAAACCATTGCGGATCAACATATCGTAAAAAAAGTCTGGATAATTCGTCCGAAATCCACGTTGGAACATGAATACCGTTTGTTACATAATTAATTGGAATTTCATCGTCGTAAAGCTCATGCCAAATTTCTCTCCAGAGATTTCGAGACACTTTGCCATGCAATTTGCTTACGCCGTTACAATATGCAGACGATCTTATGCAAAATGGAGTCATTCCAAATTTTTCATTTGTATTTTGATGAATACGGCCCAGGTTTAAAAATTCCTGTAAATGAAAACCCGATACTTCAATAAATGGTTGTAAATACTTCTCAATTAATGAATCTGTAAATTCTTCATTACCGGCGGGTATCGGTGTATGTGTAGTAAAAACGGTGTTTGACTTAACAAGTTCATATGCCTCAATTAAAGACAACTTATGCTCTTTAATATAGTAACGAATTCTCTCTAAAGATGAAAAAGCCGAATGACCTTCATTCATATGAACAACGGTAGGGTATTTATCAATTTTCTGAAGAAGGCGTATGCCTCCCACGCCAAGAATCATTTCTTGTTGTATTCTAATTTCTTTATCGCCGACATAAAGTTGATTTGTAATTTTTCTATCATCAAATGAGTTTTGAGAAATATTTGTATCTAGAAGATAAAGATCAACTTTCCCTACGATACAATGCCAGCTTTGTGCAAAAACCTTTCTACCGGGCATTTCAATTTCAACAAGAACAGGATTGCCTTCCTGGTCAAGAACAAGTTCCAATGGAAGTGTAAAGGTATCTACTATCGGATAGTTTTCTTGTTGCCAGCCATCATCATTTAAATATTGCGAAAAATACCCGAAACGATACAGCAAACCAATGGCTACAAGGGGTAAGTTCATGTCGCTTGCAGTTTTTATGTGATCACCGGCAAGTACCCCTAGACCGCCAGAATAATTAGGAAATGATTCATGTAGTGCAAACTCAGCGCAAAAATATGCGATTCGTTCTGATTTCTCGCTTTTTTGCCTTTGTTCATCTTCGCTTCGATTAAAATAATATGTATAATCTTCTTCAAGTGCGTGCAGGCGCGACATAAAACTTTTGCTGTTGCTTAATTTTAAAAGTTTTTCAGAATTAAGCTGAATTAACATTCGATAAGGATTATTTTGACTTTTTTGCCATAGATCAAAATCAATACTTTGGAATAATTCTGAAATCGAAGGATTCCAACTAAACCAAAAATTATTGGAAATTTGTCTTAAATTCGCCAAATTTTCAGGAATTAAGGATTTTATTTTCAATTGTTTATAATTACGTTTAACCATAATCACTCCTTTAATATTTATGTAATTTGTAAAGGCTTCTTCTTGTAATGTTAAAAAAAGTAGGCAACAAAACTGCTGAATTAGGCAATGAATTGCGATCATAAAGCATGTAAATTTAAAATATTTAACTTTTTACTATATCTTGACAACTTTATGACAGGCATAAAAAAAAGTCATTCACGCATGACATCAAATGAATTACATTGACTTTAATGGAAAGAGCTTTTCAAGAAATCCACTTGTTTACATGGAATTATTCTGATCATGACCTTTCATGTCTTTCGAATTTTCCCGACAGCAGAAGCTTTTACACCGTAGAAATCAAGAAACCAGATCATATTGCTTCTATTTTGTATCTATCAACGTGCAATAGAATTGAAATTTATATTGAAACAAAGCATCGAAAGCAAGCCCTGGAATTAAGCGAAATCATTGATATATTTAAAGATACTTCTCTTTATAACGGATTAAGTAATCATGTGCCCGTATACAAAAGAGGCCTGGATTCAGTCAGGCATCTTTTTCAAGTTGCTGCTGGTTTAAAAAGTATGGCTCTTGGTGAAACTCAGATCACCGGACAATTAAAACGTGATTTTACAAAAGCTTATGAACTTGGTTATATTTCATCTTTTTTTAATTCTCTTTTACAAAAAGTATTTGAGTGCCAAAAGAAAATTCGTACTCAAACCGATATAGGTCGAAATCCTGTTTCTTTAGTGTCTTTACTTGAAAAGGAAATGATTTCAATTAATAACAATCAGCTTTTAAATCTTTCCCGTGTTGCCATCGGAGGAACGGGGGATATGTCAGAAAAAGTACTTAGATATTTTTTAAATAAAAAAGTACATTCATTTGTAATTATAAGAAACGATGTTGCAAAAGATCTTCCTGAATCCTTTAAAATGATGATTGAAAATCAAAAAGCAAAGGGTATCGAACTTGATATTGATATTATAAGCTGGTCAGATCTTTGGAAAAATCAATTTACTCATAACTTTAATGTAATGGTTACATCGACACATTCTGAACAGCCTTTACTGAACATTGAAAAAATTCAATTAATTAAAGATAATGGCTTTTTAAATAAAAATGCAATTGTGGCTGACTTAGGAATACCTCCCAATGTTGATACCGGCGGTATTGATATTGAAAAACATAATATCATTAATCTTGATCGTTTACTAAAACAAAGTAAAATAAATAAAAATTTACGTGGAATGCATTACAGAGAAGCTCTTCCGATTATTGAAAAAAGCATTCATGTTTTCTGGATGGATTACTTATATACTAAAAATCCAGAATTGGTTAATACTGTTCTTAAAAAAGTTGAAAAAGAAAGCCGAGATGAATGGGGCAATTTACTTTCGGGACCGTTAAAAAATATAACTGAAAAGCAAAAAAGAATTTTAGTCGATTACATGAAAAAACAGGAAAGAAAAGCCCTTCGAACACACAAAGAATTATTTGTTGATATGCTTACCATTGGTGAAGATGAAAAATTATCGATGAATTTATAGAACTTCCGGTTTAAAAAATGCATAACAACACAATACGAATACTAACAAGAGATTCATTTCTTGCCCTTGCTCAAACCATTCAAGTTACAGATTATTTAATGAAAAAAGGCCTTAAAGTTGATATCAAGGCGTTAAAAACATCGGGTGATATAAAACTAGACGCTCCTTTGTATCAAATTGCCCAGGAAAAAATTGATATAAAGGAAAATTTAAATTCCGCTACAGATTTATCCAAAGAAGGAAAAGCATTTTTTACAAAAGAACTCGAAGATGGTTTATTAAACAATGAAGGCGATCTTGCCATTCATTCATTAAAAGACCTGCCTACTGCCTTACCCGATGGGTTAGTTTTTTCTTCAGCAATTATGCCTGTAGAAAGTTCTGATACTCTGGTTACACTTGAAAAGTTACCAGAAGAAATGGTTGAACAACTTAAATATCTAAATTCTCTTGTAATAGGTACTTCGTCATTAAGAAGAATTTCTGCAATAAAACGATGGTTACCAGATACAAAACTCCTGTCAGTACGTGGAAATCTGGTTACGCGTTTAGAAAAACTTTTACACCAAAAAGGTATAAATGGTTTATTGCTGGCTACTGCTGGTTTAAAAAGACTTTATGCATTTTACAAACTTTGGGATGAAAAACGAGAAACCTGGATTAAACTTTTAGATTCTTCAATTAGCGATCGAATCGATACTGATTTTAAACGGTTAACTGATATTTTTAATCAAAAATTATTTTTTTATGAAATCGATTCCAGGGCATTTCCGCCAGCGGTAAGTCAGGGTGTTTTGGGAGTAGAAACCAGATCGATAGATCAAATCAGATTATCGGATTTATTTGATCGCAACGAGTTGCTCGATAACAGAATACAACTTGAAAGACAATTACTTTCAAAACTGGAAGCAGGTTGTCATATTCCCTATGGAAACCATGTTCAATTACAAAATTTTAAAAATAATGATTATTTTCAAATAACAACATTTTATGCCAGAAATTTTAATCCGGAAAAAACAACTAAAGTTGATTATTTTACAGCGGAACGATTAGTTTCAGTAAATTATAATCAAAAACTTGTTGAGACCTTGGTTAACGAAATAAAAGGTGAGCATTTTCCTGTTATTTTTTGCGGTTTAAAAAATGATGATTTTATAAATTCAATGAACAATAAAAAGTTTTTAACTCATCATATTCCATTGATTAAAATTGAAGCTAATTTAAATTCTCCGAAATTGCTTGAAAAATATGATGTAGCTGTTGTGGTATCTAAAAACAGTGTAGATCATTTTCCTGAAACGTTACCTCAAATCGATCATTGGGTCAGTGTTGGCGAAAAAACCGGCGAGTATCTGCAAAGTAAGAAAAACATTTTAAATATAACGATTCCAACGATCAATGACGGTTTTTCTTCCGCCAAAAGTGTACAAGAATTGACCGCTGATAAATCAGCAAATGTAATATGGTTTGGAGCTTTAAACGGCAAAAAAGACGGCATTGATTTATTAAAAAGTAAGGGCTATAACATCACAGTTTATGAGGGATATCAAACATTGCCTGAAAAATATAAATTGCCAGATAGCGAATCAA
This sequence comes from Spirochaetia bacterium, assembly GCA_029857955.1. GTDB lineage: Bacteria > Spirochaetota > Leptospiria > Turneriellales > JAOUFE01 > JAOUFE01. The sequence goes on from JAOUFY010000002.1 coordinate 13,676, forward strand.
ACCATGAAGATTTTCTTGATAAAACGGCATGGTGGGTTTTTACTTCACCTTCATCTGCTCAATCATACATAGATCAGAAATTACACAGAAACTCACATTTAATTTCTGTTATTGGAAATACAACAGCCGAAGTTTTTTTTATCAATGGTATCATACCTTATCATATTTCGGGGAAAAGCGACGTAAAAATAATGGCCGAAGAAATTGCCGGTGTTAGCAGTCAAAATAAATGGAAGACAAAACAATGGAGTTTATAAAATGAATACGAGTAAATCAAATGAAATTTGGAACAGGTCATTAAAGATTTTTCCTGGCGGAGTAAATTCTCCAGTAAGAGCATATAAATCGGTTGGAGAACATCCGATTGCGATTAAAGAAGGTCATGGTTCTTATATTTTTGATGAAGATGATAATTCATTTCTTGATTTTGTAAACAGTTGGGGACCGATGATTCTCGGTCATGCGGATCAAGATGTAAGCGCTGCTATTGCCAAACAAGCTGTTAATGGCGCCTCTTTTGGAGCCATTACGAGGTATGAATGTGATCTTGGAGAATTGATTGTTAATAACATTAAACACATTGAGCAAATTCGATTTGTAAGTTCAGGGACGGAAGCTGTGATGAGCGCGTTGCGTCTTGCGCGCGGATTTACAGGAAAAAATAAAATAATAAAATTTGAAGGTTGTTACCATGGTCATTACGACGGAATGTTGGTTAAAGCCGGTTCGGGGCTTCTTACCTTTTCTGGCGATATTAGTGAATCTTCAAGCCCTGGAGTACCAGAAGGTTTTAGCCGAGAAACCATTGTACTGCCCCTTGATGATGAAGAGTTGGTAACGCAGGCATTTAAAAACTATGGTAATGATATTGCCGCCATCATCATTGAAGCAATGCCGGCAAACAGCGGATTGCTAAAGCAAAGAATTGACTTTATAAAGTTTTTACGAAAAATCACAAAAGAAAATAAAAGTTTGCTGATTATGGATGAAGTTATAACCGGATTTCGACTTGGTTTTTCTGGTTTTTGCGGAAAATACAACATTGATCCTGATCTGGTAACTTATGGAAAAATTATCGGTGGAGGTCTACCTGTTGGAGCTTTTGCTGGTAAAAAAGAAATCATGCAAAATTTATCCCCAGCCGGCAAGGTGTATCAGGCCGGAACATTGTCTGGAAATCCTCTGGCGATGGTGGCTGGTTTTACAACGTTAAAAAAATTATTGGAAAAAGATGTCTATCAAAAGCTAAATAAACTTTCTGCTTTGCTAATAACTGAATTTAATGATAAAATTAAAAAATTATTAAAAGATAAAAAATACAATATACAACTGATTGTTGAAGATTCTATTTTCTGGTTAAATATATCGAATACTGCTGATGTTGATATTAGAAAAGTAACGGACATATGGGATGGAGCTGCAGATATTTATTCAAAAATATTCTGGAAAATGCTGGAAAGCGGCGTTCATATGGCGCCTTCAGCTTATGAAGTAGGTTTTCTTTCATACCCTATGGAAGAAAAAGACATTCACTTATTTGTAGAATCTTTGGAAAACGCAATTAAGACTTCATGAAACCTTATGAAAACAGATTGTTTTTGAGGTTAACAGTTACATTAGCCATTATCTTTTTTTCTATTTTATTTATGATATTCTGGTGGCAATTGTTATTTGACAGGGCTCTTGATTATCATGTCGCTGCTGAAAAAAGAACTCTTGAGAATAAGATTTTAAAAGGAATTTATGCTCAACCTGAATTAATACATGAATTGACTTCAACAAATTGCATCATAATTTCAAATCGATGCATTTCTGATGTTTGTGTAAAGATTCCCTTAACATCTACGTTTTATGAAATAAGTCCTGAATATTTAAAAATAATAGAAAATGATAAAATCAGGAAATTACATATGTTTTTTTCTGAAACATATTTTCTTGTGGTTATTTTACTGGTAACGATTGGTTATATGTTCTGGATTGTATCACGTGAAAAAAAGTATCAGGAAGACAAGCAGGAATTTCTTGTAATGACAACGCATGAATTAAAACATCCTGTAAGTGTAATTAGTCTTTTGCTTGAAAGCTTAAAAATGAATTCTCTTCCCAAGGATAGAATAGGGGAGTTTATTGATAAAGGTCTTTTAGAAATTAAAACACTTAAAAAAAGTTTAGAGAATATACTTAAATTACAGGAATTAAATCGTACTCATAAAAAAACAGTTTCAGCCTATAATTTCCAGGAATATATAAAGTCGATTATACAAAACTGGAAGTTACATTCTTTAAACAAAGATGATCGTTTGGTATTTTCAGTTTCTGACGATAACAATTTTTTTTGTCATATTGATCAGAGTGATTTACAAATTATTTTAAATAATTTAATTGAAAATGCCCTTTTGTATTCAACAAACAGTGTTTTTCTTGAGCTTGGAAAAGATACTAAAGGTAATTATATTCAAGTTAAAGATTCAGGACTTGGTTTTACCGATGAAGATAAATTGAGTTATCAAAAAATGTTTTTTAGATCCGGACGCCATGATATTCAAAATATAGGCGGTAGCGGTCTTGGCCATTATATTATTAAAAAACTTGCTGCCAAACATTCAATAAATATTATGCTTGAAAGTGATGGTGAAAATAAAGGAAGTACGTTTAAAGTGTACGTTAAATAATTATGCCTGAAGTTATTGAAAGAAATAAAGCCTATATTGCATTGGTCGAAGACGATGACGCCATTAGAGAATTGCTTTCCATCAATTTGCAGAGTATTGGTTTTAGAGTAGACTCATTTTTTTCTACAGAACAAATGGTTCGAAAATCTGAAACATTACCATATGATCTTTTAATTCTCGACATAATGTTGCCTGGAGAAAATGGTTTAAAGTTTGCTCAAAATCTTCAAAAAAAGGAACAAAATATTCCCATTTTATTTATTTCAGCTCTAGGCCATGATGAAAAAATCAAGCAGGCATATCTGGCCGGAGCAATTGATTATGTAATTAAACCATTTGAAATTCAACAGGTATTATTAAAAATTCAAAATCTTTTATTTTACTTTGTAAAAAGACATACTGCGCCACTTCCTTCAAAAATTGGTGAAGCTGCAATAGATTGGGATTTAATGAAAGTCGTTAAAGATAAAGAAGAATATATATTAACTCCAAAAGAAGCCAAGGTATTAATTCATTTTGTAGAAAATCCAAATCAAATCATTGAACGTAAAAAACTTATTGAATTAGTTTGGGGAAAAGATGTTTATGTAACCAGCCGTAATGTTGATAATTTTCTGGTAAAGTTTAGAAAATGGTTTGAAGAAGATCCAACAAATCCAAAAATTTTCATCACGTATCCAAAAAAAGGATATGCCTTTAATACATAAAAGAAAATTTTTTGAAAATTATAATTAAAAAAGGGGAGTAGTCGCCCCAAAAAAAAGAGGAAAAAATGACAATACTTGAGAAAACAATTGCTAAAGAAAAAATAGAAAAAGTACCCATCTGGTTTATGCGCCAGGCTGGAAGATATTTACCTGAATACCAGATGATAAAAAAAGATCGTAGTTTTATGGAGATGGTGATGGATCCTGAAATTGCATCGGAAATCACACTTCAGCCAATTAAACGTTTTGATCTTGATGCAGCTATTATTTTTTCAGATATATTGGTTATTCTTCATGCCTTAAACATGAATGTATCTTTTGATAATGGACTTCCTGAAATTTCAAAAGTGGTCAACGATGAAAATGACATAGATGAACTTGTCAAAAGTTATAGTTCTGAAATGCTATCCGACAGACTTAAATATTACTCTAAGGCAATTGAATTAACTCGTAAAGGATTACAAACAGAAAAAACCTTAATAGGATTTGCAGCAGCTCCTTTTACGCTTGCCAGTTATATGATCGAAGGTAAAACTTCAAAAACACATGCTAAAACAAGAGCATGGATGTATTCAAACCCGCACACCTTTGGAAAATTGATGGACTTTATTGTAAAATCAACCATTGACTATTTAAATATACAAATTAAAGCCGGAGCAAATGTCATTCAGCTGTTTGATTCCTGGGGCGATGCGATGGCTACTGATATTTATTTAAAGCACCTGGTATCTTATATTGAAAAAATATCCGAATCAGTTTCAAAAAAAGTCCCCGTCATTTATTTTTGCAGAGGTGCCAGTATTCATCGAGAATCTTTAACTCGTCTTTACAAAAAAGGTGTTTCCGTTATATCGCTAGACTGGCGTTTACCCATCAATAGTTTTGGCGATTACCCTGTTCAGGGGAATTTAGATCCGGCAGTTTTACTTTCTAATCCTGATACAGTTAGAAACATGACTCTTGAGGTTTTAAATGCCAGAGGTAATAAACCAGGATTTATTTTTAATCTAGGTCATGGTATTTATCCAGAAACGCCAATGGAAAATGTTGAAGCAATGGTGAATACTGTAAAACAATTTAAACCAAATTATTGAAAATTTTATAGGGTTGGGGCTGCTTTCGGGATTTTTTTTGCTTTTTTCGCAAAATTTGTGTCTTTTAAGACGCCCCAAACTTCATTATGAATTTTCTTTAAGAAACTTCATTTTCAGTTAATATAATTCGTGGAAATAATATATCCCAGCTTTCTGGTAATTGAACGTTATATTTAATTTCATTGCTGTTTAGAGGGAAATTAATTTCACTATGCAGACCGGTTATTGATGAATATTGTTGAAATTTAACTCTTAAAAATGGACGTAGATTAAGCATTACAATCGAAATTCCGTCTAGTAACATTCTTAAAAAACCTGGCACCAGTGATGGATTTTTTTTAGCCATTTCCCATGGTTTGTTTTCTTCTATTAATTTATTGAGTTTATCAATGATAACAAAAATACTTTCGAGAGCTTTACTAAATTGAAATGTATTCATAAAATCATTAAATCGAATCACTGAAAAACGTATGATTTCATCTAATACTTCATTTTCCGGATTAGTTACTTTTTCAGGTATATTACCGTCTGTATATTTTTTAATCATACTTAAAGTTCGTTGTATTAAATTTCCAAGATTGTTAGCCAAATCCTGGTTAATACGGTTTTCAAGAGTAGATTCACTGAACTTACTGTCGCTTCCAAATGTCATTTCTCTCATTAAAAAATAACGAAAAGAATCCAGGCCTATCACATTGATTAAATCTACCGGATTTACTGCATTTTGAAGAGATTTTGACATTTTAACATCATTGAGTCCAAGCCAATAGCCATGAACAAATAAATTTTGAAATATTTCAATGTCCGCAGCCAAAAGCATGGTCGGCCAGTAAATGCCATGAGGTTTTAAAATATCTTTTGCAATTACATGCCTTGCCTGTGGCCAGTAATTTTTAAATTTTTCTCCATCAGGAAAATCGAGAGCTGAAATATAATTTAAAAGCGCATCGAACCAGACATAGGTAACGTAATTTTTATCAAATGGAATGGGAATTCCCCATGTAAGCCTTTTGACGGGACGTGAAATGGATAAATCTTCGCCAAGTTTTTTTAACTCCTGTATGGTACCGCTAATCTCTTTAAAGTACTGTTCAGGCTTGACCAGATCCGGGTTGTTTTCCAATATTTTTTCCCAGATTGGTAAATACTTTTGTAATTTAAAAAAATAATTACTTTCTTTTATTATCTCGGGTTTCACTAAATGATCAGGGCAATTACCATCTTCATTTAATTCTTTTTCAGTTAAATATCTTTCACAACCAAGACAATATGTACCTTCATACTCACTTAAATAAATATCGCCTTTTTCATACAATTTATTTAAAACGTGTTGAACGACTTTTTTGTGTCTTTCCTGTGTGGTACGTATAAAATCATCATTTGATATTTTTAATGACTTCCAGGTTTCTTCAAATATTCCTGATATTTTATTTACGTATTCCTGAGGTGTGCTATTTTCAAGATCTGCTGCTTTAACAATTTTATCGCCATGTTCATCTACTCCGGTAAGAAAAAAAGAGTTCTTACCAGATAATTTTTGATATTCATTCATGACATCACATAACAAGGTTGTGTATATATGACCTAAATGCGGGCGAGCATTAACATAATAAATTGGCGTGGTGATTAAGTAATTATTTTTCATATGGTTATAGTTTGATTATATAAATTATGCAATACATCGTGAACACAAAAAATTGAAAATCAAGTGTTTGATTTTTACGTTTTAGTACAAAATTAAAATTCTGTAAAATAATCAAAATTCAGGTTAGTTAATATCTGAAAAATAAAACTTTAAATCAATGTATACTCATCATTGTCACAGGATACGATTTTTAATTAATATCTTGTTTTCATAAATATTTGTTGCCAATATATTGTAAACAGACGAATATATAAGAATTATGAATTCTTTAAATGTAGAAATGTTTAATGAAGCCTTAAAAATTGAAAAGCAACAAAATTGGGATGCAGCTATAGAACTTTATGATGAAATTTTAAAAGATAAGCCTGATCATTTTGAAACATGGTTAAACCGTGGTGCTCTATTTTTCAAGAAAGGTAATGCAGAAGAAGCTATAAAATCTTATGATAAGGCTTTAACTCTTAAAAGGGATGTCAGAGCTCTTTATAATCTCGGACTGGTCTATTATAAATCTAAAAAATCAGATATGGCATTAAAATATCTCTTGGAATGTATTCTATTAAATGAGGCATTTTTACCAGCATGTTTATTGACAGCATATATTTTTACAGATCAAAATAATTTAGATAAAGCAATTCAAATATTACAAAAAGCTTTATGTACTCATAAAGGAAATGAATCATTGTTAGTTAGTCTGGCAATTGCTTATAATGTCAGCAAAAAAGAAATTCTATGTAATTCTGTAATTCATAAAATTCTAGAAATAAATCCCAGAAACAAGGCAGCGTTGAAATTACAGGCCAGAATATCAATAAAAGAATCTGTTACGAAAAAATCAATTGAAAATTTTAGAAACTTAATGAAAGATGATTCGGACATAGATAAAATAGAATCATATTTTGAAGATTCAAACAATAAAAATATAAAAGAAATTATCTTAAAAAGGAAAAATGATATTATTCATAAAACTAAAAAAACAAATAATGATTATTTTAATTTATCTTTAATATCTTTAATGGCTGGTAATGGTGATGCGGCCATGAATTATTTATTGTATGCAGTAAAAGATCAGCCTTAATTATCTGATTTACCTGACAATACAATACGATCTTTAACTCCTTCATATTTTTTTTGATATATAATGATTTCTGGAGTAAAGTCATAAAGGTCTCCAGATTTTTCAAGTTTATCAATAGCAGCTTGTGTATTTGATATTAGATTATTGATACTTTTTACTTTTTCAAGAACCATTATTGCATTCTTTTTTTTGTCTTCAGGCAATGAGTTGATGAAATTTGCAGGATTTCTTAAGAAGTTAGCCGAAAAGCTTGTTTTTATTTTTTCATTTAACATGTTTTGTGCTTCTTGATATCGTAGAAGTTCTTTTCTTTTGATATTAATTTTTTCATCTAATTCCTGATCGACACCGCATACCAATTCAGTTAAAATTCCTGCTTTATTACCGGCTACATTTGCTTCAATTCGACGAAGGGCAGTGATTTTACCACCAAGAATGATACCCGATTTTTTTGTAACCGTCACATTACCATTGCATCGAACATTGCTATCGTAAATGAAATCGTCGACAATTAAATTTTTTTTAACAATCACATTTGCATTTTGTATGTATCTTGCTTGTAAATTACTTAAACATTCAATTTTGTATTCGGGCTTGCTTAATACGCCTGAAATAAGTAGCATGTCCTGTCGTGAAAATAAATTTGCTGCCTCTACAATACCATGAATTGTTAATTTGCCAAATGATGTTACAGAAAATCCATCACAAACCTTTCCTTTAATTTCAATGTTACCAGAAAATTCGATATTACCAGTTTCATATCCAACATCACTCGTAATCACTAGAGTTTCATTAACATTCAATACATTGTGATTTATTTCTAAAAAACCATTGATTAATGATCTCATCATTTGATTATTTTCAGAATCTAAATAAAGACTTTTTCCAGGTTCAGCGCCTTTTGTCACATGCCTGATACTTATACGTTGACCAAATACATTAAATCCTTCTTTACCTTGTGAGCCTTTAAAATATTCTCCAACCACATCACCTTCAAAGACTTCTTTTATAGCGCCGCGTTCTTTGTAATCCATTTTACCATCTTCTTTTAATTTACCAACACTTTTTTCAAGGTTAAAAGAAGGAATTATATATTCATTATAAGCTTCTTCCATAGAACGACCCTTGGCAATAAGAACAAATGGATCATTATTTTTCATCGACTCGTCTAAGTTCGCTTGAATCTGGTATTGATCAAGACTCGGAAATATTTTCATTATGGTGATTATTTTAAAAATTTCTTCGATAGACGGAATTTTAGATGGCTCAAATGATGGAAGGTATAGTTTTGCTTCTGATTGATCTTCATTAATAACCACGGGCGGAATAACAACTAAAAAGCCTCGATACATTCCTGCATACCCAAAAGTTTTTGACATAAATAAATTACGATTTGTATCTCGAAAAACAACAGCTGAGTCAAAATCAAGCCTCTTGGATGGACCTTTTACGATAGGAACTTTATTGTATTTTGGTTCATTTGGATCAACCATTTGAGCAAGAATGACATCACCTGTCATTTTTAAATTGTTTGGATAAGGTATACTTAATTTATATTTTCCGTTTTCCAGGCTATATTCAAAAGGTTTTTTTTCACCATATGTAATGTAATACCAATCTTGCAATATGAACTCCCACGTTTTGTGTGACAAAAATTTAAATCAAATCCATTACAAATGAAAATGGATAAATTTAATTTTGAGATACAAATTTATTTATTAAGGTATAATTTAGAAGTGTGTATTATGTTTCAAGAATTTTATTTAATTTTTAGCATTAGATAATAAAAATTTCATTTTTTGTAGATATCAAAAATTTTATAATATTAAATAATATAGTTAAATTGAGGAATAAAATAATCATTATTTAAATTTAATTAATACAAAAAGACTTCTTTGAATGTGTTATTTACTTTTCATTCCATCATATCTTTTTTTATTGATAAACACCGTGTTAAAATTACGTATATTTACATACAGTATTATTTTACTTTCTTTTCTTCAATTAGAAAATTTATTTTCTCAAAATAATCTTGAAAATAAAAATCTGGAAAACAAATGGGCTATTGAATTAAACCAGCAAGAAGCAGATAAAAATCATTCTGGAATAGAATTGATGCATGCTGAAGAAGGAAAATATCTTGGAGCGCAAAAAAGTAAAGAAGGAATTTTAATTTTTCATGGCGGTACGAGAATAAAGATAAACAATTATGTACTTCTGGCTGATACCATTAAAATTAACCCTGAAACAGGAGAATTATTCGGGGAGGGCGGTGTTACTTTAACTGATGGTTTTCAAATTATAAAAGGGTCAAAGTTTTTTTACAGCAATTCGTTAAAAGTTGGTATTTTATATGATTTAGATGGATTTGTTAAACCATTATATATAATTGGAGAATACGCCAAGGTAACATCTACAGAAAATTTAATAATTTCAGCTGCATTTTTGTCAACCTGTGAAGCCGAAACAGCACATTATTTTTTTAAAGTTAAAAAAATCTGGCTCAGGCCGGATAATCAGTTTGTTGCTATTGGAATAGTTTACTACATTGCCAAAGTTCCTTTATTTTATTTGCCTTTTCTTCTTCAGACTGATCTTGGAACAGGAATCCATTCATTGATTGGATATACAACATTTAATGGAATTTATTTGCAAAACAGTTATTTTTATGGATTTTCAAAAAATAATATCATTTTACCGTCAAATGCCATGTTAATGTTTGATTTTTATCAATTTCAGGGATTTTATTTTGGAACATATATGAATAAAAAGTCAAAAAATCTCGATTATGACATTTCAATAGGTATTGCTTCCAAGATCATTCAAGATCAAATTGTACCAAACCAGGGTACAATTTCTAATTCCAGGGAAGTTTGGCATGAAGTCAATGCCTTACTCAACCCTAGATGGTCTTCTTCCATGGACAAAGATGCTATATCAGCTTTAAATGTTACTTTTGAACAATACAATGATCCTGCTTTTGATAAGACATTTAAACAACGTACTATACCAGATAACACAATAAATGCGATTGCTATTTATCGAACTCTATATTATCCAGCTCAACCTAGAAATTCACTTTTGTGGAAAGCTGTTTATTCAGAAAACTGGCAGGATAATAGCTTTGTGGTTGTCATTGACAAATACCAGCAATGGCAGAACTATTTAAATGGCTACAATTATTATCCTGTACATGAGATTTTTCCTTCATTGACTTACAAGAAAAACTGGTATGTTGTAAAACCAACCGGAAGTGTATTTCAAGGTATTAGTAATAATATTGATGTAGTTTCGAGAATTGAACATCAATACAATCAAGGCCAATTATTTCACACATTAAACTACTTGGATGTAAAATCAGGACTAAATGCTTTTTTGCCGTTTCATAATTTAATATCTTTACAACCCAGCATAGGTTATGGAGTAACTGGGCAATTTTATAATAATGGATCGGCAATAGATAACCTTGAAAATGATAAAAAAAGCTATCAGTATTTTTATACTTTAGATAAATTATTTTTAGGACCATCTTTTTTAAAATCAACAATTATGTATGCGTTAAAATGGGCAACCGTCGAAAAAATAACGGATCCATATTTTAAACAGGAGCGAGAAAACAAATTATATCTTTTACTTTCTTCAGATTTTGCTCCATTTGGCTCGATTTCACTCGGCAGCGCCAGAGATTTGAGGAAATTACCAGGTGTTTTTAAAGAGCAAAATCAATGGGATCCTTTTTTTGTATCTGCTTTTTTTGATTATGACTTTATCAATCATGATAATATTTTTTTACCTGAAGTATATAATCCGAATACTTATTTTCTTGGCATAGGCACCAGTGAATCATTTTATTATAACATTAATTTCAACAAACCTGGAATCAATAGTTTATCTTTATATCTTCAAACAGGAGGATATCGTTTTTTAATCATTGATCGACTAGAAAAAGCAAAAATTGGGTTTAACTGGGTACATGATTTTATTAATTATAATCGTAATAGAATTCAATTTATTATGGAAACCAAGGCTGCATTCTTAAAATATTGGTGGTTTGGTTTAAATCTCAGTACCAATGTTTACAATACCGGTACTCAGGCATCTCCTTATCAATATGTCGGTGAATCATTTGTAACGATGTTAAATTCAAACAATGCAAATTCATCTTTTGAATTAGATAAAATTGAGGTTTCTATTGAACATGATCTTCATGACTGGTTAATGAAATTTTCATATTCGATAACACAAAACTGGATTTACTATGGTAAAAACAATCAAAACATAGCAGGTTATTATGATCATGGAATATACGTTTCATTTACTTTAAAAGGATTTAATGGATTTGGTATTCCCAAGACTCAAATCAATCCTCGAGAGATTCCTATACCATACGGTTTGAATTGATATAAATATGCAGTTTACTCATGAAATTCCAAACTAAAATCAAGCGGTGTAATAGAATTTGTCAATGAACCCATACTGACAAAATCAACTCCACTTTTTGCTAACGTTGATAGATTGCTTAAATTGTATCCCCCTGAAGCTTCACAAATGATAGAAGTTTTATGTTTATTATTAAATTTATTAATAACTTCTACACAATGCTTAATTTCTTTAACATTCATATTATCTAACATGATCATTTCCGGACGTTCAGGCAATGCATCATTTAGTTGTGAAAAAGTTTCAACCTCGACCTCACATTTATGTTTCGGGTACATTTTTCTAAAAAGAGCTATTGCATTTTTTATACCGCCGGCTGCAGCAATATGATTATCTTTGATCAATCCCATTTGCGCAAGATTTAAACGATGATTTGAGCCGCCGCCGGTATAAACTGCGTATTTTGAAAGTATGCGATATCCAGGAAGTGTTTTACGTGTATCCAGCGCTGTAATGCCATATTTATTTAATATATCAACAGCATATTTGGTTTTCGTTGATATTCCAGAAAGCATCGATAAAAAATTCAAGGCAATACGTTCACTTTTTAAAATACTTTTAACATCACCTTCGATAAGCGCTATCACATTTCCCTTATTAAAAGAATCTCCATCGATAAAATTAGGTTGAACAAGAGTTTTTTTATCTATAATATTAAAAACATCAATAAATATTTTTATACCACAAAGTATTCCCGATTCTCGAGCAATCAATGAAGATTTAACTTTTTTTCGTTTGGTAAAAATAGAATTTGTAGTAATGTCATCATTAGTTTTATCTTCAGCAATTGCTGCCAAAATCAAAGATCTGTAATCTTCTTTTTTTAACTTTGTAACCGGTGCGATATATGCTCTTATTTTATTATTCATTTATTTTCTGGTATTACAGTTCCCAAAGATGGCGTCGCTGAACATTTTTCAATGCACGCTTAATCGATGATTTTAAAAATGGATTATTTACTTCTTCGTTACCCAGTAATTGTTTAATTCTTTTGCGCTGTAATTTTTCCTGTGAACCGCAAACAGAGCAGGGGATGATGGGTAATTTCATATGGTTAGCAACTTCGATGATGTCTTTTTCAAATGTTTCAATCAATGGTCGAATGATTACATTTCGCTTATCGTCACTAATTAATTTCGGAGGTATAGAAGCAAGACGTCCATTAAAAAACAAATTTAGCAGCAATGTTTCTGCTGCATCATCTGAATGATGTCCAAGGGCTATTTTATCGGCATGTAAACGCACGGCCTCCGAATACAGAATTCCGCGTCGAAGTCTAGAACACATGAAACACTGCGTTTGGTCGGGTTCAAGTTTTTCAGTAATAACAGAAAAAATATCATAATTACCAATTTCATATTCAACACTCAGGGATTGATAGTGATCTTCAAGAATTTTTTTATTAAATCCGGGTTGTCCCTGATCGAGCGTATATGCAAAAACTGTAAAAGGTACAGGTGATTTGTTTCGGAGAGCAATTAATAATGAAAGCAATGTTAATGAATCTTTTCCGCCAGACACAGCAACCATAACTCTATCATTTTTTTCAATTAAATTATATTGATAAACAGTTTTACCAACTGTACTTAAAAGCTTTTTAAATGGTTTAAAAGTTTTTTCATGATAAGCTTTATTCACTTGTTCAAAGATTGATCATTACTTACACCGTAAAGAATTTTGACAAGTAGAACACGATTCCATCTTCACTCAGTATTATTTTTTTTAATAACCATAAAGTTATAAAATAATTACTTAACATAAGATATATTATGTCACATATTTAAATTAAATATATGATATCAATGTATAAATTCTTGTCAGGATTATTCATGTATTTTTATTGCTTTATGGAGTATAAAAACAAGCTTGAACAAATAGCTAAAAAGCTTGAACCAGATTCAATTTTAATTTTATTTTCACCAGAAAAAAAAGTGAGGAATCGTGATGTACATTATGAATATCGTAATTCATCTGATTTTATTTACTTAACGGGATGCAATGAACCTGAGATGATATTATGTTTAACATCGGAAATAAAAATTTCAATTTTTATGAAATTTCCGGATGTTAAATTAGAAAGATGGACCGGTAAAATGTTATCTCCAGAAAAGGTAGAATTGGATTTAAATCTGGATAAATCGGATGTTCGAGAAAGTAAAAATTTTTGGGATGAAATCCATGATTTACTAAAAAATAAAAAAACAATATATCTCGATTATAATGAAAATCATGAAAATATTCAAAGACTGATTGTTATTATAAATGATTTAAATAAAAATAGCCGTGATGAAGTTTGCGGACCTGAAAAAATAATTAATCTCAGTCATTTATTACACGAATCAAGGGTAATCAAATCACCAAATGAAGTAAAGAAAATTAAAGAAGCAATTCAAATTACGGCTAAAGGTTTCATGGATGTTATGAAATTTACGCGGTCTTGTTTTAATAAATCAGAAAATTATACTTTATTTGAATATAATGTAAAAGCGCGTATTGAGTCGTCATTTAATGAAAGCGGCGCGACGAATCTGGCCTACCCTACCATCGTTGCTTCTGGCAATAATGCAAATTATCTGCATTATGAAAATTGTGATAAATTAATTTTGCCCAATGAACTTATACTCATAGATGCCGGATGCGAATTGTTTGGTTATGCAAGCGATATAACAAGAACAATACCCGCTAGCGGTAAATTTAGCGATCCTCAAAAAGAAATATACAATATTGTTCTCGGCGCTCAAAAGATTGCCATAAAAAATTGTACTCCTGGAAATACTTTTGAAAAAATTCATGAATGTACCGTTAAATACATTGTTGAAAATTTATGGGAACTTGGTTTTTTTAAAGAACTCTTAATTGACAATGTAGATATAAATAATAATGATTTAAAACTTATAAAACCAGAATCAATTAAAGAAGTGATTGATAAAAAATATTATCGAACTTATTTTATGCATTACACTTCACATTATTTAGGTCTAGATGTTCATGATGTTGGAAAGTATTATATAAATGGTAGCTCAAGAAAATTTGAACCTGGGATGATTTTTACAGTTGAGCCCGGTATTTATATCAGTGAAGATTATCACTTTGTTCCTGAGAAATACCGTGGTATAGGAATAAGAATTGAGGATAATATTTTAATTACTAAAAATGGTAATGAAGTTTTAAGTGAAAATATACCGAGAGAAGTTTACGAAATTGAAAATATCGGATAAAAAATCATGATGGATATAAGTATTTCTAAACCCAAAGTTCTGGTAATTGATGAGGACTTAGTTTATCAAAGTGTTATGTCAGATTTACTATCTGAGCATATGAATATTTCATTTGCGTCAAATTTTACAGAAGCCAGTAAAGAAATCAATAATAATGAATACTCAATGATAATTTCTGAATCAGAAATTTCAGATATAAACGTCGTCGATTTAATTAAAAAATTTAAATTAATGCAGGCAAATTTATATTTTGTTATAATAACTGCAAAAAGAGATATGAATTTAGCTATTGAGGTAATGAAAAATGGAGCTGTCGATTATCTATTAAAACCATTTACTGTGGAAGATATTGCAAATCTTGTTGAAAAATATCTTAAATTTTCAGTTAATAAAAAATTTGATTACGATTTAATAAATATAATTTCTGAAGAAAAAAGATCTTTTACTTTACCTACAAATGTGCACATTTTAAACCCATTTGTATATGAACTAATGGAAATGATAAAACGATTTAATGAAATAAATCGTAACGATATTTTTTCATTGCGCCTTGCAATTTATGAAATGTTAATCAATGCGGTAGAGCATGGAAATCTTGGTATTAATTACGAAAAAAAGAAAAATTTATTAAGTACAGGGATTAATTATATTGAATATCTTGATAGTTTATGTAAAATTGAACCATACAATCAGCGTAAAATTGAAATATCTTATCATTTTTTAAAACAAAGTATTACATTTAATATTAAAGATGAAGGCGATGGATTCGATGTTAATAAATTTGAAAATAGAGATATTAAAAGCGATCTACTTGCGCTACATGGACGAGGAATTATAATTTCAAAATTTAATATGGATAAGATCATTTATAATGATAAAGGAAATGAGGTTCAACTAATAAAATATTTAAACACCAAAAGCATCAATTAATTTTAATTTTTATAAAATTTTCCACTTAATACAGCAATATGTAAATCGTTTAAGATTGACCTGGCTTTTTCTGCAGGTAATCTAGCGTTTAATAATGCAAACGAAAACTGCCTATATAAATAATCCTGGTTTGAATCAATAGATAACTGAGAATCAAATAATTTTTCACTTTCAGGTATCGTAAATAATGATGTTATTTTCGTCTTTGAATTTTGATCAAATGGACAAACGAGTCGATACCCTGAAAAATTACCCGAATAAGTTAAACATTGATCGTATAAATCTATATCCTTTACTTTTAAGTTTAACAATATCTTTGCTGAAAGTCCCATGTGTAAAATTAAAGTAACAAGAAGTTTTAAAGATTTATTTTGCATGTGATTGTATAAATTAAAAATTTCACTGTTTGTAATCTCATAACTAAACTGATACCAATGTATTTTACTTGCAACTTCATCAGTATTAAAATCTTTGTAATGGTAAATTTTATAATAATAATTTAGTGCTTGCAAAAAATCCGAAATATCATTCGTTGAATATAGATTATTATAATGTTTCGAGTGTATATAATCCATACAAAGGAAAATATTAACATTTACAAAGTTATTGATGTCATTAAGAATTAGCCAGCAAAAAAAATCTGTTAAATGGTTTCTATATTTTATAATTATTTTACCTTGTACATTTTGATTGATTAAAATATCATAAAAGTTGAATAATTGAATCATAAACGGTTTAAATATCGAATTGATTGTGTTAAAAATACTGCGTCTTAGTTTTAACTTTGACATAAAATAATTTTCAATAATTTGAAAACCATTCGTACCGGGATAAAGATGCCGGCTCATTAGATAAAATTTTAATTTATTATTATTGATATTTTTAGGCGAGCATTTATAGTATAGAAGTAAATCTAAAATATATTTCTTGATAATTTGATGATTCAGTTCTGACATTTATTAACATATTCATTTAATATGTTAATTTTTACACTTTTATGAAAATTATTTAAAAAAAAACGCATAAGTAGATTTAACAGGATGAAAAGCGTATTTAAATATAAACATATTTATTTCTTATACATCCTGTTAAATTTATACTTTTAATAGAAATTTTACTATCCGTAATTACTCTACATTATAAAGTATTTGACCATAAGTTGGAACTGGCCATAAATCATGATCAACAATTACTTCCAAGCTATCAACATTTTTACGTAATTCAGACATTTCAGCCATAACTTTTTCTTTGTAGTATTTACCATGAGAAAGTATATCACCAGTTGAATGATCTTCATACACTAATTTTTCGAGATTTACCACGTTTTTGTTAATTAAAACCAATAGATCAGAACTTTTCTTTAACAGGTCTGCCTGAACACTGGTATCTACACTTAAACCTGTATTTTTAACAGAATTAATTCCATCTGATAAAACCTGGATATATTTCATACCTGCAGGAATAAATTGTCTTTTTGTCATTTTTAACATGGTTAAAGCTTCAATTCGAACCGTCTTGATGTAAGACTCCATAATGATTTCAAATCGTGATTTTAATTCAACTTCGTTTAAAATTCGATGTTTAACCATCAACTCAACATTTTTTTTCTCAATGATGGTTGGTATGGCTTCAACAAGTGATTTCAGGTTTAAGATTCCTCTTGATTTTGCTTCCTTAACCCACTCATCTGAATAATTATTTCCGTTGAAAATAATTCTTTTATGATTTTTTACAATATCACGAACGATGTTGTAAGAATCCGCTTCGACGTCTTTACTTTTTTCAAGTTTATCCGCAATTTCACGTAATACTTCAGCTACAGCTGTATTTAGTACAAAATTTGGACCGGCAATAGACGAAGATGATGGTACCATTCTAAACTCAAACTTGTTACCGGTAAATGCAAATGGTGAAGTTCTGTTTCTATCGGTAGAATCTTTTGGTAAAGATGGAAGCGTTGATAAAAGATTTTTTATCTCACCACTTTCTTTTATTGATTTTGCAATGCCTGTTTTTTCAATCTGGTCAAGGATATCTGAAAGTTGATCACCAAGAAAAATAGAAATGATTGCCGGCGGGGCTTCATTTGCTCCAAGTCGATGATCGTTACCAGGATTTGCAGCGCTGGCTCTTAAAATATCTTGATATACATCAACAGCTTTTATTACAGCTGCCAGAAAAACCAAAAAGCGAAGATTTACGTTTGGTGTATCTCCTGGTTCAAGAAGGTTTTCACCAGTGTCTGTTCCCATTGACCAATTGTTATGTTTGCCGGAACCGTTTACTCCTGCAAATGGTTTCTCATGCAATAAGCATATTAATTTATGTCGAATAGCAACTTTCTTTAAGGTATCCATTACTAATTGATTGTGGTCGGTAGCAATGTTGCTGGATGTAAAAATCGGCGCCATCTCATGTTGTGAAGGAGCTACTTCATTATGTTTTGTTTTTGACGAAACGCCAAGTTTCCATAATTCTTCATCAAGTTCGCTCATAAATGCGGCTACAGATTCTTTAATTGTACCAAAATAATGGTCTTCCATTTCCTGGCCTTTGGGAGGTATCGCTCCGAAAAGTGTTCTTCCGGTATACACCAGATCTTTTCTTCTTTTGTACATTTCCTGGCTGATTAAAAAATATTCCTGTTCAGCTCCAACGGTTGTGATTACACGTTTAACGTTGTTACCGCCAAAAAGTTTAACAATACGAACCGCCTGATTGGAAAGAACATCCATGGATCGTAAAAGTGGTGTTTTTTTATCAAGAACTTCTCCAGTATATGAATAAAACGCAGTTGGAATGTATAAAGTACCATCTCTATAAAATGCCGGAGAAGTACAATCCCATGACGTATAACCGCGTGCTTCAAACGTAGCTCGGAGTCCGCCTGATGGAAAAGACGACGCATCTGGTTCGCCTTTAATTAATTCCTTGCCAGAAAATTCCATGATGATACGGCCATCTGCCTGGGGAGAAATAAACGAGTCGTGCTTTTCTGCAGTAATTCCCGTCATCGGTTGAAACCAATGGGTATAATGCGTTGCACCCTTCTCTATTGCCCAGTCTTTCATCGTAGCTGCTACTACATCAGCAATGCCTGGATCTATTGGTTTTGCCTCATCAATGCTCTTCTTTAGTGACTTATAAATACTTTTAGGTAACCTTTGACGCATGATATTGTCGTTAAAAACATTTTCGCCGTAATATTCGCTTACGACGCGGGTTTTTTCATTATTTTCTATTTCTAAATTGTTGCTCATTATTTTCTCCTTAAGTGAAAACTATTGTACATTGAGCTGATCTTAATTTGATTATGCTCGTCAATCTTTTTCTACTATGATTAACTGTAAATAGTCTTTCTATAATATGAGCAAATATTATGCCATTTCAGATGATTGAAAAACATTCGAAATTTGTTTATTTATTAATCAAACTGTTGTATTAAATAAAACCATTATAAATATCCACAACAACGAATTTCTTGAAATATAAAATTGTTTAAATTTTTTCATATTGACGCTATGAGGCATAACTAAAGTTAATTTGTGTCGTTGAAAATTACGTATGGGGTTGGGGTTGTATAAAAATCGTACATAAATCACGTTCCTGCATTTAGTTAGTAAATAAGTCAAAATTTGAACCGCGAAGACGCAAAGAACGCAAAGGAATTAAAGAAAATGATAAGAAAAATCCCTTTATTTATTTACTTTGCGCCCTTCGCGCCTTTGCTGTGAGACTTTTCAGACAGCCCTTAAATGATGATGAAAAATATTTTAAAAAATAAACAAATTATTTCATGGATGTTTTATGATTGGGCTAATTCTGCATTTGCAACGACTATCATGGCTGGGTTTTTCCCAATATTTTTTAAAGCTTACTGGAGCGCCTCTGATCAGGTAAACATAAGTACGGCAAAATTAGCCTTTGCCAATTCATTTGCAGGGATTATTGTTGCTTTTTCAGCTCCGATACTGGGAGCAATTGCAGACAAGTCTGGAAACAAGGTTAAATTTTTGCTTTTCTTTACTTTAATCGGCGCTATTGCCTGTATTTCGATGTTTTTTATTTCTGAAGGTGATTGGCAAAACGCTATATTTTTTTATGTTCTGGCAAGTCTTGGTTTTTTCTCGTCCAATATTTTTTATGACTCGATGCTAACGGATGTTGTAAAATCTGAAAGAGATTATGACAAGGTTTCTGCCGGAGGATTTTCACTCGGATATCTGGGAGGCGGTCTTTTGTTTGCGATCAATGTCTGGTGGACATTAAATCCTTCATTTTTTGGGTTTGCCAGCAAAAGTTCTGCGGTACGAGCTTCATTTATCAGCGTAGGAATATGGTGGATCATTTTTGCACTTCCTTTATTTTTTACAACATCGTCTAAAAAAATTAAAAATATCTCCACCACAAAAATAATTAAATCTGGTTTTAAGCAGATCGTTCATACGTTTAAAGAAATAAAACATTTAAAAACTGTATTTACCTTTTTAATTGCTTACTGGCTTTACATTGATGGTGTCGATACAATCATTCGAATGGCAGTTGACTACGGATTATCCATTGGTTTTTCACAGGTTGATTTAATCACTGCGTTATTGATGATACAATTTCTAGGTTTTCCTTTTACATATATAATTGGTTTTTTAGCTGATAAAACGGGACGCCGAAAAATGATTTATTATACCATCATGGTGTATATTTTCATTTGTATCTGGGCTTCCTTTATTCATAATAAATATGAGTTTTACGGTATTGCCTTACTGGTTTCCATGGTACAGGGCGGTATACAGGCTTTAAGCCGATCTTACTTTGCGGGCTTAATACCGCCAGAAAAATCAGCTGAATATTTTGGATTTTACAATATGCTGGGAAAATTTGCCGTTATCATTGGCCCGATTTTAATCGGCATAACGAATATTATAGCTCAATATTTTGTAAATGATTCTCTTGTAGCAACCAGGATCGGTATGTTATCTATAGTATTATTATTTATCGGCGGCGCCTTTATGTTGTCTAAAGTTGATGATAAACAGGCCATTTACGATAAAAAATATTTATAAAACTTTCATTAAATTAGTTTGTGACTTTCTATGATACCCTAAACGTGCCGATAATTATGTAAGGTACGTTTAAAGATTTTTAAATTCAACATGAATATAGTAACTTCATTAATAACTAAAATTAATCCGGTTAATGGAGTGATATTATTCTTAATTTCTATTATAATATTAATTTTTTTAAAAATAATCGAAACTGTTCGTAAAACAAAAAATGAAGATATTATTTTCCCGACTGACTATGAAATAGAATCTGAAGTTATATTTGATATAAAATCAGATGAAACAAGTTCTATCACAAATTTATATTCCACAATAGATGACTCAAGTCCAGATTATGGAATAGAACTTTCATCGATGCCTATGAACGTTAAAGTTACGTTTAAAGAACAACCCGTAGTAATCGAAGAGGAATATAATACAAAAAAAGTATCCCATAATGACTCCTTTTCATTGATTCAAGAACAAATAAAGCAAGATCAAAATATTCAAGATTTTATACTCTTTACCAATCCAAAGCATATATTTTCAGGAGCTTTAAAGGAAATTTTTACTAAAAAAGTTGCTATCGTAATGAATCACATTGCCGACTATCAATTTAAAGTATATCCATTTTATAAAATTGAAAATTCACGAATCTTCAGACTGTATTTAGAAGAAAGTCAAAATATTGTAATTGAAGAGCTTTTTGAATTATGGAGAATGGGTTATTCACACCCTGCCCTGCCTGAATTATTTATTCATTATTTCTTTGCGATTAAGTCTGATCAAGCAATCATAATATTAAAGAGTATGATTTTCAATAATCAATTCGAAGAAAAAGAATTACGTAGAATTTGTTTTATATATCAGGATGAACTGGAGAAAAAAATTACTTTTAATGAACTTAATGAAAATCTTCCAGATAAAATTACCAATGCTTTTGATCTGTCAAATATCATTTTGAATAAAAATATTTATTTAACAAGAAAAAAGTGGCAAAATTGGGAAGAAACTATTTTTGTAGATTTAAACGATGATCGTAAAGGAGAATTTTATTTGTTTTATAACGATTTTCTTTCAAAAAGAACATCTTTATTTTTATATTATGCATTAATTTATAAGTATAAACATATTTTATACAATCAATGGAGAGAGTTTATTGAAAGACAGGCTTTTTACTATGGTCATTATGAAAAATTAAATCGACTGGATTTTATTCCACCAGAATATCATTCTTTAATTTCAAAAAGTGCTTCAGGCGCTTATCATTATGTAAAAGATTTATTATCTTTGGTAAAAAATAAAACATTTTATGAATTGCATAAATTTTTAATTTATTACATAAATCAGAGCAAGGAATTAAACGATTATGAGATAGATCATGTAAAATTAAATGAATTAGAAAAGTCTTTGGATATATTATACAAAGAAAATAATTATATTCCGCAGGCAATTCGGTTTATTCTGTATCTTTACTACTATGAGAAAAATAATTTGCAAAAACTTAACTATATAAGCCCGTACATTCATGGACGAGTTGGAAAATTTATACCAAAATTATATCAGGTAAGGTTGATTTTTAGAAATAAAGAATATGAAAGAGCATGGCTTGAAATCAGTGATCTGTGGAATCATGATGAAGACAATATGCTTCTGATGAATGAAGCTGCTGTTTACGCATATCACTCTGGTCGCTATAAAGAATCCGAAGAATTATTTTTTAAACTGCGTACAATGTATCCAGATAATGTACAAATCTTGCATAATGAAGCTGTTTTTTTGCAACACAAAGTACGCCTTATTGAAGAAAATAGATCATTCTTTGAAGACAACTATTCTTTAGTAAAAGAAAAGTTTAAAGAGCGACATGTACAAACAATAACCAACTAATATAATTGAAAATTCAAAGAGTATATTCTTCAATTTCTTTTGCAGCAATGATTTCCATGGGAATACCTTTTTTCATCAATATGGTTCGATATTGATCTAAAATGGTATCGATTTGAAGATCGGTTCGATTTGGGTCATGATGAGTTAACACCAGACGTTTTACGTTGGCTACTATGGCTTTATTGACTATATAATTTACATGTGCATGTCCCCAGCCTCGGTACATTTTAACTTCGTCAGGTAAATACTGGGCATCAGCAATTAAAATATCACAATTATTTATAAAAGAACAATAGTCAGCATCGCTGAGTGTATAAGCTTCACGATCTGCTGTTTTTTGTAAAAGATTTTCGGCTGGCTCGTGATCTGTCATGATACACAACACCTTATTGAGATGTTCAAACCTGTAGCCATATGTTAATATGGGATGATTAACTCGACAAAGTTTGATTTTCAAAGTTTTGTGAGTTACGACATTTTCTGTCATGTATTCGTAATGTATTTTTGCCTGGGGCTGCCTTAGTTGTACCGGATTTACCTGATCACTGATTAATAACTTAAATACTTTTTCGACGGTTACATGCTGGTAATGAGGTGAATACACGGTAATGTGATTTCTTCGGTCATATATCGGTAAAAAAAATGGAAAGCCCTGTATATGATCCATGTGAATGTGTGTCAGAAATAATTTAATTTGTAAATCTGTACTTGCATTTGCCAGTTCCTGCCCGAGTTTTATAATTCCGGTTCCGGCATCAATGATGATTAAATTGTTGCTATCTTCCAATCTTATTGCTATACATGAAGTATTACCTCCATATTTTTTTGTTTCCCATCCAGGAGACGGTGTTATGCCTCGAGTTCCATACATTCTTATTTTCATAAATTATTGACAGCCCATTATCATTTTCGGTGGATTGTCAAGGAATCATTATGGCGATTGATATAAAAAAGAATGAATTTGAGATAAAGGTTATACTAGAGTCAAAAAGTAGACCCGTATTGGTAGATTTCTGGGCTCAATGGTGCAATCCATGCAAGGTACTAGGACCAATATTAGAAAAAGCCGAACTCGAATTTCAAAACCGTTTTTTATTGGTTCGTGTAAATACACAAACTGAACAGGAACTGGCTTTAAAATATAAAGTCAGCAGTATTCCCTATGTTCTTTTATTTGAAAACGGTGTTGTTAAAGATCAGTTTCTTGGAGCATTATCAAGCGAACAGGTAAAACTTTTTCTAAATAAAAATATTCCTCACCCTGAGTTTAAAAATATCCTGGCTTTGATAACGAAAAATCAATTTAAAGAAGCTGGTAATGAAATCATAAAACATCATATACTTGGATTAGATGCTGAAACTGCTCTATGGAATATTTTTAAAGAATTGTTAAAATCCGGAATTGATGTCAGGGAGCTTAAAAAATATTTAGATCATTTGCCAGATTATGGCAGCAAGTATTCTGAAATTAAATTAAAATTTACAGAATTTTATAAAAACAATCCATCAACCGAAACCCTGGAAAAATTACAAAGTCTTTTAATTAATGAATACACTGAATCAACACTTCAATATTTTTTAGATAAAATCATCAACACGAAAGGCGACGAAAAAGAAAAAAACAAAATAAACTTGTTTTGTTGTTTTTATTTACTTGGAGAAGATACACTGGTCAAAGAATACCGAAAAAAACTATCTTCTGCATTATTTTAGTTTAAACTTTTTTCAAGGTTACATAAAAATCTTTCAAACAATAAACCTTCTTTGTTTAAAAAGTAAACTATGTTAGATTCGCTGTTTGGGTCAAGTTTTCCAATTTCGCAAGTCATGTCATCTAAATGACGTACTTCGTCAGAAATTATGGCTGATACATTTACATTTGATCCTGTTTTTGATAACAAGCCGGAATAAATGGCATATAACCAATTGGCTCTCACCTCTATGACATAACTTACATACACATAGCACATATATGAAAAATCTTCTTTAAAAGCAGAAATCTTTAGTAACTGTTTTTTAACCATGGAATCGAGATTTTGTATATAACGAAAACCTGAATATGCATTGATCATGTATTTCGAGTCGTAATATTGAAAATTTTCATTTTCTGTAATTTTACCAATCATTTGTTTTAAAATAAGAGCATGGCGAGCTTCATCCGAAGCATGCTTTAACAATTCCTCACTGATGAAACCATTTTTCTGTGTTTTAAAAATTTTTCTGCTGCCGATAAATTCCAGGTATGATAAAAGATTAATCCATTTCGCGTGACTATTATGATCAGCAATTATTTTTGTCAAAACTTTTTCAAGTCTTTCATTCATTTGATTTAATGGATTTTCAATTAACTCATTATTTTCTTTTACAAAGTTCATTTAGTAATCCAGAAACGCCTGACCACTACGTCAAGCAATTTACAAATTTGAAAGTACATCCATAACAGCATTGTAAATAGTATCCAGCTCATTTTGATCAATGCAGTAAGGAGGCATTAAATAAATAACATTTCCCAGTGGTCGAATTAAGACCCCCTTGTCTATAAACTGATGGTACAGGTTATCACGAAGCGAATTAAAATATGATGTTTGCTGATGATTATCAACATCAAATGCCAGAATGGTCCCTCGGCTTCTTATATTTTGAACATTCTTCAACGTTTTTAATTTTAATATAAAGCGTTTATGATTTTCTTCAATAAACTTTATGTTTGTCATGGAATCACGTAATAAGGTTAAACTTGCCCTCGCAGCAGCTAAACTGAGTGAGTTGCCTGTGTAAGAATGTCCATGAAAAAAAGTTTTGCTTCTGTCGTTTGATTTAAAATTTTCATATATGTTTTTTGTACAGGCGGTTGCGCCAAGCGGCAATATGCCGCCGGTAATTCCTTTGGAAAGACAAATGATGTCTGGTGTATTTTTCATGTATTCGCTGGCAAAGAATTTCCCTGTTCGCCCAAAACCCGTCATAACTTCATCAGCAATGGCAATCACCTCATTTGACCGGCAAATATTGAGCAACTGATCAAGAACATCAGGTTCATACATCAACATACCGCCGGCGCCTTGGATCAAGGGCTCATAAATAAACGCAGCCACATTACCTTTCGCCGTGATTTTAGAAAATTCAGCGATCATGAATTTTGTTTCAGTAGATAATTCACCTGGCGAAGAAATAAATTCAACATCAAATAATTTATCTGAAAATGGGTCATTAAAGGCGCCTCTTTGGCTTATCGACATTGATCCAAAAGTATCGCCGTGATAGGAATGATGAAAAGCAATGATGGTTTGTTTTTTAATATTTTGATTGTGCCAGTACTGAAGGGCCATTTTAACGGCAACTTCAACGGATGTAGAACCGTTATCAGAATAAAAAACTTTAGCCATGTTCCCTGGTAAAAATTCCAATAATTCCTCTGCAAAATCAATAGCGGTCGGGTGTGTAAAACCAGCAAATATAATCTGGTCCATAATTTCCATTTGATCTGAAATGGCTTTTTTAATAACGGGATGTGCATGACCATGCAGGTTTACCCACCATGACGAAATGGCATCGATAAACTCCTGACCGTTTTCCGCGTAAAGTTTTGAATCTTTCGCGCGTACAATGTTTACCGGTGGTTGATCGACAAGTGACTGGGTAAAAGGATGCCAAATGTACTTTTGATCTTTTTCAGAATAGTTTAACATATTTTTGTTCCGATTATATTAACTGCGCATATCCTCAATCCAGTTGTTGTTTACAGATTTTAAAATTTCTTGTGAATATTTATTAATAACTTGCCGGGTAATATGTACTTCGTTTTTTATTGAAAACAATTTTGGTAAATTACTTTTATTTAAAATGATATTTTCTGTGCTTTGATTTTCATCCCCATTAAATACCCAGCCTGCGACAGGAATGTTCCTGGATTTTAATGCCTCAAAAGTCAACAATGAATGATTAATACTCCCAAGATAGTGTTTAGAAACAATAACTACATCAGCCTTTATTTTTTCAATTAAATCAATTATCGATTCCTCATTATTTATAGGGACCATCAAGCCGCCGGCTCCTTCGATGACAAGTCCATGTTTGGTTACCGGTATTTTAATATTTTTAAGTAAAATATGTTTATTGTCCATTTCTGAAGCAATATGCGGCGATAAAGGTTGACTTAATTTCATGAATTCTTCGTGAATTGTAACATCGTTTCGATCGATCAGCTTTTTAACATGTTTTGAATCGGAGTTGTCAAGATTTCCTGCCTGAATTGGTTTCCAGTAGTCGTATCCCAAGGTTTGAACCAAAATAGCTGAAACAATCGTTTTTCCTACATCTGTTCCAATTCCCGTAATAAATATTTTTCTGTTGTTGTTCATACTTTTACTGTAAAATTGAAACTAATTTTTCGATTTCTTCTTTACTATTAAAAGAATGAAGGCATATTCGCAGTGTTTCTTTACCAGCTGGAACGGTTGGTGATAAAATTGCTCTAACATCAATACCTGAATTTATACACAGGTTAGCTATTTTTTTCGCATTATCAATTCCTGGAACAAGAATGGCATGAATGGCGGAATCATTTCCATGATCCAAACGTTGTTCATTTTGTTGATTATAAAATATTTTTTTAAAATAATTGATGTTTTCTTTCAATTGATTTCTTGGATTATTCAAGTTTAATTGTTGATTGGTTGACAAAAAATGATTTGATCCTAAATTATTTAAATACTCATGTGAAGTTAAAATGGAAAGTAAACTATGCGGAGGAAGAGCTGTTGTATAAATAAATGATCTGGCAAAATTAACCAGATAATCATATAATAAATTAGAGCAAACTACAGCAGCTCCGTGAACACCTAAAGCTTTTCCAAAAGTATGAATTCTTGCAAATACCTTATTTTGAAGGTTTCGATCAATAACCAGACCTTCTCCGTTTTTTCCATAAACACCAGTAGAATGAGCTTCGTCAACCATCACATAAAGATCATTGTCATGACAGAAATCAATGATTTCTTCAAAAATATATTTTTCAATTCCATTTACATTATTTTTTTTTATACCTTCCATTGAATACACCGATTCGATCGCTACAATGATATTTCCTCGCGCATGATTGAGTTTTTCTTTAAGACTTTCCAAATCATTGTGACGAAATGAAAATGATCTGGCATGACTTAAACGAATTCCGTCTCTTATAGAAGCATGAATGAATTCATCATATAAAATCGTATCATCTTTTGTACAAATGCTGGAAAACAAGCCAACGTTAGCGTCATAACCGGAATTAAATATCAATACCTTTTCAGCATTATAAAATTCGGAAAGCTTTTTTTCTACAATGTCATAAAGTTCATGATTTCCAGTTATTAAACGCGATGCTCCAGAGCCTGGAGTCATCAGTTTTAAATATTTTTCTTCATTATTTTTTATTAACAAATTTAGTTCATCAGATCTGGCAAAACCAAGGTAATCATTGGATGAAAAATCGATTAAACCATTGTATCTTCTTAATTGCCTGAAATTGTTCAATTCCATTCTTTTAGACAGTTTTTTTTGTAAGCTCTTCGGTAAACTATTGTTGTTTATAAATTGATTTTTACTTTTAAACATGGCATTACCCGCCAAGACTTTTAATGTAATTTACAAGTTCTGAAATATTTTTTCGATCACGACCGGATATAGCGAAGGTAAGAAAAAACATTTCTGAATAAAATTCCTTGATTTTATTCTTTAATTTTACCATCTCACGTTGATTTAACCGGTCAATTTTAGTTAAAATCAGTATTAATGGTATTTTACGCTTTTTCATAATGGAAACTACATACTCTTCAGTTTCTTTAATATCACGATTGCAGTCTAAAAGTAAAAAAGCTGTTTTTATATTTTCTCTTTTAGTTAAATAGTCGTTTATAATTTTCGAAAGAGCATCACGGTTTGCAAAATTTGTTTTTGCATATCCATATCCGGGTAAATCAACCAGGTATAGATTGTTTTTTTGAAAAAAATTTACAGTTCTAGTGCTACCGGGTTGTTTTGAAATTTTTACCAGAGATGAATTTTTCATTAAGGCGGATAGCAAGGTGCTTTTACCGCTGTTGGATCTGCCGATAAAACAAACATCAGAACATTCTTGCGGCATAGATTCAACATCAGCAAATGAACTTAAAAATTGAGCCTCGCCGAGATGTTCTTTTTCTATTTTTTCACTTGAAATTTTTGATATCATTTATGATCACTTGTACAACCATTGTTGCCAAAATAGAAAAGCTTAAATGTCAAAACCTTTATGTTGTCGATGTAAATGACAAATATAATTAATTTGGCATTTACATCAAAGGTTTACGTATTTATAATATGGCAAGTAATTTATCAATATCATTTTTGGTTATAACTTCAGAAAAATAACTTACAATTGTATTTTTTTCAGATGTCTTGTATTGATTTAAATTACCGATTGCCATTTGATTTGAATAACCACGCTCAATTAATTCTTTTAAATCTTTAGAATTATCAAATTTTGTCAACCATGGGATTTCATGAAAATATTCTGCGTCAGGATACAGCAGTTGATAATTTTTTTTAACAATATTTTCCTTAAAATAATTTGCATTATCCCTGCATCGCAAGATGTGTTCCTGCATACCATGCCAGCCAAAATACGACATGTATGCAGCTGCTCGAACCGCCATTAAAGATTGATTGGAACAGATATTACTGGTGGCTTTTTCTCTGCGAATATGCTGCTCTCTAGTGGATAATGTCAATACATATGAATCCACTTCATCGCCTTTTTGGTTTATCGCATTGGTTTTGCCGACAAATCTTCCCGGCATTTGACGCATATACTCAGTTTTCGCGGCTAAAAAACCAAGTGATGGACCGCCGAAACCAACAGGAATGCCCAACGATTGAGCTTCTCCGCATACGATGTCAACTCCTAAATCTGCTGGCGCCTGCAGTACAGTTAATGACAATGCCTCTACTACCCCATATACAAGCGTTATGTCAGGGTTTAATTTTTTTAATTGACCGAGATCTTTTTCAAGACTTCCCCAGCACGTTGGGTTCATAACAACTACCGTGCGCGCTTCTGATAAATTTTTTATTTGATCCCATTTGGTCGAACCTGTTTTTTCGTCTAAAGGAATCATTTGAAATTCAATATTTAAATCTTGTTTTACATTTTCTGGAAAATATGTTTTTATAACATCTAAAATATATCCGTGAATTCCTTCAGATAACAGTATAAGTTTTTTAGAGCTTTTTCGTTGCCGTAAATCCATTCGTATGGCTTCGACCAATGCTGTTGCTCCATCGTACATGGATGCATTAACAACATCCATCGATGTTAAAGAAGCCATTAAGCTCTGGTATTCAAATAGAGCCTGAAGAGTTCCCTGAGCCACCTCTGGCTGGTAAGGAGTATAACTGGTAACAAAATTACGATTTGAAGATACATGATTTACAGCAACCGGAATTTCATGCTGATAAAGACCATTGCCGATAAAATTTAAACCGGAAAAATTGTGATTTGCCAGATTTTTGGCAGACGCGATCAATTCGCTTTCTGATAAAGTTTCAAAAAAAACATTGGAAGTAAATTTTAATTGATCGGGAATGTGTTTAAATAACTCTTTCGTATCTTTAATTTTAAGTTCATTTAAAATGGAATCGGTATCTGAAGGTATATAAGCCATAAATTTTAACTAATTGTATTTAGTGTAATGTATCCAGAAAAGCTTCATAATCAGCAGCGCTTAGCAAGGCGTCATATTGCGAAACATCTGTCGCTTTAATTTCCAATAACCATGCTTTAACATACGGATCCGCATTTACAGAAGCTGGATCGTCGGAAACAACACTGTTTTTTGAAACCACGCTTCCGTCAAGGGGTGAATAAATATCAGAAACTGCTTTTACAGATTCAATGGTACCAACAGTGGTTCCTTGTTTTACAGTAGTTCCTTCGCCGGGAACATCCACAAATACGATATCTCCAAGTGAACTTTGTGCATAATCTGTAATTCCTACCTGGAAATTGCCATTGGAAAGTTTTTTAACCCACTCATGTTCTTTTGTGTACTTTAAATCTGCCATTACTTTACTCATAATCCAGTTTATTTATTCTATTTAGTTTGAAAATCAATTTATACGCATACTCGAGTAAATTTTTTGTAGGGGGAAGTACGCAATTAAGGGCTATTAAATAATTTTCAAGAAACCGGACAGCCCTTAATGCGGACGTGGGGGGAGAGAATTGTACATTTCTTGAATAATTCCACTCACCCCCTTTAAAATTATTTTAAATCACGAATTAAATGATCTGTGATCAGTTGATGAGCGTTTAAAGGTATTTGATTGGGATTATTAACCATGACGATACCCTTTTCGTTATAGGTTGAAAGAAACCACACAAATTTATTCATCGCTAAAACAGCATCAAAAGGTCGAATGTCTATGGTTTCATAATGCCCAAAATTGGAAATTGCCAGAGAATTATATTTTTGGTGATCAGATGCCGCGTGCGGGTATGGAATAAAACATGCGGGTTTTTGCGACCATAAAATTTCAAAAATCATTCCGCTTCCAGAACGTGAAATAATAAAATCATTATCCATCATGACTTTTGGTACATCTTCGATAAAAGGTGAAATTACGTCTTTTTTTCGACCAGATGCCTTCGAAGTTTTTAAAATATGATTATAGTCAATTTTACCGGTTGATATCGTAATGATGTCATCTTTAAAATAATTTGTTTTACACATTTCGAGATACATTTGGTTGATATCGCTTGCGCCCTGTGAGCCACCAAGAAGCAATATTTTTCTGATAGTTACTTTTTTATTTTTAAGCACAGTTTTTTTAACAGGTTTTTTTATAGTTTTGTTTTTTTTCAAGTTATAGCCAAGAAAAATACTTCTTAATGGATTGCCTGTTAAAATTTCTTTCGCTGAATAGTTCTTTTGTGGAAACGAAAGAAATACATTTTTTGCCTTAAACGAAAAAAGTTTTGTCATCATGCCGTAACGAACATTTTGTTCATGTAAATAAAACGAAACCTTGTGAAATAATGCCCAAAGCAAAACTGGAAATACCGGATATCCGCCAAAGGCAACAATGGCATCGGGCCGCACTTTTGAGTTTTCGATATTTAACATTTTAAAACTGTAATTAATATTTTTAATAAACAAAATAACTGATTTTATTGATTTTGGAATTGGCGAGGCTCTGTAAAAAATTACAGGGTTGTTTTTTTTGGCTGTACTTGTAATATTTTTAATTGGAGGATAGTCTTTATTTTTTTCCAACGTGATCAGTATTGGGTTCATCCCTTTTGAAACAAGATTTTCATAAATAGAGATTGCAGGTGAAATATGTCCTCCGGTTCCCCCGCCGGCAAGCCAAATAGTTTTTTTTAAATTATTATTCATTGTCATATTTATTTCAAGTCTTTAGAGTTTCTTTTGCTTCAATAATGGTTTCTGTATTTGCAAGAATGGATTTAGCTCGTTCTATCAATTCCTCATGATTATTTCTTGTTACTTCATTTTTTACTTCCGCAAGTAATTGATTTAAAACTCGTCCCATCAGAGGTCCCTGAGTAAGCCCAAGGTTCATTAAATCAAGACCGTTAATTTCAAGGTCGGTTACTTTCATTTCCAGGTCGCGCATGATCACATCATCGATATGATCAATTAAATTCTGCAATTTTCTGGGGAATGGATTTGTTTTGCCTGAACCGATTCTATCAGATTTTCTAAGTAAAATTAAATTTGCCAGATCAGCCCTGGAAACTTTTCTTAAAAATCGACGAACAGCCTTATCTGACCATTCATCTGTATAATGAAACATATGGTTTCGAACATAGTATTTTATCTTTAAGCCAATGGGCTTTGGTATGCCGAATCGCTTCATTATGGGTACTAACATATATGCCGAAACCATTTCATGATTATAAAAAGTAGCTTCTCCGTTTTCTTTTACTCGCCGCGTAGGGACTTTGCCTATATCATGCAGTAAAGCTGAAAATCTTAAGACTAGGTCAGGAATTTCCATGGCTTCACAGGATCTAATTAAATGTTCATAAATATCATATTTATGAAATTTATTTTGTGATAAATTTTTTCCTGCCGCGATTTCAGGCATGATTTCTTTTAGGCAGTTTAACTCATCTAAAAAATAAAATCCGATTGTCGGTTTTTTCGATAAAATAATATTTTCAATAAAGTATCGTCGAGCTGAAAATGGAAGGTCATTAAAATTATTAATGATTTGTATTTGTGAGTTTTTTTCAACTGAAAACTCTGGAAAAGAAGATAAAATACCGGCAATCTGCAATACATCATGCATTTGAAGGTTATTTTGTAAAAAAATAATGTTATTTTTAATTGTAAAATTTTCCTTTTCTAAGAAAGAACTTCTATAAAAATGAATGATGATGGACTTGTTTGTTTGTTCATCACAATAATTAACTTTTATTTTGCGATCAATTATGTTTACTGTTTCTTGATTGAGTTTTATAAATTCATTTTCGTTTAAAATAAACCGAATGGGAAATAAATCTTCAATTTCATTTGTTTCGTCAACATTGGTTTGTTTATCCAGGTTTTCATTTAAACCATGCTTTATAATCGATAAAGCAAATTTAAGGACTTCTTTTTGATTGTCCGACAAGTAACGATCAATGATTATTTTATCAATTTTGTAATGCATTTTTTATTAATTACTTTTTTTTAGAACTATATAGATTGTATCACTGAAATTAAAGGTTTTTTGAATTATACTATAAAAATATTTCAAAAAAAATACATTTCCCAATAAAAATCTTTCCGGATGCAACCCTTCTGTGTAAATAAGCAATTTTTTAAAGCCAAACAGATTGCATACTGTTTTAATTCCATAGGGAGAGTAGTCAATATAGTGATCTTTTGGATGATTTTTATCCCATTCGTCTTTGTGAAAATAAAATGCAGGGCCAAAATAAGAAGGAACTGCTAATAGCAATAATCCTCCTTTTTTTAATAACCGCTGAAAACCTTCCCAGATTTTTTTTTGATCAGTAAAATGTTCAATTACATAGAAGGCTGATATTACATCATATTGGTCGTTTTTTTCATGATCAAGTAAATCCAGGAAATTTCCCTGTATGGTAGTGTTTCCATTTTGATTTGCATATTCGCTCATGTATGTTGAAATTTCCCAACCTTTTGAGATAAAACCATTTTCATTTGCAATTTCGAGAAAAAAACCTGCTGCGGAACCAATCTCAAGAAGTTTTTTCCCTGAAAAATCTTGTAAAATTGGTTTAATTCGATTTAAACGATATTGCATTTTCAATTGTATATTTTTTTTATCATCAATATAAGATTTTCCATACTGTTTTTTATATTCTGTCTCAAAATAGGTATCTTCATATGCGATAGTTTGATATGATTTATTATAAATATTCTTACATTTAGGGCACTTAAAAAAGTATTTACGAATTTGATGTGTCGAAATACCACAAAATTCACATAATTTATATTTTTCCATCAAATGGTTCATTCTCGGGAATGATCATTAAAAACCGAGTTCCGCTGTCTATTTTTAAACAAGAAATTATGGTTATTTAAATTCATGTGTTATATAATATGGTTGTGCAATCTGGTAAAATGATCATTTTTACAGGAATACTTCTCACCATCATTGGTTTAATTATAAATTATCGTGAAACTTTGCCATTTTTAAAATATATAGGCCGACTCCCTGGAGATATTATATTTAAAAAAGAAGATTTTACATTTTATTTTCCTCTGGCAACAAGTATAATCTTAAGCATTATACTTAGCATTTTGATGGTTTTACTACGAAAATTACAGTGAAATTGTGAATATTTTCTGTAAAATATGTTCATGATTTATTTTTACCATGTCTCCATTAATTTACATTCTGGTTGACACGCTATCTCTAAGTTATATGAAGTCCTTAGTCATCGCGCGGTAGAGCAGTTGGTAGCTCGTTGGGCTCATAACCCAAAGGTCGCAGGTTCAAGTCCTGCCCGCGCCAATTAGATTTAAAACAGGGCGACGTAGCTCAGTTGGTTAGAGCAGCGGAATCATAATCCGCGTGTCCGGGGTTCGAATCCCTGCGTCGCTAATTCATTGAAACAGAGTTTGTTTAATTTATACATGTTCAAAGTTGAAGTGGCTTTGCATTGATTTTAAATATTGTAAAACATGCAAACTTGTTAAATATTAAACAATGGTTTGTGTCGTATATTAAGCGCTTTTTTTGACATTAATCACGTTAAACAGACTTGCAAGTAGCGTTTCCGTATGCATTAGTTTTGCGCAAGCGGAACAAAACAAAAAAACTATTCCAGAACATCCATAAAAGCTGAAACACTGAAAACAGCCTTGCCAACGCCGGGTGGTCCATAACCAGGCGGAACTGGAAGATTGTATTTTTTCCAGGTTTGTTTGTATCCGCGTAATAGTTTCATATAATATTCAAGAGGTGCAGGAGATTGATCGCCCAGGCTTGTGTATGGTTCAGGGCACCATGTTGTAAATCGCGGACT
The DNA here is from genome assembly GCA_029857955.1 of Spirochaetia bacterium. GTDB lineage: Bacteria > Spirochaetota > Leptospiria > Turneriellales > JAOUFE01 > JAOUFE01. The sequence goes on from JAOUFY010000002.1 coordinate 48,933, forward strand.
AATTCCATGACTCATGAAATAATCTAATCCCTCCAGTGTGCTCATGACTGCGGTATCAACACTTTTAAAAGATCTTGGACCTGCAAGTTCAACACCCGCAACAAAATTTGGAATTACATTTTCATTACCAAATACTCTGGCTGATTCAATGATTCTTCTGTTCCAGTTGTCTCGACCAATATACCGAGCCTTGCCAGGACAGTATTGATTAAAAATGTCTGCATCCCACACTTCGTAATTGGGATGGTAAATTTCAATACCGCAATCTTTTAATTTCTTAACATCTTCTTGTTCATAGGCCTGAGTTACAACTTTAGAAATCCATCGGCCTGGAAATCTTTCATTGATGATTTTAGCATATTGCCCATAAAAATCAATTTCATTTTTTCCGCCAAGCTGTGTTACTACTGAGCCGCCGGTCAGAGTATAGGCCTTGGCAACATGATCAAATTGATCTATTCCATTTAAAACTTCAATAATATCTTCAACCGGTTTTATACCGGTATATGGTCTACCGGATTGTTTTTGCTGTCTCCAATTGTGATTTATGTCGCAAAACATACATTCTTCGTCTTTGCCGAAATATTGGCAATTTCTAAAAACTGTAAGATAAATTAAATAACCCCACTCTATTACTGGTGCAATTTCTCCAGGTAGTTTTTCAGTCTTGTATTTTTTTGTATAATACTCAGGTATATCCGGATATAAAACTGAGGCAATTTCATTGTTTTGATAGAAAATTTTTAATTGCCCTTCAATATTAAAAACTTTATAAGGAGACTTAGGATTTATACGAACGGAAACAACAGTTTGTTGTAAATTATATTCGCCACCCAAAAATCGAATTTCTTCAGGAGCCTTCCAATTTTCTTCTTGAGTCATTTCATTTAACGGAATTCGGTCAAATGAAAAAATAAAATAGTCTTTGGTTTTATATGTTCCCGGATTAAGTAAAGATGTGGAATCAAATGAAATTCCAAGTCTAAGCATATCCTGTTTAAAGTACGCTTCCAAGGGAATATCCGGGTAGTATTTTTTCCACTCGTTATAAAGATTTTCAAGAGAACTCATCAATCAGTTAATAAGAATTTAGAATTCAAACGGTCAACATTTATCAAATAAATGGTACGTTTTTATTGATTTGCAGATTTAAAAGAAATGCATAAACATTATATTTTTTGGATAAAATATATGCTATTTCAATTAATTTATTTGCCACTACAAGTTAAATATGCTTAATTGTTAAACAGTATGTATAATTTTAACGATCCACTATTAAACCTGCATGAAATAACCTTAACTCTTTTATCTGAAAATGATCCTGATATATTGTTAAATACAATTCTTGATCAGGCAATTGAGTTTACTAAAGCCGACTCTGGAAGCATTGCACTGCTTGATGATACAAGAAAATTTCTTGTGATCAAGGTGTTTCGTGGACTAGCTAAAGATGTACCTGAAAAAGTAAAATTAAAACTTGGTGAAGGCGTAACCGGACGATGTATTTTAACGGGGAAAATTCGTAACGTTGGTAATACGAAAGAAGACCCTTACTATGTTTCTGTTCGCTCAGATATACAGTCCGAATTAGCTATTCCATTAAAAGCTGGACAAAAAAGTTTTGGTGTAATATCTGTAGATTCCTCAAGACTTGCTGCATTTAGCCGAGAACATGAAGAATACCTTAACCTCCTGGCAAATTACACGGCCCAGATCTATACTCATCAAGAAACTATTCGACATTTAAATGATCGTCAATTTATTCAGGATTTAGTTATTCAAATCAGCACATTTTTAGGTCGTGAACCAGATTTTAAAAAGGTTTTTGAAAATACTGTAAAACTTCTTGAGGAAAAAATCGGATTAAACCGTGCAGCCTTGTTTTTACTTAATGATGTTAGTAATGACTTAACGATAGAATATTCATTAAATTATTCAGAAAATCAAATCGAGCGAAGTCGATATAAACCAGGTGAAGGTTTGACGGGAAAAGTATTTTCGACAAAAATCCCTATGGTTTTAGCTGACATTTCTGAAGATAAGAATTTTTTAAATAAATCTGGTATTTCAAGAATAGATTCACGTATAAGTTTTTTCTCGTCGCCAATTATTTTAAAAGATAAAGTAAAAGGCGTATTTAATATGGAAATTCCCTACGTTAATCAAGGTAAATTTTCAGATTATGCTTTTCTTGTTCAATTGTTAAGCACATTTTTTTCGCAAGCTATTTTAATACAAGACCTTATTGAACAAACAACCAGTGATATAAAAAATGAGAATATTTTATTAAAACGGCAATTTGATCAAAGGTTTGTATTTGAAAATATTGCAGGTAAAAGTAATGTAATGCAGCAATTGTTTAAAACACTGGCGATGGCGGCAGATTCGAATAGTTCTATTTTATTAACTGGCGAATCCGGTACTGGTAAAGAGTTGTTTGCTTCAGCCATTCATAGAAACTCATTAAGAAAAGATAACAAACTTGTAAAAATTAATTGTGCTGCCATTCCCTCTGACTTGCTGGAAAGTGAGCTTTTTGGTTATGAAAAAGGCGCCTTTACAGGAGCCGACAAAGACTATCCTGGAAAATTTCTTGTTGCCCATAAAGGAACTTTATTTCTCGATGAAATCGGCGACATGGACTATAAGCTTCAATCAAAATTACTTCGGTTTTTGCAAGAAAAAGAATTTTCTCCATTGGGTAGCAACAAAGTTTATAATGTAGATGTTAGAATCATCGCAGCAACAAACGTTGATATAGAAACAATGATCACTGAAAACAAGTTTCGTGAAGACTTGTTTTATCGATTAAATGTTATACGAATTCAAATACCCCCGTTGAGAGAGCGTATTGAAGATTTACCTTTTATTGTAGAACATCTTTTAAATAAAATTGCAACAAATAACAACAAACAAATTAAATCAGTTACACGTGAAGTTTATAAAGCTCTTGAATCTTATCCTTTTCCAGGAAATGTACGCGAACTTGAAAATATTTTAGAAAGAGGATTCGTTTTAAGTAAAGGCAATACAATTGATATAATAGATATAGATTTACCGGGAGGTACAAGTAAAGAATTATACACTCAATCCGGTTCAACTGAAAAAAATAAAAAATTGAATATTAATGAATCAGAAAATACGATTACAGACTGGATTCAAAATGTTATATTATCATCAAATGAGGGTAATTACTATAAAGACGTTATTAATGAATTAGAAAAAGAGCTCATTCAACTTTTTTTAAAGAAAACTTTTTACAATAAAAGCAAAACAGCAAGAGTTTTGGGTTTAAATCGGCTAACTTTGGATAAAAAGATCAAAGATATTCCAATTATATAAGTTTTATTCATTTATTTATCACTTTTTTAAATAATTTAGTTGCAAATATATGCCGATTGTAATATATTGTAACAAAGTCCTTTATTAGATCTTTAGGAGAAAAGTTTATGAAAAAAAGTGCAAAATTGTTTTCGATTTTGTTTATCGCATTTTCAACACTGGTTGTTGTAAATTGCAAAGATAAATCGAAAAATGCATCAGAGATACATGGTACCATTACATTTATTCGAGGTAGTGTTTTACTAAACCAAACACCTGTCCAAATAGGTGCAAAAGTTAGTATGAGCGATAGCATTGAAGTTAAAGATAAATCAACAGCTGTAGTTCAGTTTTCTACAAATGCTATGATTACGATTGAAAGTAATTCCAGCCTTGTTATAAAAAGTTTATTGCAAGGTAAAGATGGCGTTCCAACAATTGCAATGGATCAAAGCCGTGGTTCAACTTTTAATAAGATTGTACCCGGTAAAGCCAACTACTCTGTAAATACACCAACTATTACAGCGGGTGTGCGTGGTACTTCATTTCGTGTAACATCTGGAACTGACACACATATTGAACTTTACACTGGTAAAGTTGCTTTAATTAAAGATGATGCAACAGTTAAAGATGGAGATGCCGCGAAAGGAAAAACTGAAGAGCTAATTTTGGAAGCTGGTCAAAAAGTTACAGTTACTGAAACAGAAATTCAAGCTCCAGTTAAAATGTCTGCGACAGAGTTAAAAGATCTGGAAAGAATGAATGATATAGCAATGCTTCCTGAAAAGAAACTTAATAAAGTTGAAAAAATTGAAACAGTTTCTGTTGGAGAAGCTAAAAAAATAGAAGAAGAAATGGCTATTGAAGTAGTTCCTGAGGAGTCTCAAAGAATTATCGTTAAAATGGAAGTATTATCTGCACCTGAAGTAACATTAGATGATATTAAAAAGCAATACGGCTCATTAAGTAAAGTAACCACAAAAAATGGTAAATCATATACTGGTGCTTTTAAACAAGTCGGTGGAAAATTTGAAATTATCACAGTTACAGGTAAAGAAGTTATAACCGCAACGGATATAGCTAAAGTACAGCCATTAGAATAATCACTGTCAATTTAATAAGTCAAGGGTATTATTTATACCCTTGACTCACTTATCAAAAAGTACATAAAAATTAACAATAAAATTAAATGTGATTTGGTAGCGAATTTAAATTACTAGCCAATACATATTGAGTAAAAAAATAGGCATAAATAATTTTGAGTTTATATTAAAAAAAGGAGAATTTATGAGTAAAATAGTTTATGTCAATAAAGATGATTGTACAAGTTGTGCACTTTGTACAGATGATTTACCTCAATACTTTAAAATGGATGATGATGATCTGGCTGAAGCCTACAACAAAGATAATAGCGCTCATGAAGCAAATGTTCCTGATGCAGATATTGATAAAATTCAGGAAATGATTGATGATTGTCCTGGTGAATGTATCCACTGGAAAGCTTAATTTTTAAGCAGTAATTTTTATATTTAGGAGTTTATAATGAGCAAAAATGTTTTTGTGAATAAAGATGAGTGTACAAGTTGTGCTTTATGCACAGATGGCTTACCACAATATTTCAGAATGGATGACGATGATCTTGCGGAAACTCATAATGACGGAGAAAATGTAGGAAATGCGATTGTACCTGATAACGATACAGCAAAAGTTCAGGAAATGATTGATGATTGTCCAGCGGAATGTATCCATTGGAAATAAAGTAAAATTCAAATTATATTAAAATATTTAAATACCTTGGGTGAGAATGAAATATAAACCTTACCCTGGGTATCTTTCCTAAGTAATAACATTCCTTTTTCTTTTAATTTAAAAAGCCTATGATTTGCGTCTGATTCATTAATTGATTCATTTACTTTTAAATATTGAATGAATTCAATATAGGGAAGTAATAAAAATTCGTGGCTTTTATCTTTTTGGCCGGCAACTTTCCAAAATGAATTTAACGATTGAAGCATCTTAATGTCAGGGCTTATAGCAACCAGTTCAGAAATTTGATCATCTGCATTTTTTAATCGTTCACAAAGTTTTGTTATCATTTTTTTTGCAAAAGGCAGATTGCTTGATAACATAAAATCAAAAGATGTTTTATCAATCCGCAGTATAATCGATTCTGTTATGGTAATAGCCGTTGCTGACCTATTTTCAGATGTAAATAATGACATTTCTCCTAAAAAGTCGCCATTTTTTAAAATTGCTAATATATGTTGTGTATTTTTTTGAGATTTTTTTGATATAATTACTTCACCTGATTGTATGATGAACATATCATTTCCCGGTTCACCTTCGCGAAATATTACCGTATTTTCAGGAAATTTTTGACCAAATTTTTCAACTAAATCAATAGGCATTTTTAACCTGGCGGCCAACCCAATGGTCTCTTGGCAAGTATGTGTAGGTGTAAATGTGATACAGTTTGTCCTCCATCATCGCCGGTATTTACAATCACACGGTAACCTTTTTTTTCAAGACCAAGCTCTTTAACAATTGTTTTTACTCCATTCATGAGTTTTACAATGATCAAATCATCATTAACTGAATGTAAATTATCATAATGAGTTTTTGGAATAATTAATAAATGAACTGGAGCTTTTGGATTTATATCCTGAAAGCACATCCAATCGGTTTCATCTTTAACAATATCTGCATTAATTTCTTTTTTAATAATTTTACAGAATATACAATCATTCATGTTATAAAATGGGTCCTTTAATTTTGTATTTTAATTACAATTTCAATACAAGATAATTAATCTTTTATTTTTATTTTCTTAATTTTTTTTACGATACTTGATACATATACAGTCATTAGACTACCAAACAAAGCTGCTATAAATATAATTATTGATAGTTGACTTTTATTTTGAAATATAATTAAATTAACATCTACCAAATTACCATTTGATAATAACAATACAATAAAAAAAAATATTATTATCATTAATAATGAAAAACGTAAAGATAACATTTAAATTTGAGTCGTATTAGCTGAACCACACATGGGACAAAATTGAACTTCTTCTGATTCTTCCTCTGTTTCAAATGATATTTCCCATCGATAATCACAATCTTCACACGCAAAACTCATTGTAAATTCTTCAATTAACTCTTCCTCTTCCTCTTCAACTGCAAACTCGTCTTCTAATTCCTCATTATCTGCTTGCATTTTGTAATTATAAGAACTATTTTCCATTAAATTCTCTCCCTGCTTGAAAAACCAGACGCAACCATTGAGTTATATCGTCTACTCTGTATTTAATATTTTACTATATTTAATTTAGTTAAAACTCTACAATAATCAATTATATAATGCAATTCTAATAAATAAAATCAGTTATTTTATCGCTAATATATTATTATTTATTTATATTTACAAAAACAAAATGAATAAAATTTATACATATTCAATGTAATTGTAGAGACATTGAATGGCATAAGTTTTGCATATAATAAATTGATTACAATATCTAATAGATTTATTATTCGTAAAGATATGATAATCTAAAAAATATTTGTTTTTTAAAGATTAAAAAAAAGGAAAAAATATGAAAAAAAGATTTTTAGTGATTTTTACTACATCGTTGTTAACATGGGTAAACATTTATGCAGCTGATGATAAAGAAAATAAAACTGTAGAAGAAAAAAAAATTAGTTATAGTGCTGCGCTTGATGCTGGTTCCACATATTTGTGGAGAGGATTTGATGCCTACGCAGGTAAACTTGTTGCCGGTAATACTCCTGGTAATGTTTTTAACTTTGCTCCAGGGTTATTTCCGTCATTTACTGTTAATTCAACAAATGGATTATCTTTTAATATCTGGGGTGCAAGATCAGTAATCGCTAGATCATTGAAAGATGGTGACCTTGGTTCTATTGACGAAATAGACTTTACTGGTACATATACGGTAGAAGATAAAAGCGGAACTTTTGCTTCATCTATTATTGGATACGTGTTTCCAACGGCTAGCTATGCAAGTTGTACAACTGCAACACTTCCCAGCTATGGCGAACTCGTATTTAGTTATACAGCACCTATAATATTAAGTCCGTTTGTTTCAATAGCTGCCTCTTTAGGTCCATCTGGTGGTGAGTATGAATATGCATCGCTAGGAATATCTCATGTGTTTGAAATGGGAGTCATTAAGCTAGGTCCTAAATTATTGATGGGATACTGGTATATGAATAATAGTACCTCAAACAATAAACTACATATAGATTTAAATGTTCCGGTTATTGTTCAAATAACTGAGGCTTTTGAATTTCATGCTGGTTTAATTGGTTCTTATCGAGCTATAGGTTTTGTTGATAATGTTAATAAATACTCACCATTCGTATTGGTAGCATCGTTAGGAACATCCTATAGTTTTTAAGGTTTTTAGATTATTATCTAAAAAAGTATAAATCAATTTATCTAATTGTTAAAACGGTCTTTGGAAGAAGGCCGTTTTATACTTTATGTTAAAATGTTATTATTAATTTTATTGTAATAAAAATTTATTGATTAAATATTAAATATACTTATTTATTAAATTCTGAATACTTCTTTAGTTTTTTGACAAGCACATTCCAAAAAATTATTTTTTCTCGTTTCATTATATTTAAATTTTTAGATTCAACCACATCACCACTTTTTCTTCTCATTTCCGATCTTAAATATTTGATATAATATTTTTTACCGATACGATCCATGAACCTGACTTCATTTAAAAAATCATTATCTTCAGAATATTTTCTGCTTGTTAATATATTATAAAAATTTTTCAATTTTTCATTTTTAACTGTTGTATATTGTGTTTTAAATAAAACGTTAGATAATTTTTCAATACTGGTTTTTGATATATTTTTATCTGGAATAGATATTTTTTGAGTTCCCATGATCTTGGCTCCGTCAAAACTGGCATTCATAACCTTCATGGGGACAGTCGCTATACTTTCTTCAAACCATTTTCTATAAATGGAAAAAATGTAATCTTCAGGTAAAGGTCTTCCCTGAATAGATTTACTCCATACAATATGTCTTTTTTTTAAAACTTTATTATTGATGTTTTCTACACTTTCAAGTCTGTTTATATTTTTTGATAACCAAATGTCAGTATGATGCGTTCCAACCGAGTGAATCTCTCTGTTTGTAAATGCAAGATCTTGTCCGATTAATGTAATGGATTTAAAATTCATATTTCTTAAAAGATCAAACAAGCTTGTAGCGACAGAACCACCTGATTGTAAATCACCACAGGGTTGTGTGAAAAATTCTTCTTCAATATAATCACAACCTGGTGTAACATCTCTTTGAGTATCTGTATAATGAGCAGTGATTCCCATAACAATATTGCCTTTCCAATTTCTAACGACCATTGGATTGCTTACAAGATCTGCGCATAAAACTGGAAATTTTCCAACCTCTCCTTCCGGTAAACCCTGGAAATGTTTATATGTAAAAATTTGAGAATCAAGTGTATAAATTAAATGAGGTTTAATTCCTGATCGGTATAGAACTCTATATGCAGAATCGACACATGCGATGAAGTACCGATTCTGATTATTTTTTATCCAGGGTAATGATTGCCTTAAGCTTGGTCCGCTAGATACCAACAGAGCATTTTCACCAGTTGATTGATTAAATAATGCATTTACAGGGATGGCGTTTTTATATGTGTTTAAATTAACTAATCCATTTAATATCCATTTTGCTTCAAATTCAAGTCTAGTTAATAAATCTGACAATCTTATTGAAAATAAGCTTTTAAATTTATCTTCCATTTGATTATAAAATTCACTAGAAAGTTGGTAACTTCTTGAATGTACAAGTATTCTGTAACCGAGCATACTTTCAAGATTGCTTTTATTTACAAAGTCTGCTAATTGATTTATATTTTCATCAGTAACTACGGTAGTATTTTCATATAAATTAGCAATGTTTTTTTTTATTCCTGAATATAATACGGAGTCTGATTCAAAAACAAGAATGTCACCACCGTTATTTTTTTGCTGATTTTTTAAAAGCTCAATGAGCTTGATACAGCCTGCTCCGATTACAACCGCAATTAATCCTTTTTTAAGTATAAAATTACCTAAAATTCTAAGAGCTTCTTTTTCAGGATCCCTTTCACTCACAAAAGGTTGAAACTGCTCATTTTTTAACTTTTCAACCCGATAACGGATATAATATTGCCCATCTCTAAGGCTGATTTCATAGTCAGCTGTAGAACCGTGAATTAACCAGGCATTTTTATCCATATATGACAGGGCTTCCATTTGGACATTGTCGGACAAGTATATTCTATAGGAGACTTCTCATAAATTATTTGCTTTCATTACCTGATCATCAGCATTTAAAAAAATTATTATATGTTTATTAAAGAATTAGAAATATCAGGATTTAAATCTTTTGGAGAGAAAACAAAAATTGAATTTAGTTCAAAAATTACCGGAATTGTTGGACCAAATGGATGCGGTAAATCGAATATTCTTGATGCTATAAAATGGGTTCTCGGTGAAAAATCAGTCAAATCCATGCGTGGCGACAAAATGGAAGATGTTATCTTTTCTGGAACAGAACATAAAAAACCCTCAGGGTTTGCTCAAGTTGATTTACTGCTTGATAATACTGAAAAAATATTACCAATTGAATTTCATGAAGTAAAAATAACCAGAAAACTCTTTAGAGACGGACAAAGTCAGTTTTATCTTAATGATAGCAGGGTTTCCAGAAAAGAGGTTGAAGAGATACTAATGGATACAGGGCTAGGTAAAGCTAGTTATTCATTTATGCAGCAGGGGCAAATGGATATGATTTTATCCAGTAAACCGGAAGATCGCAGGTTAATATTTGAAGAAGCAGCTGGAATTTCCCGCTATAAAAGTCAAAAAGAAGAAGCTGAAAAAAAACTAGAACAAACGGAATTTAATATCACGAGATTAAAAGATATTATTTCAGAACTCGAACGTGAACTCAAAATAAAAAAAAGTCAATCTGATAAAACCAGGATTTTTCAAGAGTTGGATGAAAAAAGAAAAATTCATGATCAAAAAATATTGTTAACAACCATAACAGACATGGATGATAATCTTCTTAAACTTCAGGAAAAACTTAAAAAAATTATAAATGAAAGGGAAAAAAGCAGGCAACGAGTCATTCAAGTTGAAGAACAAATTATTAACCTGGACTCTGAAAAACAAAAAATAATAAATGAAATGCACCAAAAAGATATTGCTCATCAGCTTAATGTTGAAAAGATCTTGCACCATGAAAAAAATATTGAACTTAATAATCAAAAAAGAAAACAAGTTTCAGAGGAATTAAAAGTAATTAAAGAGCACGTTGATAATGTAAATAACCGAATACTCGAATTAAAAAAACAGTTAAATGACCAAAAGCAATTGTATCTGGAACTAAATCATCAATTTGGCGATACCGAAAAAACAATTAAAGATACGAATAATCGAATAATTAAACTGAACATAGATATTGAAAAAATACAGACATCCCAAAAACAAATGCTTAAAGATGTCGATTTAAAAAGAGAAAATCTTAAAAGCTTAAGAAAAAACCAAGAAGTAATCATTCAAAATCTTTTGGAATTTTTAAAAAGAGAAAAAGAACAATGGCATAAAACTCTAGGAGATATTGAGTCTCAAAAATCAGATTTTAAAAAAGAAATTAATGAATTTTCATTATCAATATCAAAAGCACTCGAAGAAGTCAATGCTAAACCAGAAAGTGCAAAACATGTCTTATCGGAACTCAGTAAAAGCTTAAAATCATCTCAATGGATATCGACAGTTGACAAACTCAGTAATCTCGAAAAAAAATTCTGGAATCTTTTATTTGAAAAAGGCGGAATACATTCTCAAAAAGAAGATTTTGATGAAAAAATAACTGCCGATGAAAATCAAATAGAAGAATTTGAAACTAAAATTATCGAATTAACACATCAACTCAACTCTAAAAAAGATGAAATAAATACTTTATCATCTAAAAGAGATTCTATGATCGGTGATTTGAAAACTTTTGAAGTACAAAAAATCAATGTAAATGAAAAAGAAAAATATATATCTCAGCAGTTGTATAATGAAGATGCAAGTTTAGTTTATTTTTCTGAAAGATATTCTTTAATTGAAAGTGAGTTATTAAATATTAATCTCCAAGAAAAAAACCTAAACAAAGAGGTTCAGGGATTAAAAAATAGTCTAGTTTTAGAGCAAAATAAAATTGAAAACTATAAAAATACAATTAAAAAACTTGATGATAAAAAGGACAAACTTTTAGAGCAAATTAAAAAAGAAAATAATTCATCACGTGAAGAGTTCGAAGGTACAAATGAGCTTGAAGTAAAAATTGGAACCATCATTGGTAGCAGAGAAGCTCTTTTGATGGATATTTATAATAATTATAATATTACATTAGATGAATTAAAAGAAAAATTCTCAATTAAAAAAATTGATCTCAAAATCGAAAAAGAAAAGTTAGCCGAAATTCAAAGGGAGATGAAAAATCTTGGTATTATCAATCCCCTTGCCATTGAGGAATTAAATACAATTCAAAGTTTATATGATCATAATTCAGATCAGGTTAATGATATTATTACCGCTCGAAAAGATATTTTGACTGTAATTGAAGAAATTCAAGGCAAATCAGAAAAAATATTTATGGATTCTTTTATACAAATTGGTGAAAATTTTAAAAAAACCTTTCAAAAACTATTTAAAGGAGGTGATGTATCTCTAAAACTTACAGAAGAAAATAAACCTTTAGAAAGTGGTATTGAAATACAGGTGCAACCTCCAGGTAAAAGAGCTAGATCACTTAGATTACTTTCCGGTGGAGAAAAAGCTCTTACAGCTATTGCCTTAATGTTTGGTGTTTATATGCTAAAGTCATCGCCTTTTTGTGTTCTTGATGAAATTGATGCGCCACTTGACGATCAAAATGTCGGAAGATTTTTAATTTTATTGGATGATTTTATTAAAAATACTCAGTTTCTATTGATTACTCATAATAAAAAAACAATGGCAAAGGCTGACACCCTTTTTGGTGTTACAATGGATGAACCAGGTATTAGTAAACTTCTTAGTGTTGAAATAAAAGCTGGATAACAGAATAAATAATAGATTATTGTAAAAATGCCGAAACTTCATATTGAAAATTTTTGATAACTTGTCTTACTTTTGGATACATTCGAATACTTCCTGTAATTAAATGTCTACATTTATCATTTGTAAGTTTTTCAATCAATGAATCATGAGTTAAAATTTTTATTGAAGATATATTTTTAAAATCTTTACTTTCATAATAACCAGGTTCCTCTATTGGATATAAATAAATATCAATTTGACATCTTTCATTTTTTAAGGATTTAATCAAGTCAATTATTTCAATTATATTACGTTCTCGCATCATATTTAAATATATCTGCCATTTTCCAGGATTTTGGTTTATCCAAAATAGCAATTCTTTAAATGCAATTTTATTATGAGCGCTATCAAAAATAATATACGGATTATTGGAAAGTATTTCGAGTCTGCCTTTAATACTATCGTTTATATCAGGAATATTTTTTTTAAAAAAATCTTCATAAATCCATTTAATAAATAATAAATTATTTTTATTATAAAATAAATTATTATCAGGCAAAAAATATTTGATTTTTGTATTTTGATCAAGGCAGACTTTGTCAAGACAGTTTCTGACTGCAACATTATCTACATAGGCATAAACAGGTGTATTTTTTTTAATTATTCCACCCTTCTCCATTGTTATTTTTTCTATTGTATCACCCAAAATATTTTGATGATCCATACCAATGGGTGTTATAATACAAAATTCGGGAGAAATTGTATTTGTCGAGTCAAGCCTTCCTCCAAGACCAGTTTCAAAAACAGCCCATTCTACCTTTTTATGTTTAAAGTATAACATCGAAATTACAGTTAGTGCATCAAAAAAACTTATGTCTTTAATTGATTTTATTTCTTTAATTGAATTCCACAGCTGTAGAAATTCCTCGTTTGAAATATATTCAAATTGATGATTATACTGTATTCCAATCCTTTCATTTATTTTTTCAAAATGCGGCGATGTATACAATCCGGTTTTGCATGAATTGCCTAGAGCTCGAGCCATTAAAGTTGCTGCGCTTCCTTTTCCGGAAGTGCCAGCGATGTGAATTGTTTTATATTCTTTTTGCGGATTGTTCAATTCATTTAAAAATATTTTTAATGGATTTGGATCATAAATATAACTTTCTCCAAATCTTCTTGATTTCTCGTAATTTTTACTTGAAAAGAAATTGATAAAATCGGTAAATTCCAAGTCATATTCTTTATTCATATTTTATATCATAAGTTATTTCTGCTGTTTTTCTTAACATCTCCGAAACACCACAATATTTAGTTTGTGATAACTCAACAGCCCTTGAAACTTTTTCATGATCAAGTTCTCCAGAAAAATAATATATAATATGTATAGTTTTAAAAACCATTGGATGCTCTTCGGTTTGTTCTGCACTAACGTCAATACGAAATGTTTCTGGAAATTGTCTCATTTTTTTTAAAATTGAAATTACATCCATTGCAGAGCATCCGCCTATACCGTGTAATAAGAATTCCTTTGGTCTTGCTGCTAAATTTTCGCCGCCATTTTCTTCCGAGGCATCCATATAGATCTCATGCCCTGTACCGGATTTTGCTTTAAATTTCATTTTACCATTCCATTCAATTTTTGAATTCATTTGATTACCTCGCTTTTAAGCTAAAATTTATTTTAAAATTGCTTTTAATGGTTTGTTTTGAAAACCAATTTCAATTTTATCACCGATATGAAGTTTTAATTTTTTTTGCCCACCATCTATATAAATATATCCTTCAATCATACTTATGATAATTTTTAGCTTATCATTTTCTGTTACCATTCCCTTTAGCAGAGTATCTTTTTCTGGTCGATATATTTCACGTATGATAAATCCAAATTGTTTTTCACCTTTTTTATTATATTGCGGAAATACTTCCCCGCCTGATGAAGCATATGCCGCAGTCGATCCCATTGCTGTGGATATCCATATTCCTGAAGACTTTTGGTGATATAAATTATCGTTAAAACTAAGTATATATCTAGTTGTAGTTGCAGGGTTTTTATCTACAATTAAAATATCATTAATAATGGGAATATTAATATCTTCATTATTAATTTTTAATTTTAAGCGGTTTAATTCGGTTATGTCAGGTTTACCAATTAAAATTTCCTCAATTTCGGAAATTATATCCTGGGACTTATCAAACAAATTAAATTTACAATAATGTCCGATGCTATAATCCGGAGCTGAATTAATTCCAATCATTAAAGCTTCTTTAACATAATGCGATGCAAATATAAATGTACCGTCTCCCCCCAATGCAATAAAAATATTATCACTATTGATTTTTGGCATAACTTTATCTCCCCTGCAGTGAAAAATAACAGGAGTTTTAAGTGATTTCATTTTTTTTTGAATAATTTTTACAGATTCATGATGTTCTTCATGCGCCATTATCAGGGAGTCATACATTTTTTTATTATTTTTTTTAACATGACTTTTCTCAATGAGTTTTTCATACATTTCAAATGTACTTTTTTTATAGAGAACAATTATTTTTGAATAATTCATAATTTTTATGTGAGAACAAGATTAAGCATTTTTTCCGTAGCGAGAACTGCTGCCATGGTTTGATCACATTCAATTCCGCGTGTCGCTAGCGTTTCGTTATTTTTATTCAGCCAGGTTATTTTACATTCTACAAGAGCAGATGTTTGCCCCCCTGGCGGAATTCTTACCTCATAGTCCTTTAATGTTGGTAGCTCTATATTATTTTCTTTTGCCCAGTTTCGAATAGCATTCATAAATGCATCATATCCCCCATCACCACTACCCGTTATTTTAAATTCATTGTTTTTATAACAAATTTTTAACGAGCATACCGGCATAATTTCCATTCCGGATGTAATGACAACATTTGTTAATTTAATAATATCATGTCCTGGTATTTTTAAAATATCACTAATTAAAAAAGGTAAATCTTCCAAGGTTACTTTTTTCTTTTTATCGCCTAACGATTTAATTTTATCTAAAACTTTTTTGTGATTTTCTTCGGTTAATTCAATTCCAAGTTCTTTTAAATTTTGATCAAGTGAAGCTTTACCTGACATTTTACCAAGCGCATATGATCTTTTTCTGTCAAATCTACCCGGCATTAATCTACTTTCATACAATCCTGCTTTTTTATCGCCATCAGCATGAATACCAGCTGTCTGAGTAAAAACATCCTCACCAACAATTGGTGCATTGTCAGCCATTCTTTTACCGGAAAAAGTTTCAACAACTCTTGAGATAAGATAAAGATAATTTTCAGATAAATTTGTTTTAATATTCAAGTGATCGTGCAATGATGCTGCTACTTCGGCAAGTGATGCATTACCAGTTCGTTCGCCCAGGCAATTCACTGTACAATGAATTCCGGATGCGCCGGCTCGAACAGCTTCAAGTGTGTTGATGGTCCCGAGACCATAATCATTATGAGCGTGAAAATCAAAATGAGTATCAGGATACTTTACTGATAAATCAGTAAAAAAACTAAATACCTGTAGTGGGTATAATATTCCCAGAGTATCCGGAAGCATGATTCGTTTTACCTTATTTTTATTAAGATGATTGATTAAATCATAAACATATTCTGTTGATTCAATATAACCGTTTGACCAGTCTTCAAGGTAAACGTTAACGTTTATTTTCTTTTTTTTAGCATACTCAATGGTGCGTGAAATATCATTAAAATGCTCTTCCGGTTTTTTTTTCAACTGATATTTTAAATGTTTTATACTTCCTTTTGTTAAAAGATTAAGTACTTTTCCACCTACATCAGAAATCCAGTCAACGGATTTATTTGTATCGACATAACCAAGTATTTCTATATTGTTAATATAATTATTTTGTTTAGCCCATTTTAATATTTTACCGGTACTTTCTTTTTCACCAGGTGAAACTAATGCTGATGCAATTTCAATACGATCAATTTTTACTTTTTCAAGTAAAATCCTTGCGATTTGCATTTTTTCAGACGGAGAAAATGCTACGTTATTGGTTTGTTCACCGTCGCGTAGCGTAGTATCCATGATTTCAGGAATTTTCTTTTTCATATTTCCTTATACTATGTATTTATAAAACTTCTCATTATACCAAGTTATCAATAATTAAATATCTTTGTAATATGAATAAAAAATAGATACTAACACGAGGGTCAACTTTTATTTAATTTATAGTTGACATAATGTATTAAACACTATACGTGTGTATAGTTACTGTATAGACAGTATTGTATTCCGTTTCTAACCAGAAACGACTATGAAAGTTAAAACAAATTGGTTAGAGTCCAACAATATTGTTGGTGATAAAAACGGGATTTTTGAAAATAAAGGCGCTGATGTTAAAAATAAGCAATTAAAAGCTGAGTTTTACATCATTAAAAAACAAAAAAAAGCCTCTGAAAACTTCTCAATGATGTTAATTAATGAATTTAATGGATTGAGAATTACTGATTCACGGAATAAATCAATAAAATCTTTTTTAGATAAAAATAAAAAAGAAGAATCAACTAGCAACAATAAAAGTGTTAGTGAAAGTGATTTAAAAGCCGTTAATTTTTTAAATGGGTACTGGGCATAGAAAATATGCCTGGTACTTTTATTACCCAGATTCCCATTATCCAGAAAAATATGACATTAACACCGAATAAATAAAACCAGACAGTAAATGTAGCCTCTGGCGTAGCAGAAATTCTTGAGGGTTTTAGTATATTTAAAATATAAAAAATAGTGACAATCAATAATCCTGATGAAAAACATAGTTTAGCCAGGTAACGATGGTCAAATTTCATTAATATTTTAAATATCCCGGGAATGAACATAATTATAAAACCAATTAAAAAAATTAAAAAATCATTTGTAGCGATAGTATGCTGATTCATCTCATCATTAATTAATATTTTATATGAGCGCCATCCAATACCTGTTAATATAATAGAGTAACCGATTAGAACAAAATATATTATTTCTTTAAAATTGAAAAGCTTTAATCGCATGAATAATTTCAATAATAATACATTATAAATAAAATATAATCCTGATATTACAATAATTAAATACGATTTAATATATCCAAGGGCATTTATGGTTTTTTGAATCATTTATCTGTCATATTTAATTAAATGTTCATATGATCAATTTTTTTATTTGACTTTGCATATGCCAAATGTCGAGTATATACTATGAAAAAATTTAAAACTGCCATTATTTCTGCGATTTTTAATTTTCTGGTAATAAATGGATATCTAGCGGCAAGCGACTTTAAGACGCCTAAATTAACAGAACACGCGCAAGACTTAATCGAAACTTTAAAGATTGGCCCTCTTGAAGAACGAATTCGAGCAATTGAAGAATGTGGAATTAACGGATACATTCCTTGCTACTACACTTTAGTCAGCCTGTTAAATGATCCTGCCCCTGTTATTCGCAAAAAAAGCGCAATTTCATTAGGTTTATTGAGAAATAAAAATGCAATACCTCATCTTGAAAAAGCCATGGAATCTGAAAAAGATGAATCTGTTCAGATTGATATCATTCGATCTTTATGGTTTTTTAAAAACAAGGAATCTGCAGTTTTTGCTGAAAAATATTTATCCAGCAATTCTGAAAAATTAAGATTTATAGCAGCAAAAGTTTTAACGACAGTAACCGACGATTCTCTGTATGATAAAATCGGTGAAAGGTTAAAAGTTGAAAATTCTGATATTGTTAAAGTAATGCTCTTGCATGCTTCTTTAAAAATTAAAAAAACCTCTGCAAATGTTACAGAGCTGATTAAATATTTTTACTCAACTCAAACAAATGTTCGCTTGTATGCTGCAAGAGCAGCCGGAGATTTAAAAATTAAAGAGGCATTATTAGATTTAAAAAAAGCATTGATACTTGAACCTGATGTTGAAACAAGATTTGAATTTCATAAAGCCTACAATGAAACTTTTATAAATTAAATAATACACACAATCAGCTTTAGTTTAAATTTATGGACTTAAATTTAAACTAAAGCTTGGTTTTTTAATATCTCGGCATAGTTGGATCAATTCGGTCTGCCCACTTTTCAACTCCACCTTTTAAGCTTCTCACCTTTTTATAACCCCACCCGTGAAGTAACCTTACAGCATCTAATGAACGAGAACCAACTTTACATATGGTTACGATTTCTTCGTCCATCGGTATTTGATTTAAAAAATCCGCAAGTTTTGCAAGCGGAACTACATGTGAATTCTCTATCATACAAATTTCTGTTTCTTCAGGTGTTCTTACATCAAGAAGAAATAATTTTTTACCAGAGTCAATTTCCGCTTTTAATTCCTCAGCACTGACTTCAAGTTTTGGATCGAAATTGCCTGGCGCTACTCCATGAATAGATACGCCGCAAAAATGCTCATAATCGATCAGTTCATGAATGATACGTTTAGATGAACATACAGGACAATCAGGATCTTTTTTAATTTTCAGCTCTCTAAATTTCATTGCCAGTGCATCAAATGTCAAAAGTCGACCAATCAAAGGTTTACCTTCGCCAATGATTAATTTGATAGCTTCAGTAGCCTGCATTATACCAATAATACCAGGTAAAATACCAAGTACACCGCCCTCTGCGCAAGATGGTACCATGCCCGCTGGTGGCGGATCTGGATAAAGGCATCGGTAGCAAGGGCCTTCTGGATGTCCAAAAACAGTTGCCTGACCATCAAATCGAAAAACAGAACCAAAGACGTTCATTTTACCGGTCAAAACACATAGATCATTTACAAGATATCTGGTAGGAAAATTATCTGTACCATCTATAATTATACCAAAATCTTTTGATATTTCCATGGCATTTTCAGATGTAAATGGAGTATTAAAAGTAGTGATTTTTATATGAGGATTAATTTTTAACAATTTTTCTTTGGCAGTTTCAGCTTTAGATTTTCCAACATCATCCGTATTGTAAATGATTTGTCGCTGTAAATTTGAAAAATCAACAGTATCAAAATCTACAATACCAATATGGCCAACTCCCGCAGCGGCAAGATAAAGGCCAAGGGGCGATCCTAGCCCGCCTGCGCCGATAAGAAGAACGGAACTTTCTTTTAGCTTTTTCTGCCCCTTCATTCCGACTTCCGGCATAATTAAATGTCTGGAATATCTTTTTATTTCGTCATTTGTTAGTTTTGTATTTGATTTTTGCATTTTATCCTCATCTTATTGTTCATTTTTTATAATATAATTCATAATAACTTGCCTGCCAATATAACATTTAATTTCAATGATCTTAATTTAAAAAAGGATCCTTGATATTTTTAGCAAAATACGAAAATATTCCGCCATTGTATAATAAGGCTTCTCTCCAAACTATTTCCGGATTAGAATGAAATATCATTTCTTTTTGTGCAGGCATAACCATCCATGTTTTTGCTTCTAACTCAGATTCAAGCTGTCCAGGTGCCCATCCTGCATAACCATGATAAATATGATAAGGGAGATTTTCTTCAGCCAATATCTCTATAAGTTCTATCGATGTGCCAAGAAATACATCAGGAATGATTTCTTCACCAAATCCGCTGTGCAACCGCGAGTTATACAATATAAACAAAATTTCCTCTCGAACTGGCCCGCCCCTGTAAACTTTAAACAATTCGCCTTTCTTTATAACTTCAGGCATTTGATCAAGATATTTGATTTCTTCAAGTTGATTTACAACTAAACCAAAAGCACCCTCTTCATTATGTTCAACAATAAATATTACCGACTCGTTAAAACTTTTTTCTTTTAATGTTGAATTAGAAATTAAAAAAAAACCTTTTAAGAAATCCATTATTATAAATTAGCTTTTCAACCATTTAACCAGTTCAGTAGTCGATAGCAATTTGTTGAAAAATAAAAACATAGTATATTTATATTAAATAAAATATAAAATTAATTTTATTTTTAATCTTTAGGTTAAATAACCTTTTTTTGTCATAATTTCTTTTGATGATTCTACACTGTGAGCGCTCTTATCAAGGGCCTTTTTTTCATCAGGATTTAAATTGATTTCAATGACCTTTTCAACACCGTTTCCACCGAGAATAACCGGTATGCAAATAAATATATCTTTATGCCCATATTCACCGTTTACAAAAGCAGCAGCTGAAAAAATTCTGCGTTGGTCACTTAATATGCTTTCTGCCATCGTAATTGCTCCAACAGCCGGAGCATAAAATGCTGAACCTGTTTTAAGTAAATTTACGATCTCAGCCCCTCCATTTCGTGTTCTCTCAACCATTTTATCAACCTTTTCCTTGGTTATACCAGGAAAATCAAGAAGAGGTATACCGCCAACATAGGTATAACGAATCAAAGGAACCATATCGTCTCCATGACCTCCCAGAACAAATGTACGTATGTCATATGGACTTACACCTGTTTCCATTGAAATAAAAGTTCTTAACCTTGAAGAGTCAAGAATTCCTGACATTCCAACCACTTTATTTTTCTCAAAACCTGAAATCATAGCAAACTGATACACCATTGCATCTAGCGGGTTTGATATTACAATTACAACAGAATCAGGTGCGTGTTTTTTTACATTTAAAGCAACATCCTTCATAATTTTAGCGTTAATATCAAGCAGATCATCTCGGCTCATTCCTGGTAATCTGGGTTTTCCAGCTGTTATAATAACAATATCACTTCCATCGATATCTTTATAGTCATTTGTACCGCTGACCTGTGTATGAATATTTTGCGCTGCAAAGGATTGCATTATATCAAGAGCTTTCCCCTGTGGAAGACCTGGTACTACATCAAATAAGACAACGTCTCCCAGCCCTTTTTGAGCTGCCATCAGGGCAAGGTTACCTCCGATGTTACCTGCGCCAATAAGTGATATTTTCTTTCTATTAAAACGTTTTTTCATTTTTTCTCCTGCGATGCATTAATATTTATATATTTTAATGAATATATGAATATAAAATTCCCTCAATAATATTATTTAACATCACAATGCAAAATGTTTTAAACAAACT
The DNA here is from genome assembly GCA_029857955.1 of Spirochaetia bacterium. GTDB lineage: Bacteria > Spirochaetota > Leptospiria > Turneriellales > JAOUFE01 > JAOUFE01. The sequence continues at coordinate 70,412 of JAOUFY010000002.1, forward strand.
GTCAACTATTAACCCCTGGTTTTAAAAAAGCGCAAAAAATGCCGATGATTGCTTGAACCATATTTTTATAGTAAAAGATAGGTTGTTACCAGTAATAGAGTCTGTTTTTTAATTTTCTTTGTTTTTTCAGCTGATTTAAGATTTTATTCAATAAAATCTTAAAAATATAAATAAAATTGTTTACAAGTAATGATTTTAAATATAACATTTCTTAATTAATAATGAATATTCATTAATTTTATGATAATTTTAAATTACAGTATAAACAAGTTACGGCTAATAGAACATACGTTCTACGTAACGAAAATAAAACTGTAAATATTTTATAATAAAATTTTTAATAAGTAATTATTAAATTAAGGAGAATATGTGAAAAATCTTTTCAAACTAAAAAAAGAATTAAATTTAGGAATGTTAATGGCATTAACATTGGTGTATTCAAGCTCCCGTTTACTGGCAACAGAAGCCCGTTCCGCAGGCATGGGTATTTCCACTGCCAATGAAAACACATGGGCAACTGAAGGGCAATTACCGTACATCTACAGTAACCCGGCGGCGATTGGCAACTTTGGACCAATGATTTATGGCGAATATGGCGCAATCGGCGGATTAGGTAAAGGCGGTATAATCCTTCAACCTACGTCAGCTTTAAATGTTGGTATTTTTGTTGGCCATACAGCAGATACAGCCGGTATTACCAAAATACATACTGCGTTTACTAGTTTTGCTCCCACTAATTTAGGAGTTCCATCAGTTTTTTCGCTCATAGGAATTAATGCTGGATTAACCAATCAGAATGCTTCATTAATAGGAGAATACAATTTAGGTAAATTTATTTTGGGAGCAGGATTTTCTTACGCTAGAGCAGCTAAGACTGCCACTTCAAAAGATACAAATACTAAACAAGATATAACTGTTAATGTATCAGACATTGTTTTAAAACCCGTTATCGGTTTTATTTTTGATGCGAATAAACTAAAGTTTGATGGTTCAATTGCATACCGTATTAACGGTGTTGATGATTCAAATACTTTTAAAGACGCTATAAACAATATTGATCAAAAAGAAACATATAAAAATAATGGTTTGGGAGATATCGTAAGTGATTTTCAAGCTATTTTTGAAGCAGGTCACAATACACTTCATGCAACAGTGGGTTTTGACTATTTAGACAGAAATTCAAAGTACGACTTTTCCTTCACATCTGCAGCTGGAACTTTCACAAATGAAGTAAATTACTTTGAGTCTGGTTATAAAATTAAAGCCGGAATTTCGGATGAATTAAAAATAAGCAATGATGTTTTAGCATTTGCAGGAGTTGGTTTTAGCATGGAAAACATAACCACTTCAACACCTTCATTTAAAAGTGTATTAAATAGTGGTACACCAACTACAGGCTATATGGGTGCATTTCAAAAAAGTACAGATACTAGAATTTTAGTACCAGTATTTTTAGGTATGGAAGCCAGCTTGAGCGAAAAATGGCAAGGTCGTTTTGGAGTTAAAGCAAATTTATTTGATATAAAACCTGCAATTGCATATACTTCAACTGTTGTAACACCTGGGGCAACTTCTGGCACCAGTATAACCACCAAAGCAGAAACATGGAACGATTCTGCACCTAGATTTGCAACTGGAATTACATTTAAAATTTCAAATTTAGCCGCAGACTGGAATGTAAGTGTTCCACTTTTTACATCGGGACCATTTATTGTAAGTGGTAATGCAATTCCTGCTGGCATGGCCACAGATTTTGCGGTATCGTATAAATTTGGCGAAAACTCTGGAAAAACAACAATTAAAAAAGATGACATTCGATAATTAAACTTTTTTTAATTACCGTCTAATGACTCTTATTGTAATTACAATAAGATGTTGTTAGACGGTTTTTTTAATTGACATATAAAATTCTGTACATAAAACAACTTACATAAAATGAAACTATCCATTCAAATTTCAAAAGAGGATTCTTTAATTTTTCAATTATTTTCAATATCACTTTCAAAACAAATTAAAAACCAAAAACTTTTTATGTGGATATTTGGAGCCATATTAAATTATTCCATTTACATTATCATTTCCCAGATATATCACAAATATTTGTTTTCCAGCTTTGTTTTTGTTTCATGCATTAGTTTATCGTGGATTTTGGCATATCCTTTTTACTGGAAATTTGTTATTAAAAGAAGATTAAAAAAAATGCTTCGCGAAAGACTAGAAAAAGATAACGATGAACAATATACCATTTCATTTAATAAAAATAATATATCCGTATTGGCTAAAACTAATCAATCTACCATCAATTACAACACTTTATATTCTCTGGTAGAGACCCCGAAATACTTTTATTTGTTTATAAATAAATTTTCTGCTTTTATTGTTCCTGAAAACCAAATGTCTGAAAAAGAAAAACTTGCCTTTCTTTCTATAATTCATAAAAATAATATCAGAGTTGTAGATCAAAAAAAATGGAAATGGAGTTTTTTTATAAATTCAATAAATTAACATTTAAATTTAAAATAAAATCCAATGGTTATTTTTTAAGTTTCAATTTTCTTGACATGCGGTCTCGTCTTTACATCATTTTTAGTAATGAGTGAACAAAGCTTCTACGATACCGTCATCATTGGCGCAGGACCTGCCGGTCTTGCCGTTGCCAATCGATTACAAAAAGATAACATAAACTGTCTTGTTGTAGAAAGAAAATTTATTGGTTACAACATTTCACGATTTCCGGTTGGTATGACTTTTTTTTCAAGCCGAGAATTACTTGAAATCGACAACTTTGCCTTAACCATTCCCGATGAAAAACCAAATCGCGAACAATACATGTCTTATTTATTTCATTTTGCATCTAAACGAAAAATAAACATTGTAGATAATACAGAAGTCCTCTCATTAAAAAAAGCAAATGATATTTTCAAAATAAGTATTCAACAAAATAACAAGAGTTTAAATACCAGTTCTGCAAAAACAGTGGTCTGCGCTTGTGGAGCATTTGACGAACCGCAGCAATTAAACGTACCTGCCGAAAACCTGTCGCATGTTAGTCATTTTTTTAACGAGGTTTATCGCTATATTGGTCATTCAGTTATGATTGTCGGTTCAGGAAATTCTGCTGTTGAAGCGGCATTAAAATTACACCGAGTCGGCGCCAGAGTAAATGTTTCTTATCGAAAACCAGCGCTCAATTCAAACAAGATTAAATACTGGATATACCCAGATATTGAAAAAAGATTTACAACTCATGAAATTGGACATTTTCCTTCTACGAAGGTAAAAAAAATTGAACCAGGAAAACTCATTTTAGAGAAGACGTTAGAAACGTCAAACAAAACAGATCGTAGCCACTTGAAAGATATTGAACTACAGGCTGATTTTGTGCTTGCCCTCACCGGTTACAACCCCCCAATAGCTTTTTTAAAAGACATGGGTATTCAAATCAATGATTTAAATTATGTTCCAACTTATAATCCAGATACTCTGGAAACAAACGTAGAAGGGTTATTTATAGCCGGCGTCATTACGGGCGGTAACATAAGCGGTAAGGTATTTATTGAAAACTCTCGTCATCATGGCGATTTAATCGTTGGTCAAATACATAAAATTTTAAAGGAAGGTTAATATGGCAGATAATTCATTTGACATTGTTTCAGAAATCAATCATCAGGAGTTGATCAACGCAATTGATCAAACAAAACGTGAATTGCAAACAAGATTTGATTTTAAAGGTTCAAATGCAAACGTAGAATCTACGAAAGATGAAGTTACTTTAACCGCTGAAGATGATTCCAAGTTAACTCAACTTAAAGATATTTTTCATAGCAAACTCATCAAACGCGGAATTTCTTTAAAAGCTCTTACCTATCAAACTCAGGAAAAAGCAGCGGGGGCAACTGCTCGTCAAAAAGCAAAAATTGTGGCAGGTCTAGACCAGGAAAATATCAAAACAATCAACCGTTTAATTAAAGATTCTGCTCTTAAAGTAAAAACTCAGCAGATGGATCAAAAAATTCGCGTAACATCAAGCTCAAAAAATACCCTTCAAGAAGTTATGCAATTATTAAAAGAAAGTAAAGACATTACCATTCCCTTGCAGTTTAATAATTACAGATGATGTCAAAGCTTTTAGAAAGCTATCCGGTAAAAATTTTAAATAATAATCATTTTAATAGACCAATTTTAACGTTAAATTATTAATGATAATGAATTTAATTATATTTTAAACTGCATGGTATAAATAAATTTAAATTAATTATTTTCAGCAGATTGTTGTCTAAGGAATGAATCAATAAAGGGGTCAAAAGCGCCATTCATTACGCCATGAACGTCGGCGGTTTCATAATCAGTCCGTAAATCTTTAACCATATTATAAGGGTGAAATACATAGGAACGAATCTGGTTGCCCCATGAAATATCTTTTTTCTCGCCAGATTTAGAGGCAATTTCCTTTTGTTTTTCTTCCTGGGCAAGTTCATAAAGGCGTGCTTTTAACATTTTCATGGCGGTTGACTTGTTTTTAGTCTGGCTTCTTTCATTTTGACAGGCAACAACAATTCCTGTCGGGTTATGTGTAATCCGAACGGCTGAATCGGTTTTGTTGATGTGCTGACCGCCGGAACCGCTGGAACGATAGGTATCTATGCGAAGATCTTTTTCATTGATGTCAACTTCAACATCGTCAGAAATTTCAGGAGAAACATGAACCGAAACAAAGGATGTATGTCTTCGTTTATTTGAATCAAATGGTGAAATTCTAACCAGACGATGAACTCCATTTTCAGCTTTTAAAAACCCATAGGCGTTTTCGCCTTGAATGTACAAAGTTACGTTTTTAATACCGGCTTCTTCACCGGCTTGATAGTCAATAATGTCTACTTTAAATCCCTTGTTTTCGCCCCATCGGGAATATGCCCGAAATAACATATCCGCCCAGTCATGAGATTCTGTTCCGCCGGCACCGGGATGTATATTTAAAAAAGCATTTTTAAGATCGTCCGGTCCGGTTAAAAGACTCTCTAAATCCAGTGCGTTAAACATTTCATCAGCTTCGGTAGCTTTTTTCAATAAATCCGGCAGTAAAGATTCTTCTTTTTCCATGATGCCAATTTCAGTGTATTCCATTAAATCATGAACTGTGCTTTTTATTTTTGTCCATCCATCAAGTTTACGTTCAATCGATGATATTTGCATTTGAATAACGCGAACCTCGTCAATTTTTTTATCATCTCCCCATAATTTGGGATTTTCAAGTTTTCTTTTAAGGTCACTTAACATAGTTTCCTGACCAGGTAAATTTAGACCGTTAAACCTGTTATCGATTTTACTTTTAAGGTTATTTAACTGTCCGAGGAATTCTTTTAAATTTTCAGCTTTCACGATTTTTAAAGCAAAAAACAATATTTAAAGTCGGTGTAAATCAAATTAAAGTTGAGTTTTGTGGAATTGTATTTTGTTTGTTTACGAGATTATTAAGGTTTAATTGCAGCATTTCGATGGTTTTATCATCATCAAGTACATTGGCAAGATTTTTTCTATCCTGATACATTGCCTGTTTTATTCTTGCTAATACTTCACGGGCTTGACTCGATATTTCCTTAACCTGATAAATATTTTCTTCCCATTCTGTAATCAATGAATCCAGTCTTCGCATTTTTTTTTCAATTCTTGCCTGTTTTAGTATATATTCTTTTTCGATAACTCGTATTTCCAAACGTTGCGATTTTACCAGTTCTTGAATTTGTTTTTCATGTTCTTGAAACATTAAATTCATTGCTTTTCGATACCTTACAGTTGCCTGCATCTCGCCGTCGAAAAATCCTTTTTGTCTTGATTTTTTTAATTTTTTTCTTAATTTAACAATCATTTTCTAATACCTGGAATTTTATATTTATAAATATACTCCTTTTCATTAAAGTTGTCAAAATATTAACCTTCACTTGTAACTTTGTTTTTTTCAAGCTTATATACGTAATTTATAGACGTAGATCAAAATTTAACGTCTGTAATCGTATAACGCTAAAAAATTATTTATGACATTATTAATAGCCATTTTTTAATTAATTGACAACACATAAACCTATTTTATTTTTGAAGTTATGGAAGATCGTAATCTCAAGAATGACTGGACAATCGTTAAAGGAAAGTTATTTACTCCAAAACAAAATTTTTATGGTCTAATGATCATTTTTTATGACAATAATAGAAATGTGGTAGATAATGTAAATTTAGTATTTTCGATGTATTCAGAAACTCATGATATTGAACTAACGGATAGCTGGATTAAGTTTGAAAAAACAATACAAGATATGATCTTTGGTGCAAACTTCTCTCAATCTTTTACGATGACAGCTATAGATAAATTAAAAGCTGACACCAATTCAAATTTGTTTGCAAGTGAATTAAAAACAAGTTTAAACAAGCAAGATATAACCGCCATCAATACATTATTTAAACATATATTTTCTAAAATAATAAATGATGAAAAAATCGTTATTGACTGTGCTTTTGAAGAAATTTCACATAAAGAATTAATTGATGGAAGAATTAGAGAAGATGTAAACACAATTGAAAATGATGATTTCAGTGAAAGCATAAGCACTCCTCCTGATTATAAATTGATCAACGCAAAATTAATTCTTGCTCCAATTGACGGTAAATTAATTACCGAATTAAACGTTGGCGACTCAATAATGGTTAATTTAATCATAATGAGTATGGCTGAAAATGCTGTAATTGATAAATTAAAACTGCGAAAACCAGATGGTAGCGCAAAACCCGTGCCGGCTAAAATTGTTAAAATTCAGCCCTATGCAAAAGGATTTCAATTGTTAGTTAACATTACAGAAAATTATTATGCAAAAATAATTGAAGAAGAAAGAATTTTAGTAAAAACAGTTAATTCGCCGCTTGTTAAAGATAAAGGAAAATTAACAGATAAAAAAAATAAAAATAATGATAATGAAAAAAGTGGTATTTCATGGATTATGATTGGAACCGTTGTCGTTCTTGGTATCGCGATCATTTACTTTGTATTTATTGGCGGATAAATGAAAGATCAACAATATTTTCGACTCCTTACGATCATAGCGACTATTTTAGTATTTAGTTTAATAATTGGAGATGTAATAATGGCTCCCATTATTATGTACCATGATCTTTTAGTTGAGTTTTTTGGATGGTTATTTTTAATTTTAATAATACTTTTAACCTTAAGTAAATTTATTGCTAATTTTAAAGTGATTAAATATTCAAAAAAACTAACAACCTATAGTTCTGTATTTAAAAAAACATTTACCACTACATTTTTACAAATATTTCAAAAAACCAGGGGGGTTGTAATGTATCTGGTTTTTATAATTATTGTCGGATTCTTAACTTTTTTTACAATTTGGTTAAACAGTAAAATAGTAACAATAAATATAAATTAATAATTTTTATTAATTCTGAAGATTTTGAATCTGGGGATTTAAATTATCAATAGTTCCTGTCAAATTGATGATTATATTTGGATTTTTTTGCATCAATGCATTTAACATATTTTTTTCTTCAGGATATTTGTTACTGAACTCTTCTAATGGTAAAATATTTAATTGTATATTAATATTATACGGATAAACAATAGTAACATTTCCCGTTAATGTTATCTTAGCAATGTCAGTAAGTATCTCGGAAGGTTCTAGTTGATAAATACTGTTTATTATATGACCTTTTATATTACCTGTTTTTATTAAAGCAATATAATTTGAATTCATCATTTTATATTGAATCATTGCATCTTTTACGGTAAGTTTTACAGTTCCATCCCATTGTTGAGTATTTTTTTGGATATTTTTTATATTCGACAAGATGTTCCATGAACCGGCAGATAATAATCCATCTTTAAACGGTACTTTAACGCTTCGTATATTTATATTCGATTCTAAATTTTTTGAAAAAAGTAATTTAAAAATTGAAACTTCCCCGCCTGTATACTCTACTTTTATTTGATCAGAAATGCCCTGTCGTGTTTGAAAAGTATATCTTAAACGTTCCATGTTAAAATTTCCTGACAAATGAATTTCTAATTTATCAATTTCAACAGGATAACCTTCTTTTTGAATCATATATTTTGCGATAACTTCAAAGTTAAAAAAATAAATAAAACCAACAGTAAAACTAATGATTAAAATAATCGTCGGAACTATAAACAAAGTTATTTTTTTAAATTTTGTTTTATTGTCATTTATGAGTAAATTTTCCTGGTCTTCAGATAACGGATTTTCACTATTCAATTTAATTCTCCTGTAATATGAATAAACTTTATTCTTTATTTTTAAATGCAGCAATTTTCATCGAAATTCTGTATATACCGGCTTTATTGGTTATGGGTACTGTTTGAAAATATTCGATGGTATATGGTATTGTATTGTGATCTTCTAATTCACGAATTATATTGAGTATACTTGAAGCATCAATTTCCTTAAATTCAATGCTGACCAGTCTTTTTAAAAACTTGTTTTCTATTATACTGTCGCTAGGTTGTAATGTTGCATTATTTCTAACGCCATATTTTTGCAAAAGAGATTCAATCTGGGGAATCATCGGATCAAGATCAATTTTATCAGAAGTCCTAAGTACAGCTAATTTTTTAAATTCTTTACCGTACTGAATCATATTTGCTTCATCTATTTGAGCTTCTTTTATTTTTGCATCAAGAGAAAAAATATGATCGTTTAAATAATTAAAACTAAAATAAATAATTAAAATAAATAAAAATATCAAACCAGCAAATATAAATCTTTTTTCTCTTAAAGTAAAATTCATTTAATTTTCCTGTATTTTAGGTTTTATGATTATATTAAATCTAACCCTGTTTTTTCCATCTGCTGAAAGATAGGTTCTTTGTTCTTTCATCTCAATTTCTTTAAAAATTGGATTAACTGTTATAAGACTTTTGATATTATTAATTTCATTAAAATCCATGGCATTTCCATTTATGTTAATTATATTGTTTGAGTATACAAATCTTTCTATTTGTATACTTGATGATTTAATTAAACTTTTATTTAACTCATAAAGTATCAATGATAATTTAATTTTATTACTTTGAAGCTTATAGACCTCTGACCTTTTCTTCTGCTCGTCAACCAACATAGAAGCCTGGGTTGTAATGGATGTTTGATCATCAGGTTTTTTATTAAATAGAGTCGTAAAAAGTTCAATTTTTTTCTTTTGAATTATTGAATAATGTTTTTGCTTTTGCAAAATATTTATAACAAATGAGCTGGAAAATAATACAAATGATAAAAATAACACAGCATACATAAGTTTATCTGAATGATCTTTACGTTTTTTAAATAATTTTTTAAGATTAGAATCCAATAAATTTAAATATTGATTAGATGAAATGGCATTTACCATTCCAACAGGAATAATAAAAGATCGACCGATTAAAGAAATCGGCGTTCGTCCATATGGAAATGGGTTTATACCTAGAGATATTTTTTCAGATAGTATGTTTTCTAAAAAAACCTGATTTTCTAAATCGCTCATAAGTACAATGTTCTTTACAGAAGATACGTCAGTATAAAATTTTCTTAAAGTAGAGTTTAATTCATGATTTACATTTTTGCTGAATTGAGTCAATAACTCTACAAGTTCTTTTGATTTAACGCTGCTTAATTTAAATTTTTCTTTATAATATTCAAAATCAACGATATCTGAATCCGAAACAGGTATTTCTGTAAAAATTTTTTTACTTTCTTGCGTATCTTTTTTCCACTTCCTGGATATATCTAAAAATAATCGTTCATACCCCAGGGGAACTAATCTTGAAAATTGCCAAACACCCTGATTTACAATTAAAAATATTGAGTAATTACCCGACATATAAAGAATGCATGCAACTGGTTCTTCAAGAGATGAAGTAAGTTGCAGTAGTGAATCGCCTGGTACATATATTCCCTTTAGTTTTAATTCATTTTTTAAAAAAAATTGAATATATTTTTCAAGAAAAGTTTTTCGACAAGCCGTTACAATGATATGCGTTTTTTCTTCATTTTCATCAGGATAAGCATGATAATCATAAAAAATATCAGATATTTCATATGGCAGTTGTGATTCAAGCTCAAATGGTAATAAATCTTTAATTTTACTTCGTCCTTTAAATGGTAATGTAAATTCTCTTAATATTAATTCTTCAATGGGTACATTTATATAAATACCCGTATTTTCAAAAAAATGTTCTCTTATAAAATAATTTAATTCATCATTTTGACTTTCAAAATCATTACTTTCAAATTGATAACTTTTAGGTTGTTCGAAATTTCCACCAAAATTATTTAATTTAAACGGCATTGCTCTCAAATGAGTATTTGTTCTTTCAATTATGACAGGTAATTTTTTCATTTTTTATTCCAGATAACTAATGATTTTTTTCACATTGGTATCATAAAAGCCCATGACTCGAGCAGTTTTTGAACCGACTGACACATCGACAATTATCTTATATATTCTACCGCTATAATTGATTCTTCCGGCAATCTCCTGCAATAACGTTATTTTTCCAACAGTTGGTAAATGTAATTGTGATATTTTTTCGAGATCAGAAATATTTGAAAAATATCCGCCATTTTTAATCCTTTCTACAATAATTGCCCTGGCAACTTCCGGGGTTATAAATTCAGATAATGCTAAAATAACGTGATATGGTGCTGAATTTATATTAATTTTCCAATCACCCTCATTTGTTTTTTCCGGCATATAGGCTGTTATATTATTACTGAGAATAAAGTCTGAGTCATGAATGGTCATTAACTCCTCTTCGGTCATGAAATCTTTTGAATATTTTCTCTTTTCTTCATCAGTTCGTCTGTCAGCATATAGTGTCCATGTATCAAAACCTGGAATAAACATCAACTCTTCAACTGAATGTAAATATGAATTCTTTATTCGTCTTGGCGGATTCATTAAAGCATAATCTTGCTTCTCATATCCAAATGGCATTTTTATATCGTTATCGTCGATCCAATCTATCACAGCATCCCATCTGTCATAGCTGATTCCCATTGATTCAGACAATCGATCCAACATTTCACGAATTGCCATATTCACACTTTGATCAGTATAGTTATTATTTACCAGATAATTTAAATTTATTTTGCCAGTTTCATCAGTAATTGATATGATCACTTGAGCCTTATTATTGTATGAAAAAGGTTTTGGACCGTCAAAAATACCAAACATATACAATTGATTTTCTGGTATTTTACTAAGGATGTTTACTGCAAAAACCATCCAGCTTTGCGCAAAATACCTGGCTTTTACATAATCTGATCTTAATCTTACTTTATTATATTCAGCAAATGCCTGCTTATAAATGCTTAAAACAGAAATAAAAGTTAATATTAAAATGGTAAAAGTTACCATTATAATAACAAAACCTCTTTTTTTATAATGAATGAAAAAAAAAACAGATAATTTATTAATCACAGTCGATGGATGCTAGTCCCAAAGTCCTTTTGAATAATATTTATCACCTGAATCAGGAAGTATCGTAACAATAACAGCCTCATGTACTCCCTGTTTATGTAACTTTTCAGCAAGATGAAGAGCAGACCAGAGGGCTCCACCTGAAGATTGTCCGGAAAAAATTCCTTCTTCTTTTGCCAATAACCTGGCCATTTCATAGGATGGTTCTGTTGGAACCTCAATGATTCCACTAAACCATGAAGGATCATAAATTTCAGGTACCAGTGATGATTCCATATGCTTTAATCCCTCCAAACCATGCAATGCATCGTCAGGTTCTGCGGCATAGACTTGAATTTGATTGTTTTTCTCAAGTAGATATTTTCCTGTGCCCATGATCGTTCCACTTGTTCCAATAGTTGCAACAAAATGGGTTACCCTTCCTTCCAGTTGATTCCAAATTTCAGGTCCAGTAGATATATAGTGAGCTTTAGGATTGGATGGATTTGCATACTGATCTGGTTTATAATATTTTTTAGATTCTTTTGCGTACATTTCTCTTGCCATTAAAATAGCGCCATCAGAACCTTCCATCGGTGAAGTATAAATTACTTCAGCACCATAAGATTTAATTTTAGTCTTACGTTCTTTAGATACATTGGAAGGCATACACAGAGTTACTGGTATTTTTAATACGCTTCCAATCAATGCAAGAGCAATACCTGTGTTACCGCTGGTTGAATCAATGATAACTTTATCAGATGTTAATTCACCTGATTCAATGCCATCCATAATCATCTGCATTGCCGGTCGATCTTTTACGGAGCCTCCCGGGTTTGCACCCTCTATTTTTGCCCAGACTTCAATACCCCTTGGTAAATGTCTGGTTAAATGATTAATTCTTACTATGGGAGTATTTCCAATAGTTTCAAGTATTGTATTTTTCAATTCAATTATAATATCTGACTTCATAAACTATATTTTACTTAGCGCTTGATCCAAATCTTTTATCAGATCTTCTGTATCTTCAATACCAATAGAAAATCGAATTAAATTATCATAAATCCCGATACTTTCTCTTTCTTGAGTGGTTAATTCGTAATAACTCATCAATGAGGGTTGTTCAATTAACGACTCAACTCCACCAATCGATGGAGCAATTTTAGGTATCTTCATCGAATCAATAAATTTAGTACCCGTTTCAAGATTACCTTTAATCTGAAAGGATACTACACCGCCAAATGCCTTCATATATTTTTTTGCAATTTCATAATCCGGATGCGATTTTAATCCTGGATACCAAACTTTATCGATTTTAGAATGCTTCTCAAGATAATTGGCAATGATCATCGCTGATTCATTTTGTCGTTGCATACGTAACGGGAAAGTTTTTAATCCCCTTATAATTAAATAACTGGAATTTGGATCTGAAATACCCCCAATAATTGCCTGAAGTTCCTTTATTGCTGATATGATGGTAGACTTTCCAAGTAATACTCCGGCAAGTACATCATTGTGACCTGATAAATATTTTGTTACAGAATGTGTAACAATATCAACTCCATAGTCAAGTGGTTTAAAGTTAAATGGAGTTGCTAAAGTTGAATCTATCATTATTTTTATACGATGTTTATGTCCAATGGCAACAATTTTTTCAAAGTCGACTACCCTTAAATACGGATTTGTTGGACTTTCTGATATAATTAAACGGGTATTATTTTTAATAACTTTTTCTACACTTTCGGCATCAGGTTCTGTTAGTGTAAATTCAACTCCATAACGACTCATGATCTGTCGAATAAACTGGCGTGTACGACGATATGAATCTGAAGTTATGACAATGTGGTCTCCCATTTTACAAATTGCAAAAATTGCAGTTGTAATTGCGCTCATACCACTTGGGAATAAAAGTGCAGCCTCTGCATTTTCAAGTTTGCATAATTTATCCTCAGCAACTTCCTGCGTTGGATTTCCATAACGCCCGTATTCACTTATACGCTGACTTCGACCTTCAAAAAAATCACGTAATTGAGCTGTATTTTCAAAAGTATATGTTGAAGTTTGGTAAATGGGAGTAGTTATTGCGTATTTATCATTAAATTCGTATTCACCGCCATGAACCGATTTTGTAGTCTCCCCTGCTTCTTGTTCAAGTATTATCTTTTTTTCGCCCATCATTCACCTTATTCTAGACCATGTTTCATTAATTCTTCGACTTTTTTATGAACTAACTTTTTAACAATATCAATGTTGGCTTCAATTTCAATAGGAATATTTTGATATTTTACATTTACCTCATCGAGAGTATTTTCGTGATATTTTACTTTAAAATCGGTAAATTTTAAACCATTTGCAGTAGAAATGACTACAACAGTTTCTTCATGTTGAATTGTATTACTTGACTTCAATTTCTGCAATGCTGCCAGAGCAACTCCCGTATGCGGGTCTGTCATTAAACCGGAAAAATCTGCCAGAGCAGATGCATTGGCGAGTTCATCTTCAGAGGTTTGTTCAACGACTCCATTAAATCTTCGTAGTGTTTTTATAGCTTTATTAACCGAAACAGGATTACCTATTTGAATGGCTGACGCCAATGTTTTTTGAGCCTTTACCGGTTTAAATTCTTCAAACCCTTTTTTAAAAGACTCATAAAGAGGACTTGCTTTTTCTGCCTGTGCCAAAGCTATTCTTGGAAGTTTTTGAATCAGACCAAGTTCAAGAAGCATAAGTAGACCATTTCCCAGAGCAGATACGTTTCCTAGATTTCCGCCAGGTATAATAAACCAATCTGGAACTCTCCAATCTAACTGTTGAATCACCTCAATGCCGACTGTTTTTTGACCTTCAATACGAAGACTATTCATAGAATTTGCAAGATAGATTTCTTTTTCATAGGTTAATTCTTGAACAATTTTCATACATCCGTCAAAATCAGTATCTAGCGCAAGAACCATAGCTCCATTTGCGACAGGTTGTATAAGTTGTGTTAGAGACACCTTATTTTTAGGTAAAAGTATAATTGCTGGAATTTCAGCATTCGCTGCATAAGCTGCTAGAGCGGCAGAAGTATCGCCTGTTGAAGCGCAAGCTATTGCTCGAATAGGTTGACCAGCTGCAATCATTGATTTAACCTGACTGACTAAAACCGTCATACCTAAATCTTTAAAGGATCCTGTGTGGCTATTACCGCATAGCTTGACCCATATTTCTCGTTGTTTAAAAAGTTTTTCTAAACGCTGTGATCGAAATAAATTAGTCGCCCCTTCATACATAGATACTATATGTTCACTGTCAATTTCTGGCAAAATCCATTCTTTTTTGCCCCACACACCAGAGCCATAAGGAAATTCAGAAGAACGATATCGATCATTAAATAACGAAATCCAGCTTTGAGACGATCTGTCTTTTAATGCATCCATATCATGAATAACTTCAAGTAAATTATTACATGTTGGACATCGATATATTACAGTATTTAAACTAATTTTATCTGTACATCCATTAATACAACGAAAATGCGCTGAATATCTCATATTTCAGTCAAACATTTAAATTAAAGACAAGCTATCAACAAAACAATTATAAATATAGATGGTTTTTTTAAATGAATAACCTGCGATTTTTAAGTTATACATAAAATAATATATATAACAAATTCCAGGTATTAAATTGAAAAACCATTTTTCATTTACAGGATAGAAGCAAAAGTTGTAATGAACGACAGTGAAATTTCTAGATGTAAAACTTCCAAATCATAACTATCCCATTATTTGGAATAACGATTTTTCAAGTCTTGCTAAACTAATTAAAGAAAAGACAGCAAATGGTAAACATTTTTTAATTACAAATAACACATTATTTAATATATACGAGAATGAAATTCATCAAATTTTTGGAAATTGTCATATTTTAACCCCTCTTGAAGATGGAGAAAGCCATAAAAATTTTACAACAATCACGAAACTTGCTGATGAATTGTTGCAATATGGAGCCAATAGAAAATCAATTTTATGGGCATTTGGCGGTGGAGTTATCGGAGATATAACAGGTTTTTTAGCCTCCATCTACATGCGCGGTATTTCATTTTACCAGATTCCTACAACTCTTCTGTCTATGGTAGATTCATCAGTCGGAGGTAAAACCGGTGTAAATCTTTTACATGGAAAAAACATGATCGGCACTTTCCATCAACCAGAAGGCGTTTTTATTCATGTAAATTTTTTAAAAACCTTAAGTGAACGTGAGTTTAGATGTGGTTTAAGCGAAGTAATTAAATCTGCATTACTTGTTGATCAAAACTTTTTTGCATACATGGAAGGTCAAATTCAGCTTATCAATGACCATATTTCCTTTGTAAAGGATCATGAAATTTATTTTCTAAATTATGAAACTCGCAATGATTTTAAATTAAATGAATCTATTTTAGAAGAACTATCTTTCAGAAGTGTTCAAGTTAAAGCAAATGTAGTTATAGAAGATGAAAAAGAATCAGGTCGTCGGGCAATTTTAAACCTGGGTCACACTCTTGCGCATGCTCTTGAAAGTTTTTATAACTATACAAATATAAAACATGGAGAAGCTGTATCTGTTGGAATTATTTTTGCCGCTCTTCTTTCATTAAAAAAAGGTCTACATCAAAAAGATTTTCAAAGAATTAAAAATATGATTCAAAAATTACATTTAATACATGATTTTAATGATCTTTTAAAAATTAATCCTTTGTTAAATCCCAAGGATAACTTAAATATTTTAATCGATCTTATGAAGGGTGATAAAAAAAACACTGACGAATCAATTCGATTTATTTTATTACAAGAGATAGGTAAAACTATGTCACCAGAAGCTGTAGATATTCCGATAATATGGAAAACACTTAAGGAGTTTACATGCCTGTAAATATCAGCATTATTCACGGACCAAACTTAAATATGCTTGGAAAACGTGAAAAAAGTATTTATGGTAGCTTAACTCTTGATGAAATCAATCAAACTATTTTAACAAAATTTGATAAACTGGCTTCAATTGATATTTTTCAAAGCAATCATGAAGGACAACTCATTGAATATATTCAAAAACTAGATGCCCAAAAAACAAAAGGTATAGTGATTAATGCAGCTGCACTTACCCATAGCAGTGTTGGAATTCGTGATGCTTTGCTGAGTGTCTCAATTCCTTTTATTGAAGTTCATTTAAGTAATGTATACAAGAGAGAAGATTTTAGAAAAATTTCTTTTTTAAGTGACTGCGCCGTTGGTGTAATCAGCGGTCTTGGTCCAAAAGTATATAGTTTTGCAATCGACTATTTCATTCATGATTTTACATAAATATTAAATTAAACATGAAAGAGTTAATAACTAAATCACCAGACGGTAATTTTAATTTAACTGAAGATGGCGAGCAGGAATTATATTTTATAACTACTCGCAGATTAATCCTGTATTATTTAAAAGAAGTCTTAAAACAAAACGATATTTCCATTGCTGAAACAAATAATTCATTAAAAAGTTTTATAACCCAAAATTTTAAAAAAGTTGAAGATTATTTAAAAAAATTACCTGATCTAGCCCGATTTATAAATGAATCCAATATTGAAAAATTTCAAAAATTCATGGGACAATACTTCATTACTACTCTTCAAAAAGAAAAACAAGCATTAATAAATAAAGAAATTGAAAAATCTAAAGAAATACTTGATAACCCGTTTTGGGCACCATCAAACCAAATGTTAAAAATATATGCACAGGATTTTTTAAAATCACCTCCTCTTGAGATGGATGGGGAAGCAAAACCTGATGAAATAATTAAAATTAATTCAGTTAAGGAAAATAAAAAAGAAATATTTGTAGCTTCGACATTAGAAGGTGCACCGGGTTTTATATTTCTTCAATCTTCACTCAGTAACTCTTTTATTAATGCTAAACCACTTGATTTTAAAAGCTTTGAATTTAATGAAATCAATAATTTTGATGACGAACAAAATGATTCTCAAGAGAATGATAATGCAATTAATATTGCAACGCTAAAAACAAATGAGAACATTCTTCAAGATCCTCCCGGTGAAAAACTATTAAGAGATCTACAAATACATTTTAACAAATGCCCCCCTCTTGAATTGTCACATGAACACTTTATTGATGAATCAAAAGATAAAATTCCTGTAGATAAACATATAATAACCTTAAAATCATTTGCAGGTATTTTAAGTAATATAGCAAAATTTACAAAAAATAAGGATAATGCAGGGTATCAAAACTGGTACAATAATCTTAACAGTAATTTAAAGGGAGCTCTTAAAATTAACAGCCTTATCAATTCTGAAAAAAAAGGTGAATCTGTAAATTGGGGACAGGAAATTATGATGTTTGCTGCCTCAACAAATATAAATAAAGACGAGCTTTATCAGCTAACTGAAGAAGTAAAACTTTATTCTAAAATCCTAAACTTTATTCGTCATAGACTGACA
This sequence comes from Spirochaetia bacterium, assembly GCA_029857955.1. Classification (GTDB taxonomy): domain Bacteria; phylum Spirochaetota; class Leptospiria; order Turneriellales; family JAOUFE01; genus JAOUFE01. Next base: position 88,326 of record JAOUFY010000002.1, read on the forward strand.
AACGATCCGAAAATTAAATTAAATAAAAATGAAGCATCTAATATATATACTCAGTCAATAAATATACTTTCAGGCAATGAAAGTTTTGCAGAAAAAAAATCAGCATTAACTATACTTTTGTTTCAAATTACTGACCAGACAATGAGAGAAATTATTTTAAAAGATTATGAAAAAATTCTAGTAACTTTATATAAATAATTTAAACCGAAAAATATTTACAACATTATGTACCGGTTGAATGATATGCCTTTGAACCAATACGAAATATGGATAAAGATAAAAGAAACAAAAAAAGCCCGACTGGAAGTGACATGTATTTTAAACCTTCAAAAAAAAGTCCATTTTTATTAATAAATAAATGACTGGGATAAAAATTAACAAAAGCAATTGGAAAAATAAATGTTAAGACAAAAGGTATCGGATTTTTATAAATATTAATCGGATACAATATAAACTCCTTAGAGCTGTATACAAAAAAATGAACGAGTGATTCAATGGATACCGCATAAAAAGCAATCGAGGCTATAAAAATTCGAATAGAGGCAAAAACAAATGATCCGCCCAACCAAATTTGAATAATGAAAATGGTATTAATTAAATTAAAATGTAGGCCCATGTTTGAAGCCGCGTAGAAGAAGAATCCAATTCCTAACACAAAATGAACAATAGCTGAAGGATCAAACTGCATACACAATAATGTTATTAACGGGTGCAATGGTTTAACCAAAAGATAGTCCCAGTCTCCTTTTCTAATAATTTCATCAAAACGAACCAAAGGGCCAAAGATCATTGTATTTATACCCTGTGCGACCAATACAAAAGAATATAAAAATGCAATTTCTTGCAGCCTCCACCCTTGTATGTCATGAAATTTCATAATTGTAAAACCTACGATAGAAAACTGGACAATATAGTATAATCCCATTGAAAGAAGAGAAATAAAAAAAGTCATTCTATATTCCAGCTGAATTTGAATGGACTTTTTAATTAGAATTAAATATCGACTCATGAATTTACGGATACAAGGTCAGATGAAATCGTCTGTTTATAAAAATTATCTGAAGTATTATCTTTTCTCAGGTTAGCAATGTATTTTTTTAAAAAATAATCTATTGTCTCTACTCTTATCTTAATTGAACCTGATGGATTATTTTCATCAATATCTTTAAAAGAAAAAAATGGCTTGGAAGCTTTTTCAAAAATTCGTTCTATAGTTGAATATAATGTAGAATCATGCCCGCATTTAAAGCTGGAAAGCTCAACCGGAATTAAATTTGGATTTCTGGAAATAAATTTAGCAGCCCATATTTTCAAAGTACTACCTGCAGAAAATGAATTTTTCCAAACATCATCTACGTTTAATGAATCCTCTTCATTTATAAATAATTTTTCAATATAATTTAAATCGGTAGGTAATGAAGACATTGTAATTACCGGGTACCCTCGTTCTACAAATAAATCAAATATTCCATGATTTAAACCAGCATCATTATGATAAGCTCTCCCAAGTAAGACAAGGGCAACCCTTTTTTCATTGGTTACCATATCAATAATCTTCTTACCCTGCGCTTCCATTAATTTTTTATTATGTTTAAGAGCATAAAACCCAGCTCTTATTGCAATTCTGTTTTCATTATCTGATATTTGAAAAATTTTTGAAAACTGATTATAAAGTTGTTTTTCCAAAAGTCCATAATCATCCATATTAAGATATGGCTTTAAAAATTTTATCCCTTTTTTTTGAAATAAATCTTCTTCTTTCGTCATCGCCGCATAAACCATTTCAGGAGCTCCTGTTATAGTTGGACATGCTTTATTATCGATCACATTTTGCATACCTGTAGGATACGAACCTATCATGGGAAAAATCATGTAATCTAGCTTTTCACCATAACGATCCAGTAAATCGTTTACATGAGATAATGAAACTTTTGAAGGAAAACAAGGATCTACCGAACCTCTTTTAGAACCATTTTTATACATTTCTTCATTAGTATACTGACTAAAGTAAAAGTTTTGATAATCAAAACCAAGTGTTTCGAAGTATGCGTTAAAGAATGGTTGTAATATATAATGATTTAATACGCGTGGAAAACCTAGTTTAAAGTTCTTTCTTAATTTTCGTATATTTTCATATTGTTTATTAAATATTTTTTTTGACTCCATTTTATGTAAAAAATGAATATGTCCTCTAACAATATCCTTGTTTGATTCCCATACCTTTTTAGTTGCAAATTGAATTAAATTTGGATTTTTTTCTCGAAGTAAATTCATTTCTTTTTGAACTTTCCGTGCGTAATTAATTTCTTCAAATCTACCTTTTTCGCATGGTGCAATTATTAATCGCCTTGATAATCCTGAAGATGTAATATTTATAAAAGTTCGAATACACTTATTCCTACAAAAATCACATCGAGTTGTTTCATTATGCGTAGTGGTATGTTGAATGGTTGTAACCTGGTCAAAACCAATAAATGATGTTTTATAATTTGAGTTTTGTTTAAGCATGAAAAGCGCTTCATGCGCCGCTCCAATTGCTCCGCATACCGAAGTGAACTTGTGAACAAATATCTCTGGGGTTTTATTTGAATTTTTAAACTTTTTCTTAATGTAATCAACTTGAGATTTTACAGCAGCAGCATTTTTTTGAGTACCTCCCTGTAATACAAAAGTTGTACCAAGCATTTCAAGATTAGATATTCCAGCTACATACTGCCAGATATTTTTAGGTAATACTTCAGCAAGTCCTGCCATAATTTCAGGACCTTCCCAGCCCTGTCTTTGAAAATCAACGATATCAGTTTGTAAAAAAACTGCGCATCCATATCCAAATTCTGCGACTTTATTTGCGCTAAATGCGATTTCAGCAAAATCTTCTACTTTATATCCAAAGTTTTCCGCTGTATTTTGCAAAAAATAACCGTTCCCGGCGGAACATTGAGTATTTAACTTAAAATCTTTAATAATACCATCTTTAAGCATGATTAATTTTATATCCTGTCCGCCAACATCTACAATTACATCAACTTCCGGATAGTAATGTTTCGCAGCCAATGTATGGGCAACTGTTTCAACAACAGCAACATCCGCCAATAAAACTTCTTTTAAAATATCTTTTCCATAACCAGTAGTTCCAACTGCAGTAATTTCAATACTGGCTCCATTTTCCTCAATTTTTTGTCGTAATGAATTCAAGATATTTTTACTATCCTCAATTGGATTACCTTTTGATAACATATAACTCATGGCTATTACTTCACCACTTTCTGATAATAATACGCCCTTTGTACTTGTCGAACCACTGTCGATTCCAATAATTGCTTTTACTGTTTCACCATGAACAAATGATGGCAAATTCGTATAATCATACATATATTTTTTTAAAAAGTCTGATTTGTTTTCATTTTTAAAAAATGCTGATTTACCCTGAATTAAAATTTTTTCACGATTATTAATATACTCCTCAAGTAACCCCGTACCTTTATACATTAAAGGTTTACGAGTTAGTTTATCTTTAATTCCTTGATATATTGCGCCTATTGCTGCAAAATAATTACCATTTTCCGGTACTGAAACCATTTCATCGATTCCATCAAATGAAGTTAAATTAACTCCTCTGTCATTCCAGATTTTTAATAAATTAAATTTCCACGCATCTTGAAGAGCTGGTAAAAAATAATTAGGACCACCAAGTAAAATAACACCAGGTAAAAGAGTATTTCCCCTGGTTAAAACAGATAAATTTTGTTGTACAATAGCTTCAAATAATGAAGCCATAAGCTCATCTGAGCCAACTCCCTGTTTTTGTAAACCATTTATATCAGTTTCGGCGAACACTCCACATTTGCCGGCTACTGGATGTAATTTTGTATTTCTATATTGAATTTTAGAAAGATCATCTAATGAAAGTCTTAATTTTGATGAGATTTTATCTATAACTGCACCGGTTCCACCTGCACATTTATCATTCATAGTCATCATTTTTCTTTTTTCGCCGGTTGATTTATCGTTTTTATACAATATTATTTTAGCATCTTGACCGCCAAGTTCAATGACCGATTTTGTTTCTGGATAAAGTTTTTCAACAGCACATGATACTGCAGATACTTCTTGATAAAAATAAGCTCCAACCAGATTTTTAATGGAATTACCCCCAGAACCGGTAATAAAAATATCAACTAAAGGCGATTCAGGGTAAAAAATAGATGGAAATAAAACTTCTAATTCGCGAAAAAACTCTAATATTTTCTCAGCTTGACGTGTTTCATGTCGTTCATAGCATTTCCATATGACCTGAAGAGAATTATCAACAGATTTCATTAAAACGCCTTTAACTGTTGTAGAACCTACATCAAGACCAAGATAATTTCTATTCTCTTCCACTGATAAACTCCATTGGTAAATTTATTTAGATACTTTTGTTAAATTGACTTTATAAACATTATTGCTTTTAGAGCAGTACCTTCAACATAAGGTAATTTTTTAAGAGCATTTATATAGTTATTTCTATCATTAAGTTTTTTTAAAATCTTTTTTGGTATTTTTTCAAGTGCTATTTCATATTCTTTTATTGCTCGTTCTCTAGCTTCACTTAAAGCCATCTGCACCCTTGACAGAGCATTAATTTTACCTTCACCCGAAGTTTCCAGAGGTAAAAAAATCATTTTATTAAAATCCGTCATGACTTTAACCTGAATTGAATCAGAAATTGTCGAAGGCATACAACCAAATGGCTTAAGAGATAAAACCATGTGAGCGAGGTTATTTTTTGTAAAATATATATTTTTAGCAACCTCAAGAAAACCTTCCCCCCCCTCATATCTGACATCCATATATTTCGAAGCTATTTTAGCCAACTTACCGACAGGAGTTAATTTTCTATAGTTTTGACCAAGTAATTTACCAATTTTATTATATTGAAAATTATAGAGGAATATTCCTAAATAGTAATAAAAATTTTTATAAATTTTATCCGAAAGTGAGACTAAATACTTTATGGGTTTTTTATATGTAACTCGACCTAATGAGTTTGTCATTGACTTTTCATTAAATAAATATTTAGAGCTCCAAAGTAAATACATTACCCATGAGCTAACAGGTTCTACAATTATTTCACAACCTTCATCTTCAAGAAATTTAAACATATGGTAATTTCCGTCTCCTTCAGTACTTTGGGCCCAGAATTCGCCTGTTATTTTCACTATAGGTTTAATTTGTAAGTAGTTTAATTCTATTGAATTTATTTTTTTATGACAAACTCTAAGTACATTTTTTAAATCACGATCAAATAATTGCTTAAAGATATTTTTTGTTTTCTCAAAATAAACCTTTTTTAATTCTTCATGATTTAACATAGATCGAAGAGGCTTTTTATTCCTTAAATAAACTGCTATAATGTCAGTACATTCACCAATAATGAGTTCCGTTTTACCAGATTCAACTTCATATGGTTTTATCATATAACGCAATTCATTTAAATGATCTGATAGTATAATTGCATTTAAAATCGAACGAAAGAACTCAAAATCCATCCTAAGGCCTGAATTTAAATCACCCTGATAAAATTCTCCAGCCATTTGAAATACAATAACACGAAAACCTTTAAATCCGGAATTTTCAAGTGCGTATTCATATTCATACTCATACATACCAAATCTACACGGACCACACGAACCTGCTGTTACAAAAATATAGTTTTCAATGATTTCATTTTTAGATAATCCGGATTCAACAAGATTTTCCAGAAATAAAATTAAATTACCTACAGTAAAATATGTTGGATTACATAATGCTGTATCACAGTATTCTTTACCATATGACATAGCGTGCATATCTGGAACTGGTAATGATTGAACCTTGTAACCAAGTCCAATTAACGAATTTTGTAAAAACTTATCAGCTATAACAGATAAACCGCCATGTAAAATAGTAGTTGTACTTCGCTCTTCAATCTTAAAATCTCTTTGAATCGTTCTTTTATAATGATGAATTGTTTTTTTATTTTGTATTTTTAATGATTTCTCGTTATCAGCAGTTTCAGTTATCATTTGCCTTCCTGTATAAATTGAATAATCAATATGATCTTACAGGGACAACCTTTTTTTCGAAAATGACAACAAATAATTCAATAAATTATAAAAAATTAATAAGTTTTAAATTTTTTAAAAATGTTTATATCTATCATGTTTAAATTATAAAATATGTTAATATGTTTGAAGATAAGTTATTTGATGCCTTTAAGGCCTTTATTTTACCATATGGAATTAATTTATTTTTATCGCTGATAACTATCAGTTTTATATTATTTGTTCGCTTTATTTTTTTAAAAACAATTCGTAGTACAAAAGCCAATAAAGATATTCATTGGGAAAAAAAAAGTTATTATCTTTCGAGCTTTTTAATGGCAGTGATGATTTTTATCATTTGGCTTCCGCACTTAACAACCTTTTTTACACTATTTAGTATTATTGGAACCGGACTTGTAATTGTTCTTAAAGAAGTATTATTAAATATTGCGGGTTGGTTTTATATTATCATTCGAAGACCATTTGAAGTCGGTAACAGAATCACATTAAAAGAGTTTAATGGGGATGTCATTGATATTAGGATGATAGAATTTTCAATGATTGAAGTAACAGAAATGAACTCCGGAGGCCAAAGCACTGGTAGAATTATCCGAATACCAAATGCAATGTTATTTCTTAATCCCCTGATTAATGCAAGTAAAGACTTCTCATTATGCTGGAATGAGATAAAAGTTAAAGTAACTAAAAACAGCAACTGGGAAAAAGCATCAAAGCTTTTAGAGTTACTATCAAATGAGCACCTTGAGCACATATACAAATCAGATACAAGATTAACTCATGCTGAAAAAAAATATTCAATAAAATACAATAAGATAGAACCGAAAGTATATGTCAGTTTTAGTGATGAAACAATACACTTAACTCTGCGTCATCTATCCGAACCCAAGAAAATGAGGGATATCAGCGATCACCTTTGGCGTGTAATTCTTGAAAGGTTTAATAATGAAAAAGATATTGATTTAATATAAGTAATAATTTTTTCAATTTTATGCAAAAATCAGTAAATGCTAAATAATTTAATTCTAATAATTAAATTATTTTACTTCAGGAATTATGTCGTATTCCGATAATATAAAAGTTAAGAATAAAATAAACATCTTAACATTAATTAATTTTTAAAGCGGAGTACACATGGAAAAAAATCATGATGAGAATTTTAGAAAAAGTCTTGGTAAATATTTAAAGCATAGAAATCTAGAAATTGTTTTTACATTAAAAAATGGAAAACGTGTTGCTTTAAATGGTAAAAGACGTATTATTGGTGATGAAGTTATTCAATATTTTGGTGAAGAAAAAGGCATTATTATTCAAGTCAACGAGATTCAATCAGCAGATGTATACGCCTTATAATAACTAAATTTAGTTTGGATTTTAAGTTAATTAAACTTAAAATCCAAAAAACCTTTTAATTATTTTTACTCAATAATTTTTCTGTATTTATCATAATCGGATTGATTAACAATATCTACCAATTCAAAGATAGTAACAGGCTCTTTTTTCCCCTTTACTCGAATTGAATCAAGTTCTCTTACAATAACCCGATCTTTTACATGTGCATAAGTATACTCAGATATTATAATTCTAGTTGTATAAACCTTGTTTGTACCTTCAAGACGTGATCCAAGGTTAACTGTGTCTCCCATTACAGTATAATCCATTCTGTGAGATGAGCCCATATTTCCAACTACGGCATAACCAGTGTTTAAACCTATACCGATATCAATGATTGGCCACCCCTGAGTTGCCCATTTTCCTTGTAGAATTTTTAAGGCTTCAAGTTGCTTTAATGAAGCAACACACGCATAATATGCATGATCTTTTAAATCCAGAGGAGCTCCCCAGAAAGCCATAATAGCATCTCCCATATACTTATCAACAGTACCTTTATAATCAATAACAAGTTCTGTCATGGTCGATAAATAGTCATTTAACAATTGTACCAAATCTTCAGGACTAAGTGCTTCTGACATCGTAGTAAAACCGCGAATATCAGAAAAAAAGACTGTGATTTCTTTTTTTGCACCACCTAGCTTTATTGCTTCAGGGTTTGCCAGCATTTCGTTAACAATATCTTTGGAAACAAACTTGGAGAATGTACTACGAATATATTTAACATTTTCTTCTTCAGTTAAAACCTTATATCCAGTAATTGCAATTAAAATTATCACGATTTGTATGTATGGTGTAAAATACACATGCACGTAATTTAAAACATTAAATGCAAAAAAAACTTCAAATGTAAATAGAAATGCAAAAACTGCCGTTCCAAGAAGCACTGTTTTTATATTGTATCTAGGAGCAGCAAAACCTAAAATTAAACCGATTATTAGATAAATCATAAAATTTACAGGATGATTTGCATAATGTATAAAATCTTGTTTTAATATTGTATTTAATGCATTTGCATGATGTTCAATTCCAGCAACTGCTCCAAAAGGAGAATTATGAATATCAAATGCCACACCGGTTGCATAATATATGGCAACTAATAATATTTTATTTGCAAATGGATCGTTTCTTCCAAATTCACCTTTTTCTGAAGTTGCTAGATCTACAAACGACCAACTAGGAAATGACCATGGTCCACCAATAAATTTTATTCCCATAAACCCTTCCGGATCAATAGGAATTGTAATGGTACGTTCTTTGTTAGGTTTAACCATAATATCGTGTTCAGGAACATTTGGGTCAACTCCTATTTTTCTGACTACTGAAGGTATATTTTTAATTTTTACATATTCACCAAGTTTAACTTCAATATCTTTTTGAAAATCAACCCCATAATATCTTGCAGCCAGTATTAAATCAATAGATGGATAAATCTTGTTTTTCCATTTAATTACAAGAGGAATTGATCTATTTACACCGGTTTGCTCTTTACGAATGTTCGCATAACCTATACCTTTTGAGACATTACCTATTGCCGGTATAGGTGGTTCTGGATGATTAACCCATTCTTGATCGTTATCATATTTACTGGGAAGTACATTAATAATTTCATATCGATTTAATATATCAATTTTTTTTTGATAATCTGACATATCAATATCTTTTTCAGCTAATCGCGATAACTCAAAAGTATAATCCATAACCACATTATTATTGATCGACATTTGATTACTAAGTGTAGAACTTGCATTACTGATTTGATTTGCACTTACATTGATAGATTCATAGTATCCTTTTGAAATAGATTTTAAAACTCTAGCTCTAACATCATCAATAAGCGATAAAACTCCATAATCATTTTTTACTGGATCCATAAAGAAAATATCAAACATAATTGTATTAACTTTTGAGCCTTCCATTGCACCCATAAAATCTGCATAATATCGCCAAGGGAAAGGAAATCCCTGATAAGCATTAACAGTTTTTTGATCAATACCAACAATTTCAATTGCCGGATGTGCATCTGGATTCTTGGTATATTCTATGACACCACTTTGAACATCTTTAGATTTTATTTGAAATGAAGATAGTCTAAATCTGGCATCAATACTGAATTCCTCAATAGATTTAAGGACTTTCGTATAATCCATTATAATAAATCCAATCGAAATAATTAAACCAAGAACTATCCCCATTGTCTTATGTCGATCTAAACCCAGAAAATTAACAAATTCCAATATTACAACACTAAAAGCGAGAGCTCCAGCAAGTCCCAGCATCTCAAGTACGCCGATTATATCGCCAATTATAAAAACAGGTTTAAGATTAAATATTTGATCAAGAATAACGGCCAATAAACCGCCAAGAATAAATCCAGACGTTATAAGAGCGTATTTTGACTTTAATGCATCATTTTTAAATTCTATTTTCATGATGACAATATTCATGTTTTAGGAGCTATGACAATCAAAAAAATAATAATTGACGGTATGATTTCAGGAATTTCTCTGTTTTTATATGAAACCAGATATTCATCCAAATTATGTTGATGCAGTTATTAAATGCGTGTGTGGTCACGAACATATTACACGATCTACCAAAGCTAATATAAATGTTGAAATTTGTTCCAATTGTCATCCATTTTTTACTGGAAAAACCAAACTCGTCGATGCAGCAGGACGTGTTGATAAATTCAAGAAAAAATATAAAATGAAATAACTAATAGATAAAACCTGAATAATTAAATCAAGTTTTATCTATTTAATTATTAATTATCCAATAAAATAATTTCAACTCTGCGATTTTTTTTTCTACCAGATGCAGAATCATTATCTGACACAGGAAATTTTGATCCAGCGCCTTCATATGATAATGATTCAAGTGGTATTTTTAAATTCTTAATTAAATATCGGGCAACGGAATAAGCGCGATTTTTAGATAACTCTTCATTAAATTTTATATTTCCAACGTTATCAGTATGTCCCTTAATTAAAAGTTGGTGATCTTTTAAAAACGGATTTAAAATTTTTCCTATATTTTGTAAAGCAGCAATACTCTCTGATGAAAGTTGAGACGAATTTGTATCGAATAAAATATCAGGAATTTGAACGGAAATACCTTTGTTGGTTGATTCAACACTTACATTAATTTCAGGTAATTGAGCAAGTTTATATTCTAAATTTTTACGAATTTCTTCTTTTTTCAACTGGTCGAGTTTTTCCTTTTTATAATAATTTGTTTTACTTACTATTTTAAATTCATGACTTACACCATTATTATACATTATTACCAGATTATAGTCTTCGGTAGTGTAATATGGAATTCCAGCCTTTTCATCCCATAGTAATTTTGCACTTACATAACCAAACATTTGTTTAGGATTATCTGGTTTAAGTGTTTTTTTAAATTTATGATTAAATTCAATATTATATAAAATTTTATGTAATATCTTAACAGCGCCTTTATTTGTAATTTTTCTACTTCCTCTATATTCATATTTAACATTTAAAGGCACCTGCTCAATTTCATCAACACGCATAATTTCAAATCCAGGAAATACCCATGTATCACCATCTTTTAATTCATTTTTTTTAAAATTAGGATCTTTTTCAAGTGGAAAAACAGGAATATTTCTTACATTTGGCATATAATTACCTGGTGGAACAATAAATGTACCTCGCGGCTGAATATAAAAACTTGATTCCTGACTATCTTCTTCTTGATATAAATCACTTTGGTTTTGATTGTAATTAACCTGACTATGAAAAGAACCTTCAACTAAATAACCATTTTGTTGATCAATTCCAATTGTATTTAAAATAATACGGTGTATAACATCGCGCTGAATATTAGTGGATTGAAACAATTTGTTTGATTCATCTTCACCTGTAATTTTAATATCTTGAATTGATTTTTTTCTGATCTCAATGATATCACCAATGTTTAACTTCCAACGGAGTGCTGCTCCTCCTGACATATCTAGACTTTTTTCAAGAACAGGTACTTCGGATAATTTAATCTCGGGGGTACTGTTGAAAGTATCTTCTACTTCAGTTTCTTCCTGTGCAATAATTGAAAAGTTAAATAAAGCTATTAGAAGGAATAAATATTTAAATTTTTTCATTTTTTATTTTTTTTCTTAATACCTTTAACCATATAAGTCATTATTTTAATCATAAGCTGCGGCATCATAAATTTTAAAAAATAAAATAACGAAGAATCAAAATTAACAGTAATGATAAATTTACCTTTTTTTAATTTTTTTATATATCGAATTGCGACTTCTTCAGCACTCATTAGTTTAACTTTACCTGAAAGCAAACGTGTTTCAATTGGTTTCGTTTTTTCCTCCTCTTCATAACCAGGAGTATCTGTATCTGGTGGGCAAAGCACGCTAATTTGAATATTTTTATCCGTAAGTTCCTGCATAAGTGTTTCTGCAAAACCAATCAATGCAAAGTTTGGTCCAACATAGGAGCTGTATCCAAATACTCCCATAAAACCAACTACTGACGAAGTAAAGCTAATAAAACCATTGTGATTAAGATGCGGATAAACTTCTTTAGTAATATATACTGCTCCAAGGTATTTTACTCTATTTATACTTTCGAATTCAACAATTTGAGTATCTTCGAAGTATTTTGGGATTGCCATTCCTGCATTACTTATAATTCCATCAATACTACCGGCCTTTTTAACGATATCTTTTACAACCTTTTTTACTTGATTGTAGTTTCCAATATCAGCTGAATGACCTGAAATGTTCCCATTTGGAAATTCAACAGATATTTCTTTTATTAATGCTTTGATAGCTTTTTCATCTCTAGAAATAATAAATACATTTGCGCCTTCTTTAATTAAAACTTTTGAAATTTCGGATCCAATTCCTTTACTACCACCTGTAACTATTACATTTTTACCACTTAAAGTTATTTTACCCATTATTTTATCCCCTTACTTTTAAATTTTTAGACATATTTTTTACACTGTGTTTATTTTTTTTATTCTTATAAGATGTAACAATCACTATTTTATTAAATACTACTTAACTTTTAATATTACTAAAGTCATATCATCATGTTGTTCTGTACCAAAAGAAAAATTATCTATATCTACCACTATTTTTTTTACAATTTCATCAACCCTAAGCGGCGCATATTCAATTACTTTCTCTCTTAAACGATGAACACCAAATTCATTTTTTTCTTTATCCCATGCTTCTGAAACACCATCAGTATAAAGAACAACCATATCACCTGTTGCAAGTTGAAGTTGTGAATTATGATAAATATTGTCCTCATCAATTCCAAGCGGTAAACCCGTTTGTTTTGAAAGCGTGCATACATGGTCTTGTGCCCGATAAATAAATAGAGGTCCTTGACCGCCATTTGCAAATTGAACTGTTTTTGTTTCAGGATCAAATATCGTAAACATCATTGTTGCAAACTTGTCGATATGCGCTTGTTTTGCCATGATTTTGTTGATTGCTGTTAATATCTCGTCGCATCTAATTTTATGAAATAATTCAATATATGTAACAACAACAGTTTTTATCAAAACCATTACAAGCGATGCAGAAATTGATTTTCCTGAAACATCTGAAATAAGTAATGCTAATTTTTCATTAGGCAGTACTTGAAAATCAAAATAATCACCCCCAACGCCTTTTGCTGCTCTTGTATAGCCCATTACCTGATATTCATTTTTATCCAACATGTTTAATGGGTTCATTCCCTCTTGAATTTCTTTTGCCTGTCTGATTTGTTCGTTTACTAATAACTGCTCTTCTTTTTCTTGTTGAGCATTTTTTAACCCCTCAGTCATTGTATTGAACTGTTTAGCAAGATCACCTAATTCGTCATTAGTTAATACAGGCACTTTAAAATCCAGGTTACCCTCTCCGATTATTTTTGCCCCATCAACAAGTACTCGTATCGGCCTGACAATCAAACGACTTAAAAAAAACGAACCAAAACCACCGAGAAACCAAAATCCTATGGTGGTGATGATAAGTTGTCTTGCATTTTTTTTAATTCTTTCACTAATAACTTCGTTAGATAAAACAATTTGTACCACACCAAGCAGAGGCGGATCTTGTTTGATAAAAGGATGATAAATTGGATAATATATTACAAATAATTTAACATCGCGTTTTTGATAATCTAATTGATCTAAATGAGGTTCATTTGATTTTGATAAATTGGTCCAGATTGATTCTGTTACTTGATTTATTGTTTTTTCAATATATGCTTTTTCATCACTGTAAGACTTATTGATAAACTCTACTGTCGCAACTTTTGTTTTTGGATTTAGCACATGCCCCAACACATAACCGGGCATATTTCTCATACTTTGCAGGTTATCCGATATAGCCAGATCGTCATTATCCAGGATTGCTCTGGCAGAGCGAAAACCAAAATTTCTAGCATCATTTTTGGCATTTTGAATCATGCTTTCTTTTAATTCATCTGCCTGCTTTTTTGTTATAAATATTCCGATAGAAACAAGAACTATGGTAATTAACAAAAGTATCATCATCAATACTTTCCATCGAATGCTGACTCTCAATTAATACTCTCCGGACTTTTGTTCATTAATATTACAATTAACGGTAAAGTAACTTTTAATGCAAACACTTTTATTTAAATTTACATATAAAAATTCATATCGATTAATGTTAATTTTAATTAAAATAAACCCTTTAGGGCAATAAATTGCTGCGTGTGCCGTAAGCTGGCCATACTATCTACAACCTTGTTTATAAAATTGAGGAATTGTCAATAATATCATTACTTTAATAAATTATTTATTATTTATTATTGAATTTAGTGTAAAATATTTTAAAAAATTATAACAATATTATAATAAATATATTATATGGATAAAACAAACAAATACAGTCAGATCATTGCCTGCTTTACATTGCACATTGCAGGTCAATCCGGTAAAATGATTTTTAAAAACTTGAGTGTTATCGATCAATTAGATTTCATTAAAGTTGGAGAAACTTTATTTGGAAACAAATTTATCAGTATGATGCAAAATGCAAAAGAAACATTAAATAATCATTTAGATTGTAATATTAACGTAATCACAGTTATAGAAAATGAATATCCTGTTTTATTAAAAAAATCATTAAATCCTCCCCTTGCATTATTTTATATCGGAAATTTAAGTATATTATCAAAACCATTAATTTCAATCGTCGGTACTCGTAAACCATCAATCATTACCATTCATTGGGTTAAAGAAATTTGCTATTATCTCTCTAAACAAGGCTTTACTCTTGCGTCAGGACTTGCAATTGGTATTGATACAATTGTACATGCCAATTCTTATTTAAGAGGTACGATCGGAGTTGCAGCACAATCGCTGGATATTAGATCACCCAAAATAAATGCATACTTATTCGAAGAGGCAATGCATAAAAAATCTGAAGTTTTATTATTAAGCGAATATCCCCTAAAAACTCCAGCAAGAAAGTATCACTTTATCAATCGAAATAGAATAATTGCAGGGATATCAGAGAGTACCATTTTTGCGGAAGGTGGAATGAACAGCGGTGCAATGATCACTGCAAACTGGTGTTTAAAGAGACAAAAAAAATTATATGCAATACATTCAAAATTTCAAAAAAATAATGAAGGAAATAATTATTTATTAAGTACCAACCAGGCTGTAAATATTAGTGAAGCTTTTCCAGTTAATATCTCACGTAAAAAATCTGAAGAAGCCGATGCATTTTTTATATATAATACTCCCTATTATTTAGGAGATGATGAATGGTTATTTATTGATAAGAAGAATTTTTCAACAAAATTTCTCTTGTCTGATCAACAGGATCCGGATTTTGTACAGTGTATCGACTAAATGAAGTAGTTTCTGCTTCTTTTTCCGTGTTTTTATAATCAGTATTTACTTGAATCTTATAGCCTGCTTCATCTGCCATCTGAATCATATCTTTAGTGTATGCGCCATATGGCCATGCCCAGGAAACAACTGTTTTACCAATCAAGAATTCAAGTTTTTTTCTTGATAAAAATATTTCTTTATAAAATTTTTTCTTGTTACTTTTAAATAATTTTTCCATATCCGAGTGAGAAAATGAGTGTGACCCAATTTCAAAATTATCCGGTAATGAAGCCATTTCTTTAAATATCCAGGGTTGGTTTTCGTACTTTTCAAGATAAATAAAAAATGTGGCGCCAAATTTATATTTTTTTAACAGCGGAATAGCTATAGAAAAAATAGATGCATATCCGTCATCAAAAGTTAGTACAATTGGCTGCTTTTTAAATTTTTCATGATTTTGTATTTTAAAATACCAGTCTTTAAGAGAATATACTTCGTATTTGGTTTTTAACATATCAAGAATTTCAATAAATTCTTCTTCCGAAATAGAATATTTACCATCGCCATTTATATCATGAAAACATAAAATTATAATATTTCTGCCATCTATATTATTTTTTGGACTGTTGACAGAAAAAATAGAATCATAATTTATTATTGTCACTACAAATATAAAAAATATATTAATAAATGTACGGTTTAAACTAAACATGAGCGCTGTCCATAGTATATATATTAGAAAAATGAGATATGAAGAAGCAAAAAATTTCTTCAGGGCTGAGCTGGAAAAATATTTTTTTAGAGGATTTGAATTGGTTGAAGTTGTTCATGGAATAGGTACTTATACTTTGCGAAATATGATCATTGACGAAATTAGTAATCTTGACTATGTAAACATTATCGACTCACACAATCCTGGATCTTTATTATTAGAACTTTTAGTTCCCGATAAAAGAACATTACGGAAATTTACATAATTTAATCATTTAATGATCGCCATTTTGTTATGGTGTCTAAAGCCTTTACAAGATAATCTGTTTCAATATTTACTTTATAGCCAGCTACCCAGTCAGGAATATTTGTTTTTTTAATGGTTTCTGGAATTATTTGAAATCGGGCACTATTTTTCTGCAACTCATGTATTGTTAAACTTATTCCATCTATGGCAACTGAACCTTTCGGAACTAAATACGGAGAAGAAATTTCTATGGTAACATCCCAATGATTTTCATATTTTTCAACATTTTTAACATTTGCCATAGATTCTACATGACCCTGGACAATGTGACCACCCAATCGATCACTTGCTCGTAAAGCTCTTTCAAGATTTACCAAACTTCCAGTTTTTAATAAACCTATATTGGTTAGTTTTAATGTTTCTGGTACAGAAAAAATTGTAAACTGACTGCCGTTATTTTTTTCAACAGTTAAGCAGACACCGTTAACAGCAATACTGTCGCCATTTTTTAAATCTTGTAATACATAATCGGCTTTAATGGTGATTCTTTTACCATCATTCTTTTCATCGATGTCAATTATTTTTCCAGTTTCTTCAACGATTCCAGTGAACATATTATTATCTAAATTGATAGCGGGCGATGGGACTCGAACCCACTCTAAAAGCTTGGAAGGCTTTTGTGCTACCGTTACACCACGCCCGCGATATAAAATCAATGCTTTTGATGAAAATGTACCGATTCCTGGTAAAAAGGATCGCCTACAGGTTCAGGGTTTACTTTTGCATAAGCATTTAATACAGAATAACCGATTATACCTACTGCACCCAAAAATAATCCGAATTCCATCCATTTAAATGGAAATCCATGTATATTATTTTCTTGAATTCCACCATAAACTAACCAAACTACATCAACAAATCCTATAAAAATATTCCATGCTGCTACTCTTGATAACATAACATAGTTTCTTTTCAGTTTACTTGAAAGAAGTATTAATAATGGTAATGCAAAATGTGTTAACCATAAAAATACTGTAAATGAAGCCCAAACTCCATGTAAACGTCTTTCAAGATAAACTGTTTCCTCTGGTAAATTTGCATACCAGGTTAACATGTGTTGTGAAAAAGCAACATAACCCCAGTAACCGGTAAAGGCCAACTGGAACTTACCAAGGTCATGAAAATGTTCTTCATTCATACTTTTTAAGCCACCATTACTTTTAATAGCGCTTGTAATTAATATTACATAGGCAAAACCTGTAAACCAAATTCCTGCCATGCAATACATGGGAAACATAGTTGTTTGCCAATGTGGTTCTAATGACATAATTAAATCCATAGATGCGACTTCAAGAAAATAAGCAAAAATAATTAGAAAAGCAGCGCTTATTGCAGCGAGTACTCCTCGAGATGGTCCATTATGTCCTTCATCTTGCTTGATAGATAACTTTCTCATATAATAGGCAACTGCAAACCATGACGTTAAATATACAACAGCTCTAATTATAAAAAAAGGTCTATTTAAATATGCTGATTTTCTTTGTAATATATG
This sequence comes from Spirochaetia bacterium, assembly GCA_029857955.1. Taxonomy (GTDB): domain Bacteria; phylum Spirochaetota; class Leptospiria; order Turneriellales; family JAOUFE01; genus JAOUFE01. The sequence continues at coordinate 106,162 of JAOUFY010000002.1, forward strand.
ATCATTGTTCATAATATCTTCGTGAGTCCACTCATATAAATTATGCATTCCAAATATTAAAATAATAGCAACCAATACAGCCGCTACAATAATTAAATACAACATGGATTCCGGTACCCTTCTAAATACCACAGACCATTTAGAACCTGATACAAAATGTAACGCTGTAAAAAATCCGCCAAATAAACCTACACCCAGTATATAATACGCTGTGACAAGTAAACCCGCCCATGCCCTTTGTGAATCTACGATAAACCCGACTAATAAACTTGCTACACCAATAGCAATAAGTACATAAAAAATATTATTTAACTTAAGAGGTACTTTAAATTTTTCCATATGATTTGCCTTCCCTTTATTTCATTGCTTCTATTTGTAAATATTTAACATAATGCGCAATTGCCCATCTGTCAATTTCTGGTACCTGGGTAGCATAACTTTTCATTACGTTAATTCCTGTTGTAGTTACTAAAAAGATTCTTTCTACACTCCAGGTTTCGGTTCTAACCGGCTCTGTTTTATTTGGTCTTGCTATTGCTTTTATATTGTCAAATTTTGCTTTAACAAGTCCGTCACCTTTTCCGCCATAACCATGACAGGGTGAACAATAAATATTAAATCTTTGCTTACCACGTTCTAATGTAGCTTCATCACTTTTTAATGGACTGCTAATCATATGTGATCCAATTTCCTGCTCATCAGGGTTTGACGTTATTGTAAATCCGTTGATATTATAAGTAATATCCTGTTCATCTAAAACATAAGCTCCCGGTATTGTTCTATTAAATTTTGCATTTAAAAACTTATGTGCAATGGTATAATCTGGCGGAAATCGATTACCAGGTCTGTTTCCAATTGCATCAAATTTTTGACTGTCCAATGCAGGGGAATACGCCATATCCATAAAATAATGGAATTTTCTTCTTATAGAGTTACAGCTAACCACGTTCGCTATAAGTATTAGTATTATTATTTTTTTCATAATCTCACATCCTCATGTTTTATTTGTTTATACTTTAACAGGATTTATATCGGTATAAAGTCCCTGCAGTAACTTTTCAACATCAGACTTACTCATATCGTCGCCGATCCAAATTGCAAAACCGTCAGATGTAACAGTATTTACTACTGGCCTTCTTGAACTTTTACCCAATCTTCCCAGATATAATGTTATACCAAGCGTAGCAAAGGCTGTAAACAATACTGTTAATTCAAACGTAATTGGTAGATATATGGGCCATGAAAATGGCGGCTTACCGCCAATTATCCTTGGCCAACTAGATGTATCAATCCATGTCATTGAAGAAAACGCAAATGTACCGCCAGTTAATGCCCCAATTGCTGATATAAATGGCACCCACGATCGGCTTAATCCCATGGCTTCCTGTAAATTATGTATTGGAAAAGGAGTAAAACAGTCGAATCGTTTTATTCCTGCATCTCGTACTTTTTCTGCGCCCTTGATAAGGCTTTCCGCATCTTTTATTACGATAACCCAACCTTTATCAGGTTCCTCATATCGATATAATCCTTTTTTAACATCTTCAAAACTAGTCATCTTTTTCCTCCCAAGTTTTTTTGATCAATAGACTAACCTGATTGTTAGTGACCAAAACCCTTTGCTTTATCGCCAGCCTCATCAGCCTTTAATTCAGCAACCGCTATTTGTGGCAATGCACGTACAAATATAAGATACCAAAAAAAGAACCAACCAAATGATCCAACCAGCATGGCATAATCAAAAAAAGTTGGTACGTATAAATCCCAGCTTGATGGTAAGTAGTCTCTGTGAAGAGATGTAACGATGATAACAAATCTCTCAAACCACATACCAATATTCACCACAATGGATATTGCAAATAAAACATATATATTTGTGCGCAGTTTTTTAAACCACATAAAATGTGGCGAAACAACATTACATGTAAACATCGTCCAAAATGACCAAGCATACGGACCTTTTAATCTATTTAAAAATACATACTGCTCCATATCATTGGCGCTGTAATATGCCATGACAAATTCAGTTGTGTATGCAAAAGATACCATCATTCCCGTAAGTAAAATTACGAGAGCCATATTTTCAAGGTGTTTTAAGGTGACATATTGTTTTAAACCAAATACTTCTCTTGAAATAATCATAATTGTCATCACCATTGCAAATCCCGAATAAATCGCACCAGCAACAAAGTAAGGCGGAAATATTGTTGCGTGCCAACCAGGAATCACTGAAGTAGCAAAGTCAAATGATACAATCGAGTGTACTGAAAATACCAAAGGTGTAGAAATAGCTGCCAGAATTAACACCATTTTCTCATAATGAATCCATGTTTTCGCCGATCCTACCCAACCTATGGAAAGTATATTAACTACATTTTTTCGAAGCTTCAATAACGTATTACCTAATTTAGTTTTTGCTTCAATATTGACCAATCGATCTCTCATTGTCGCAAGATCAGGTACCAGCCCCATGTACCAAAAGATCAAAGAAACGGTAAAATAAGTTGAAATCGCAAAAACATCCCACAATAAAGGAGAACGAAAATTCACCCATAGAGGTCCTCTCTCATTAGGATACGGAAAGAAGAAAAATATTAACCATGGTCGACCTAAGTGAAGAACTGGAAATGTTAATGCTGTCATTACAGCAAAAATCGTCATTGCTTCAGCTGCCCTATTGATCGTAGTTCTCCATCTTTGCCTAAATAAATATAAAATTGCTGAAATTAACGTTCCAGCATGACCAATACCTATCCAAAAAACAAAGTTGATGATGTAAAATCCCCAACCCACCGGCGTGTTGATAGCAAAAATTCCAAGACCTTTGACAAAACTATAGCCAGCAATTGACCAAAACATCACAACCCCAGCTGTCGCCAAACCAAAAGCTATATACCATAATTTCGTAGGAAAACTTTCAAGAGGTTTTAATATATCATTATCTATTTCTCTATCAGGTTTACCGATATTATAAACATTTTCTAGTGCACTCATACTTTCTCCTTCCGTACTCTGTTAACCTTTATTCATAATCCTGGTTAAATAATTAACTCTAGGTTTAACATTTACCTCTTCTAACATTCTATAGGATCTTTCAGTTGCAGCTAATTGTGCAACCGTTTTGGTTTTATCACCTAAATCGCCAAATGTAATCGCATTAGATGGACAACCCTGTTGACATGCTGTCTTCAGGTCATCTTCGTTAATCTTATGACCATCATTTTTGGCCATTTGTCTCTGTTCATTTATTCTTTGTACACAAAATGAACATTTTTCAATAACCCCGCGACCTCTGACAGTAACATCAGGATTTAAAGACATTTGCATTGGATCTTTTAACTTTCCATATTGATTTTCAAACCAGTTAAAACGTCTTACTTTAAAAGGACAGTTGTCAGAACAATATCTTGTTCCAACGCATCTATTATAGGTCATATCGTTTAGACCTTCTGAACTATGTGAAGTTGCTCCTACCGGACAAACATTTTCGCATGGAGCATTCTCACAATGTTGGCACATTACCGGCGCAAAATGTGTACTTGGATTAGATGGCTCACCTTCATAATAACGGTCAATTCTCAACCAACTCATTTCACGACCACGCCATACTTCTGATTTACCGGTTACTGGTATATTATTTTCAGAATAACAGCTCATAACACATGCAGAGCAACCCGTACACTTGCTTAAATCTATAGTCATACCCCATTTATACACGTCTGAATTGGTTTCGAGGGCATAGTTTTGTAATGGATACAAACCCTTTCCTTCCAGTTTATGCTCATGATTACCAGCTCTTTTATCTTTTTTATAATCTTTTAACTCTGCGTATCGAACAAGAGCTCTACCTTCCATTTCATGATGTCTTTGAGTAGTTGCAAGCTCATAACCACCTTTTACTTTTTGTACGGATACTAGAATACCAGTATATTTTGTTCCTGTACTTGAGAATTTAGCTAATTTTAGCGCATTAACGCCTAAACCTTTCGCAATATTTCCAAGCTCGTCATGACCATAACCAATAGCAATGGCAACGCTGCCTTTTGGGATACCTGGTTGTACATACAATGGAATATGAACTTCTTTTTCACCATTCTTTAAACTTAAAATATCTCCCATTCTCCATCCATTCGATTTAGCATCCTCTGTAGAAACCGCAACAAAGTTTTCCCATACGATTTTAGTAATTGGATCAGGTAATTCATGACGGAAAGCATTATTACCGCCCTGTCCATCACCAATTTGAATGCTTTCATACAATGATAAAGTAAATCCAGAGGCATCTTTTTGTGTTTTCCCAACACCAGCCAGTGCATTTGCATTAAAACCACGAGCTCCAGAGTACCCTGAAGTTTTTCTGCTAACAAAATAACCATCTGCCAGAGTTTGATCCCATAATTTTGCAAAATTGCCAGAAAGATACGATGGTGCACTATTTGCTTTTATAAACTGATAGTAACTCATATTTGAACCCTGTAAATGCAACCATGCATCACCAGGAGAAAGTGTATCAAACAATGTACGCAACACTGGTTGAGCAATTGTGTACACACCTGTTGTGTATGCATCATTCCATGACTCAAATGAATGACTCAAAGCGATTACAATGTTTGACTTAACTGTACTTTCATCCATAAAATATGAAAGACTAATTACATTTTTAACCTTGCTTAATGCTTCTAAAACACCTGAATCCGCAGGAAGATCAAAAACGGGATTAACACGATCAAGAATCAATACATCAACTTTTCCATTGTTCATTTCTTGAATTAAATTATTTAATTCAAAATTACCTGCAAGACTATCCAAATCTGCAGCCGGTACGTCTGATAAAATTGTTGATCCATCATTTCCAAGAATTGAATTTAATAGATTTATCACAATCTCTAATTCGCCTGAAATTTCAGACCTTGAGGAAACACCGCCGCCAACTACGATTGAATTGCCAGCATACTTTTTTAATTCATCTGCCAGTCCCTTGATTTTATCAATATTTAAACCTGTTATTTCGGATGTTTTCTCTGGCGTATAGTCACGAACTGCTGCCAAAATTGCACCGTTTCCAGCATATACACTAAAAGGCAATAGTAAATTGGCAAGTCCTAATGCCAGAGCAACGTGAGTACCTGAATTAATCGGCATTCTATCATCTGCATTAGCGCCAGTTAGACTCATCATACTTTCAGCTACGATAAGTCTGTTCATTTTTTTATCAGGACTTCGAAGATTTGAATAACGCTTGGTATTTACTTCAGGTGATATCCATGTACCTAGAAAATCACCTTCGATAGATAAAATTAATTCTGCCTTATCAAATCGATATTGAGGTATAATTGATTTTCCATAGCTTTTTCTTTGAGCTTCAACATAGGATTGCATTGTACCTGAAAAATCATAAACAATTTGTTTAGCCTGCGGTTTACTTCGTAAAAAACCATTGATTACACTTTTATCTGCAGGGCTAAAACTCTGTCTTGACAGTATTCTAATGGTTTGTCCACCATTAATCACTTCATTTGCCTGTATTATGGCATCGGCGGTTGAAATATCAACGTGTTTATCACCTTTTTTAATTTTAGAAGATTTTAATCTATCCGGATCATATAAGTCCCATATACTTGAAAAAGCATCTGCGGTCATCGCACCCTGATTGATTGGATGATCATCATGTCCGTCAATTTTAATCGGTTTACCTTCTCTTGTTTTAACCAATACCGGAACTACACCTCGTGAACTTGTTAATGCTGTAGCATAATAAGCAGCTATACCAGGTTGAGCTTCAGGAGCTCTTACAAGATATGGCATAATTTTTTCAACTGGTTCTCTGGAACACTTTAAACCAGCCATTCCAATCGAAGCCCCCATTATACCAAGAAATTTTTTTCTGTCGAGTTTATAACCGATACCTTTATCGATTAATTCCTGTACTGTTCCAGAAAATTCCTGACTTTTATCATCCCATTTATTTTCATACTTTGCTCGATCTTTTGATTCAACCGAACGCCACATTTTTTTTTCTTGATATTTTGATTTCATAAATTTGATCACTCCTTAATAAAAATTCATCAATAATGGCAGGTGCTACAATCGACACGAGCTCCCAATGCCTTATTCTCCCGATGACAACTTATGCAGAATCCCATATTCAATGGTTTTACTTGCTCAACAACTTCCATAGTTGCGATATCGCCATGACATGGCTTACAAGCCTCTTTAGTAGCTTGACCTGGTTTTAATAGCGCATGAATATGAGGTTGATGTGAAAAACGTACGTGATCTGGAAGATTATGTATTCTTATCCATTCTGGAACTTTATTGTCCTCCCAGTATTTACGCAATTTTTTAATTTCCCCAGTATAAAATGCATCCGTTTTTTTATCTCCTGTATCTACATTATCACCAACAATTTCATGGCAGTTAAAACATATGTTCAAGCTCGGTACTGCAGCCTTTTTACCCATGGTAACACCAGTATGACAATACTGACAATCCATATTGTATTTACCGGCATGTACTTTATGACTGTATTGTATAGGCTGTATTGGAGCGTATCCAACTCTTGGATTTGGCGGGTAGCCCATCATTACCCAAATAAATCCGCTAATCAGTACAACTGGGATACCAATTTTTAATAACTTACTTTTCATAATTCACCTTTCATATTAAATTTTATTATATCATTCTCTATTCTACAGAACTTGCTGCTAAAGATTTAACATATTCTGCAACTTGAGTAATTTGTTCATCAGTTAAAACTTCTGCCCAGCTTGGCATAGCCGTGCCTTCAAGACCTTCATTAATTGTTCTTTTTACTTCTTCAATACTTGATCCATATTTAAACCCATCTTTTTTATAATTTCTTGGTTTTGGATTTAATGCTGCAGCGCCAGGTCCATCACCTTCACCACTAATCCCGTGACAGGCTGAACAGTTTGCTTCATAGATATTTTTACCATTTTCAATGGATTCATCGGCTTTCTTTTTTTTATTACATTGTAGAGTAATTAAAGAAAGAACGCCTAATAAACATAAAAATGTAATTGTTTTTTTTATCATAATACTCTTTACTCCCATAATGTGTTTTATCTATTTTTAATAAACACAAAAATAAACTGACTTTTTTATTTTTTTTTAGTCGGTTTATATCCAATCTCAATGTCACTTAAAATATATTATTTCATACGTCTATTTTTTTTTAAATTAATACTTGCATTAACCAAAAAAAATAATATTAGACTTTCGTAATATTGTTATTAATATTTTACTTCTTTAAGATATGTAAAAAAATCGTCGATAATGTTAAAATGTTAGTTGGATCTTAAGTAAAAACTTGACAAGAACTTGCTAAATATGCATTAATTAAATAAAACGAGCTTAAGTATGAAAAATAACTCTCTAAACATTGAATATGATATTTTATCATCTGATGACCCTATCGAAGAAATGCCTTTAAAAATTAACAATTTTATAAATCCGATTATAGATCTATTGCACCCTGAAGCAAGCAGTATACATGAAGATATAAATCACTTAGAACTTACTGAAGATGAGATAGACGATGTTTTAACAAAAAGTGATACTTTCCATTTAGACATGGAGGAAATTCATGATGATTTTAAACTGGAAACTTCAAATCACGATTCAATACCTTCTTTGAATATTAATGATGAAAATGATAATGAAATTATTTCACATAATGACTTTGACTTTACTAATAATTCATATGATAACATCGATGTAGATGTAACGAAAAGCAATATTGAACAACCGCAAGACAATAGTTTTGAAACAGAGTTTAATATTGATGACAATGAAAAAAAAGATACTTCTATTGAAGATGATTTTTTTGAAGAAACTGAGGAAGGGCCAATTGCGCTTTCTGACGAAGAACTCGAAAGTGCGCTCTCAGATACTTCAAGCCTGACTGCTGATACACTTGATACGACTGAAAAATCAAATGATAATGAAGTAAGTTTAGAAGATGAATTTGATTTTACCTATAATCCAGATGATAACATCGATGTAGACGCAAAGAAAAGCAATATTGAACAGCCGCAAGACAATAGTTTTGAAACAGAATTTAATATCGATGACAATGAAAAAAAAGCTACTTCCACCGATGATAATTTTTTTGAAGAAACAGATGAAGGACCAATTGCACTTTCTGACGAAGAACTCGAAAGTGCACTCTCGGAAACTTCAAGCCTGACTGCTGATTCACTTGATACGAACGAAAAACCAAATGAAAAGGAAACAAGTTTAGATGATGAATTTGATTTTTCCTATAATCCACATGATAACATCGATGTAGACGCAAAGAAAAGCAATATTGAACAACCACAAGACAATAGTTTTGAAACAGAGTTTAATATTGATGACAATGAAAAAAAAGATACTTCCATTGATGATAATTTTTTTGAAGAAACAGATGAAGGACCAATTGCACTTTCTGACGAAGAACTCGAAAGTGCACTCTCGAATACTGAAAACGCAACCTCAGATCAACCGATAATTCTAGAAGATGTATCTAATCAAGAGATAAGCCTTGAAGATGACTTTGATTTTTCATTTAAGCCTGATGAAAGTAAAAATGGTGAAATAGAAAAATCTTCAAATAATATCGAACAAGTTAATGATGATCTATTTGAAAAAGATATGAAAATAAATGAATCAAATACAGATGATTCGATGGAAAAAAACTTTTTTGAAGAAAATGAAGATGAACCTATTACACTTTCTGAAGAAGAACTTGAAAATACATTAATGGAACCAGAACCTTCGCAAAAGAATTATGAAGGCAATGAAATTGATGAAAAATTAAACGAAAATTTTGATATTCCTGTTTTTGATGATGAACTTTTAGATGAAACAGAATCAGTTAATTCAAGCGATGATGAAAATACAAGTAACACAATAAGTGATGCTGATAAAGCCTATAAAGAAACCTCTCAACAAGTAGATTCAGAAGAAGACAATGAGTGGGAAATAGAATTGACGCCGGATGACTACAAAAAAACTCCTGAAATAAAACAGGATCTGGAAGTTAAACCATCAGCAAGCAATGATGCATCTGATATGATTTCAGATGAGGAAGGTAAAGTGAATTTTCATGAAGAGTCCAATGTTTCTTTGCCAAATCGCGATGAACTAAAAAAAGTTGTAGCCTATCTGGACAATCTTCTTGGTGAATTGCCCGACGAATTAATTGAAAAGTTTGCTAAATCAGAGTATTTTAAATTGTACCAAAAAGTAATGGAAGATCTTGGTTTATAATGGGATTAAAAGACAAAGCAAGTAATTCTCGAAACGCATCCAGACAAATTGGGGCATTAAAAAATGACCAGGATTTTTACAATTCGTATGCCCAGGATGAAATTTCTTTTGATCAAGAAAAAATGCTCGATATTTTAAAAAAAAAAGGTAAAATAGATAAAGAGGAGTTATTTAAAACTGGAAAAACTGGACTTGAAGAAAATCTTTCACGTTATCTTTTACCGGACGATTTATCTGGTTCAACACAACCTGCAGATTCAGATTATTCATTAAATAGTCGTTTAGAAGCACTGATAAACCTGATTGAACTCTCCAAAGAATTGGCGTTAACCGATAATCCTGAAGAACTATGGGAGTCTTTATTATTTAATATACTTGGTCAGGTCGGAGCAAGAGAGGCGGCAATTTTTATTAAAGATGATAACCGCATGCAGCTAAAAGCATATAAAGGTTTTATTTTTCCTGAAAACTTTAATTTATCAAAACGTTCAGGAATTGAACGAATTTTACAAAAAGATTTAAATATTCATTATGGAAATAAATTATCAAATGATATTGTCGGTGATGAATATACCTTATTTACGTCACTTCAGATCGAACTTGTAATTCCTATCATTCAAATTGAAGAATTAAATGGTTTTATTTTAATTGGAAAAACAATTGGAGCCAGCGACTATTCTATAGAAGATTTATTGTATTTAAAACTTCTCGGTGAAGTGATAGGATCATTTCATTCTGTAATACAAAAAAGTGAAATCATAAACAATCAAAAAAAAATATGGAATTCTAGAGAAAAAGTTTATCAAAAGTACCTTTACTTTCAACAACAAATACAATCTGGTAAAACCCCTGAAGAAACTCAGCAAATATTCAATACTTATATGACTGATCTTTTTAAATTTCAAGCCTATCTATTGTTTATTTTAAACGAAAAGGAAGAGTATCTTCTCACTGCTCAAAAAGGATTACAGGAAAGTAGTTATAAAAACTTGCGATTTTCTCCAGAAGATGAAGTCATCTTCAAATGCCAGCAACACCATACATGGTTTACTTATGAAAACTTGTTAGATGAAACGATGTTTAGCAGCAATTTATCTAAAGAAGATAAGATCATCTTAAAAGAATGCAGGATTTTGCCTTTACATTTTCATGGTAACCTTTATGGCTTTTTTATTTTACTAAATGTAAAAAATGATATACCTACAGAATACATGCATTACGCACAAAATATAATCATCACTTATTTTTGGTATTATCTAAGCCACATTTATTTAAAAAAGGCGCAAAAAAACTTAAAAATATCAATTACTGATCCAATGCACGCAATTAAAGATGTAATATCTCGTCACGAAAAAATACTTTCTAAAAAAGGAATCCCCTACTCCATTTTTATTATTCAAATTACCAATCTTGATCGTTTAGAAAATCTTTTTGGAGAAAAATTTACTTTTACATTACGAAGAAAAATTAAAAAAATATTAAATCAGGAATTTTCAAATTCAAAATTTATTTCTGAATTATTTTCCAATAAATTTATAGTTATTTTTGAAAAAATCGATAAATCCATGCTATGGATTTACGATAAAAATTTTATTAAAAAAGTAAATGCGGCTTTTGATAATGAACAAAAAAGACCTCTCTTAAATAATCGCCTTTATTCACGACCTGAAGATAAGGAAAGAACTCTTGAACAATTAATAAATTATTAATTACAGAAAAAGTATATTAATAAAAATGGATTTTTTGCCGAAAATCTATTAGTTATGTCTCACTACCTTCATAAATTTAAAAAACATAAAAATCAAAGTTTATTTGTTAACAAATTACAATACTATATAATTGTTTATTTCGTTGTAGCTTTCCCCTCGATCATTCAATCACAGGGATGGCCTAAATATGACCAGCGCGGGAATCTAACTGAAAGTTATTCCAGTCAAGGTTTAGCATTATACATTACATCCAGCAAATCCAGATATCTTACGGATGAAACTATTTCAATTAACTGTCAGATTAAAAATGAAGGCCTGTATCCAATCACGATTTATTTAAATAATGAAATATTAAAAAATTTTACATTTATTATACGTGATAATAAGGGGCAAAGCTTGCCATTAAAAACTGATTCTATAAAAAGCAGATCTAGAGAAATTAAAAATCAAACTTATTTTGGAGATTACACCGCAACCGACTATAATGCAAGAGCAATGGTCATTCAGCCTGGTGAATCTGTTACAAAGTCTTTTAATCTAAGTGAGTTTTTAACAAAAGATGTAATAAATTCAACGTCAAATACCCTCAATGTAATGGCTTATTTTTATCCAAATCCTGAGCAGTCCAATCAACTGTATATTCCTTCCAGTAACCAGTATAGCATTTACATAGATTCTGGAAACATCTATAAAACAAATAAATATTACAGTGAACATCAATTAGCCATGCAGGAATTAAAAGTTTCTCCCAAAGAGGTGATATATTTAATGTTAACTGCTGAATATGAAAAAAACTGGTTAAATTTTTTCAAATATTTAGATTTAAAAGAGATAATACGAGATTATCCTGATCAGGCAAGACAATACATAAGAGCCCCTGACGATAAAAAAAATCTTGTAATTGAAGATTTTAAAAATTATTTAATGGGTTCATCACATCATAAATTGTTAAAATTTGAAGTTGTCAGTGAAAATATAGAAAATAAAAATGCAACAGTAAAGGTTAAAGCAATGAGAGAAGTAGATGGATTTGACAGAGATTTAATCTATACATATTATTTAAGTGAAAGAGATAAATTATGGCAAATTTCCGGTGTGGATTCACAACTGGCGAAATAAATGATTGTACACAGTTATAAAATATGAGACGATTTAATGGATAGAAATTACGGCGGGATAAAATGACAGATATACTATCACAAGACGAAATTGATCAGTTATTAAATGCAATATCAAGCGGAGATATTCAACCTGAAGAATTTTCTCAACAGGCCGAACAAAAAAAAGTAAAAATCTATGACTTTAAAAGACCGGACAAGTTTTCTAAAGATCAAATTAGAACGGTTCAGATGATGCATGAAACTTTTGCGCGTCTGACAACAACGGCTTTATCTGCAAAACTGAGATCGATGGTTGGCGTACACGTTACCAGTGTGGATCAGTTAACCTATGAGGAGTTTATACGTTCTATTCCAAACCCGACAACTCTGGCATTAATCAATATGGATCCTCTAAAAGGTTCGGCAATTCTAGAAGTTGATCCTGCCATTACATTTACGATCATTGATCGATTATTTGGCGGTACGGGTGAACATTATAAAATTAACCGTGAATTAACCGACATTGAACTATCCGTTATTGAAGGTATTGTTGTACATATACTTGGAAACCTTCGTGAAGCCTGGTCTACTGTAATTGACCTTCGACCGCGACTTGGTACCATTGAAACAAATCCACAATTTGCGCAGATCGTACCTCCAAATGAGATGGTAATGCTCATTACACTTGAAACTAAAATCGGTGAAAGCGAAGGTATGATGAACCTTTGTATACCATACATCACCATTGAACCTATCATTGCTAAACTTTCAGCCCAATACTGGTTTTCTTCCATACGAAGAGGAGAATCAGAAGTAAATATGAAAATTATACAAAATCGACTCGAAAATGTAGAAGTAGAAGTTCGAGTTGAAGTTGGTGAGGCAATGCTTCCATTTTCGGAGTTCATCAATCTGGAAGTTGGCGAAACGATTAAATTAAACACTCGAGTTCATGATGACTTTACATTGCGTGTGGGCGAAAGACCCAAATACAAATGCCGTCCGGGACGCGTTGGAGCACACCTTGCGGTGCAAATTGGCGAAGAAATACATGAGGTACCTGATGAATTCCTCATTACCAGTCGTTCTCAGGAAGATTATTAAAATTTTAAATTAAAACAGGTATTGACTCAGGTTGAAAATTATTTAATATTTCATGAATTTTTTCGGCCTTTGTTTCTGTAATTAGTTTTTGTTTAATTGCCGATGAAGACGCAATTCCTTTTAAATATCTCGTAATTTGTTTTCTAAACAATAAAACTCCTTGAGATTCACCATGATAGGCAACATTTAAATCTAAATGCCGCAAAATTACACCAACTCTTTCTAAATATGATATTTCATTTAATTTTTTATCTGAAAAAACCCAGGGATTTCCCATAGCTTTTCTGCCAATTAAAACTCCATCTACGCCATATTGATATATTTTGTTTCTGGCATCAGCAAGATCTAATACGTCTCCGTTACCAAAGACTGGTATCTGTACATTTTCTTTTAAAAGAGAAATTTCTTCCCATGAGGCATTACCTTTATAACCCATTGTTCGAGTTCTTGCATGTATAAAAACCGCCCATGCGCCCTCACCTTCTAGAATTTTTCCAATCTCAATATAGTTTTTTTCGGAATCTGACCAGCCTAGTCTTATTTTACCTGAAACAGGTACCTTGATTATTTTTTTTAGAGCGGAAAATAATTTAATAACTTTTTGTGGTTCATGCATTAACCCTACACCAGCGCCTCTTTGACAAATCTTTTTAACAGAGCAGCCCATGTTGATGTCTATGGCATCCGGCTTTTTTTCTTCAACCAAACGAGCAGCTTCTACAATGGTATCAACATCATGTCCAAAAATTTGAAAGATCACAGGCCTTTCAACTTCATCGTACTGGAGTATTTTATGGGTCTTTTCAATTTTCCTGCATACTGCATCTGCAGCTACAAATTCAGTAAAACTAAAAGCAGACCCAAGCTCCCTGCAAATCATTCGAAATGGCATATCAGTATATCCATCCATAGGAGCCAGAGCTACAGGATTTTTAGGCAGTATAGATAAAATATGTTCCATTATTGATGATTGATTATTAAATAATATGTTTTACAAATGGGGGAAGGCCGCAACCATGTGCGGCCTTGGGGGCATAGCCCCCGTTTATCCTGGTTTTATTTATACATGTCATTTTTTTTTATTGACTTAACGAGCAAATTTGTTTTTTTGCGTTATGAAAAAATTTATCGGATGCTCTATTTTATTGGTTATAAGCTTATTAACGTTTAACTGTTCCAAAAATTATGATGCTCTGTATCTTGAAGCCATGGATTTAAAAAATCAAGGTAAATACACAGAAGCCAGAGAGGTTTTTGAAAAAGCTGCAGTTAAAAAAGAAACTCCTGAGGTTTATAAGGAAATTGCAAATTTTTATATTGAATATTCAAAAGATTATAATAAAGCTGAAGATTATCTTCAAAAATCTTTAAAACTTAATCCCAATTATCCGAACTCTATTCATAACATGGGTCTTGTTTATTTAAAAAAATATGAAAAAAGTGTAGAAAATAATGAAATAAATAATGAGTATTTGAAAACTTCCGAACAATGGTTTACAAAAAACATAAACTTAAACCCTGACTTTGGATTATCATATGCAGAGTACGGTATGGTCTTGTTTTATAATAAAAAAAATAACGATGCTGTTTTAAAAATTAAAACCGGTATTGAAAAAGGAGCTAATAAAAGTTACGCCCATCTCTTACTCGGAAAAATTTATTTTAATGGTTATCAGGATTATAATCTAGCGCTAGAAAACTTCAATATCGCTTATAATGATTTTGGCAAAGATCCTTTTTTATTAAAAATGATGGCTCTTACAAATAAAAAATTAAACCATATCAATGATGCTCGTACCTATTATCATAAATACATAAAATCTCTGGAAGACTCAGGATTACCTGAAGAAATGATTAAAAAAGCCAGAGAAGATGAATCAAAACTGATCTCAGGTTAAGTTTACATTAGCATAGGAGCGATAATAATTAATATAAATATAATATTTTAGTATATTTATATTGATCATTATGCCTCCAAAAAGTAAAATTAGAAATACTTCGTTAAAGTCATTTGCCGGCAAAAAAGCGGCCAGGAATATGCAAGGATCATTGTATTCCGGTAACTCAGAAAAATCTGAAAAAAGCGCTAAAGGTTCTGAGTTATCAAATTTACTGAAAAAACAATTCTCTCCGGGCAAAAATATCAATGTTACACATCGCGCCTATGAGATCATTCCAAGAAACAGCCCGTATAGCCACCATTTTAAAACTCTGTTAAATGCAGAAAGTTTTATTTCTAAAAAAGAATTTCAGATGGCCATTGACATCTACCAAAGATTATTAAATAAAATACCACTTAGATCTTCCAGAGAAAAAATTGAAGAAAACATTCAAGACATTCAAGGTTTTCTTACTGATTATGATGAACCATTTTCTCCTAAAGTTCAACTGGACATAACATACTCAGGACCACCCCAGGGCATGCAGTCTAATGCCCCTGGACAAGCCCAGGGCGGACTTACTGGTCCTCTGGGAAGTACTCCCATTCAAATCCAAATGGGTATGCCCCAGATGCCCCAAATACCTCAAATGCCTCAAGGAGGAGGACAACCTTCTGGTATGGGTGGTATGGGCGGAATGTCTCCACAAATGGGTGGCGCTCCGATGGGCGGCGCAATGCCTCCATTTAGTCAGGGACAAGTACCTGCAAGTATACCCTTCGGCTTTATGCAGGTGCAGGCATTATCTGATCAAGATCATAAACAACAATCTCCCACAAGTCAAAAACCCTTTGGATTTTTTGATAAAGTAAAAGAACCTGATGAAGAACATGGAAAAGCAAAACGACCTTCTGAAGATATAGAGCCGGCAAACAATACAGAAAAACTATTAAAAGAACTTACAGATGGTATTTTTCAAATAGAAAAAGCATTATTTGAAACCAGTAAAATGAAGGTTGATTCTGAAAACGAACCTGAAATACCCTCTTCTAAAGAAAAAAAAACAACAGAAGACGCTGATCAAAGCAAAGGATCCGAAGCCGCCCAAGCTCAGTCTAAAGAACAAGGCGATGAATCTCAAGTCGGCCAAGCTCAGTCTAAAGAACAAGGCAAAGAATCTGAAGCCGGCCAAGAACAATCTAAAGAACAAGGCGATGAATCTCAAGTCGGCCAAGCTCAGGCTAAAGAACAAGGCAAAGAATCTGAAGCCGACCAAGCCCAGGCTAAAGAACAAGGCGCAGAATCTCAAGCCGGCAAAGCCCAGGCTAAAGAACAAGGCGAAGAATCTGAATCCAGCCAAGCCCAGGCTAAAGAACAAGGTGAAGAATCTGAATCCAGCCAAGCCCAGGGTACAGAACAAGGCGCAGAATCTCAAGCCGGCAAAGCCCAGGCTAAAGAACAAGGCGAAGAATCTGAATCCAGCCAAGCCCAGGCTAAAGAACAAGGTGAAGAATCTGAATCCAGCCAAGCCCAGGGTACAGAACAAGGCGAAGAATCTCAAGCCGGCAAAGCCCAGGCTAAAGAACAAGGCGAAGAATCTCAAGCCAGCAAAGCCCAGGCTAAAGAACAAGGCGAAGAATCTGAATCCAGCCAAGCCCAGGCTAAAGAACAAGGTGAAGAATCTGAATCCAGCCAAGCCCAGGCTAAAGAACAAGGTGAAGAATCTGAATCCAGCCAAGCCCAGGGTACAGAACAAGGAGAGACAGTAACTGGTTTAACAGATGAAGACAAAGAACCTGAAAAAGAACTTGGCGAAGGTATTCTGCAAACATCAGGAGATATTGGATCATTAGACGAAATTGATGAAGACCAATCCGATAAAGGTGAAGAAGAAAGTAAACCCCCCATTCAAGAAATTCGCGGGGTACTGGAACTTAAAGAACCTGAACAGGAAGATACACCTTTTATTACAATCACCTATGATTTCAGTAAAATCCCTCACCAGTATGCCCTGTCAAAAGATCATAATATTCTTGAATATGCTTATTATAAATACAAACCAATGCTTGTAAAAGCACAGCGATTTATTCGTAAAAAACAAATTACCAAGGCATTAAACTATTACAGGGTTATCAGAGATCAGCAAATTCCTGATGCGCTTAGAAATATGGTAGATCGCAACATACAGGATATTTCAGAGTATTTAGAAAAGTATCTTATGTCCAGACCCGGCTGACCTGAAAATGGATATTTTCGACTACCTTTTATCTTTATATTATGGTTTTGTATTTGCATCTGTCATATCTTTTGCCAATGTATTTACGAGTCGATGTAAAAAAGCCTTTTATGAAAAATCAAGAAAAAATATTTCCAATAAATGGAAATATATTTTATCGGGAAGATCAAAATGTGATCATTGCAATTCATCTATAACATTTATATATTTAATACCTGTATTTGGTTATTTATTTTCGTTAAGAAAATGTACGAAATGTAAACAAAATATCTCTATTTCATATTTTATTGAAGAAACTATTGCGTTTATGTATGGATTTGTTTTTTTTTACATTACTAAAAAATATAATGTACATTATCACATATTAACTATATTTATGATTTTTTATTTTTTTATTTGCTACTTTATATCAAGTATTGATTTTACTTACTTCCTTATACCTACAGAGGCAATATTTTCAATATTTATTTTATCAATAATGGAATATTTTTTAATTGATAATAAAATTCAATTTATTTTATGGATCAGTATACCCATCACATGGTTTGCGCTATTACACCTCATTAATTATTTTATGCCTGGAAAACTTGGTCTGGCAGATATTCATCTTATTTTTGCATTATGTCTTGCAACGGCTTTTCCTGGATCATTGTTTTTACCAACAATAGCGTCTTTTATCGCTATAATTTATTTTTTCATACGCTATCGAAAAGAACAATGGAATACAGCCCGATTAACTAAAATTCCATTTGGATTATTTTTGTGTATTGCCTTTATATTGTTGAAATTAATCCCTTCTTCGTATATTTTTTAAATATAATGTAGATTTATTTTAAGCCTGGCTTTGAATTTTATTGTACAGGCGAACAATGATCTCTGGTGTATACATAATGAATTCCATTAAAATTGACATGACTGACCGTATTCCGCCTTTTCTACTTAAAGCGGCCAGATACGTTGAAAAAATGTTGATGGAAAACGGTTTTGAAGTGTTTTTGGTAGGAGGTTCTGTACGCGATCTGGTTTTAAACAGAAAAATCTCTGACCTTGATTTTACGACAAATGCACATCCTGAACAAATAAAAAAAATATTTCCAAAAACAATACCGGTTGGCGAAGAATTCGGAACCATATTGGTATTATTTCAACGTCACCCTGTTGAAGTAACGACCTATCGTAACGATGGATTATATAAAGATGGAAGACGACCTGATTCGGTTGTCTTTGGGCAATCATTAAAAGAAGATGTTTTAAGGCGTGATTTTACAATCAATGGTATGGCCTACCAGATATCGCAAAAGTTGCTGATTGATTATGTAGACGGGCGTAAAGACATTGAGGCAGGAATTATTCGAACCATTGGTAATCCCATGGAACGTTTTCAAGAAGACGGACTACGGCCAATTCGAGGATGCCGGATGATGGCTAACCTTGGATTTGTATTTGATCCTGAAACACAATCCGCTATGAATCAAAATACAGATGTCATAGCAAAAGTTGCACCTGAAAGATTTTATGACGAATGGAAAAAAACTCTTAAAATTCAACATAAACACAATTACTGGAATGCTTTAAAAAAATCAGGTATTTTTAATATTTTTTTTCCAGACTTTCAGCATTTAAATCATAATGAAACAAGATGGAATAATTTAATGCAGGCCATAGAACATTCGATGCCAAGAAAAATGGGAATTTATATGGCGCATTTTTTTTATCAGGAATTTTGTGACGATAATTTTTTTGTTATCGCCAATAACACAGAATTAAATATTTTAATGAAGAGTTTTTTTCAACGAAACCGGTTTCCTTTAAAAACCCAGAAGCTATGTACAAATTTATTATTTTCACCGCTCTTGTCCGCTCTTGATAATTGGGAACCTTCACATGAAAATAATGTCTTGATTAAAACATCATTAAGTAAAATAAATCAAGAAGAATGGATGCATCATGTAAGATTTATAAAAGAAATTTTATATAGTCATTACATTCAAACACCGCTTTTAAAACGTAAATCAACTCAATATCATTTCATCTTAAATCAAATGATCAAAACTATACGCCAATACAAGCACGGAAAATTTGTTCTTTACTTAAATGAATTAAATATAAATGGTAACGATTTAATGAAACTTGGTCTTCAAGGTAAAGATATCGGTAATTACTTAAAAAATGCATTGGATTATGTTATTTATAATCCCGATAAAAATAACTTAGAAGATTTACATCTTTTTATTAAAAATTATAGTTAAAGATCATCTACTTGTTTTTTTATCTTTAAACCATCTTGCCGCATAAAGCGGGCAATAATTAAACAAGCCAGATATCAATGGTAATAATCCAAGTAAAGCAATTACTACACCAAGGATTTCTCCATTTTTACCGCCAAAGTAAAAAATTCCAGTACCGGCTAAAATTAAACCAACTGAAATTCTTATCATTCGTTCTTTTGATCCCATATTTTTCTTAATTTCATCTATTAAGTTACTCATGACTATAATATAACTTTTAATAAAATAAATTTCAATTATATTACGTATTTATAATGATTATAATAAATTAAAAGGGGGTAGTCAGGTTTTTATAGATATGTTGATCGCCTACCCCCTGCCTTCAAATACAAACGTATTTTCAGGCACCCCTTACGATAAACAAATTCTTTTCGATCTGTCTTATATGTCATAATCATCCTAATATACGATGAAGCGTAATGATTCCATAGACATTTTTAGAGCGATCACCATGCTGCTGATGGTTTTTGTAAATGATCTTTGGTCGCTACGTGATATTCCAAACTGGCTTGAACATACTTCTGCAGAAGATGATGCCATGGGGTTTTCAGATGTGATATTTCCCGCATTTCTTTTTATAGTTGGTCTTTCAATTCCGTTTGCTATAAATTCGCGTATAAAAAAAGGAGATTCCAGAAAGTTAATCGTATTCCATATTTTTCAAAGAAGTTTTGCACTGATCATCATGGGATTTTTTATGGTTAACCACGAATATTCCCGACAAGATTTACCTTACATTTCGTGGAACGAACGTAGTGTTTTAATGGTCATTGCTTTTTTATTGATCTGGAATCATTATGAAAAAAACAAAGTTTTTAAGTTCATTCCTGTAAAGATGCTGCAGTCAATTGGAATTTTTATATTAGCCTTGCTGGTAATAACGTACAATGGAAGTACCTACAATCATATGCAATGGATGACTCCACATTGGTGGGGTATTCTGGGTTTAATTGGATGGTCATATTTATTCATTTCAATTTTATATGTAATGACGGGTAAAAGCTTATGGGTTAGCGCATTTTTCTTAATTATATGGAACATTCTTAACGCACAGGAGTTTTATCCAATTTATGAAATAAAAGGCTTTAAATTCATCATCAGCGCATCGAATTATGCTCTTGTGATGAGCGGAACATTTGCATCTGTCATTTTTTTAAAGATGAAAAATACAGAAAAAGAAATGCTATATCCATCCATTTTACTGTTACTGGCAATTGTATCCATTACCTACGGCTTTAGTGAAAGACATCTTTGGGGTATTTCAAAAATTTTAGGCACACCCTCCTGGACCACGATATGTGCAGGTATAAGTTTAATTACTTTTGCTGTTGTTTATATAATTTCAGATGTATTACACTATACAAAATGGGCAAGATGGCTTATGCCCGCAGGAAGAAATACTCTTGTCTGTTATCTTCTACCTGGAATTGTATACATATTTTTTTATCCTCAAATTCGGCAAATTCCGTTGTATTTAACAACATCTATAACGGGAATTGTCAAGTCATTGCTATTTGCGTTTACAATAGTAATTATAACTGGAATATTAGAAAAATTAAAGATAAAAATTAAATTATAAAAGGAGTATTTTTATAGCGAAGTGATGAATTAAAATTTATCTTCTTAGAATTAAAGTTGACAATATTAAATGAGCTTATGTTTATAAAACTACATTTGATAACGTTTCATTTTTAAAATATAAATTAAATAAAGTATATATGGCATACCAAAATAAAAATAAACTAAAAAGTAAATGGCAGAAATTAGTTCATGAAGTAATTTTTGAAGCAGATACCCCTGCTGGGAAAATTTTTGATGTTCTCCTTATTGTAAGTATTGCAGTGAGTGTTTTAGTTGTCATGCTGGAAAGTGTTACAGCGATTCGACTAAAATGGGGAGTCGAACTAAATTATATTGAATGGGGATTTACTCTTTTATTTACACTGGAATACATTCTTCGTTTTATAAGTGTAGGGCACCCTTTAAAGTACGCAGGAAGTTTTTTTGGTATCGTTGATCTTTTGTCAGTTTTACCAACTTTTTTAAGTTTAATTTTTTACTCAGGACATTACTTGACAGTAATTCGAATTTTAAGGGTTCTACGAATTTTTAGAATCCTTAAACTGGCCGATCATTTAGGAGAAGCCAAGGTATTGGCAAATGCTCTAAAAGCAAGTCGAAGAAAAATCACTGTGTTTATTTTCTCCGTCATGACAATTGTAGTGATTGTTGGTTCTGTAATGTATATTATTGAAGGCGAAGAGAATGGTTTTACCAGCATTCCCCGAAGTATATATTGGGCTATTGTTACATTAACCACAGTCGGTTATGGCGACATCTCACCTAAAACAGCTCTAGGCCAAGGTCTTGCTTCTTTTGTAATGATCGTTGGTTATGCCATCATAGCCATTCCAACAGGTATCGTGACAGCAGAAATCTCACATCAAAATTTAAAACAAAATATTTCAACTCAATCTTGCCCTGAGTGCAGTCTGGAAGGCCATGACAGCGACGCCAGACACTGCAAATGGTGTGGAGCCAGGCTTTAGCTATTACTTTTATTTTGTAAAGATAAAATGGTATTCCATTCATTTTCTGCAACTGGTTGAATTGATAAACGAGAGCCCCTTTGTAAAAGATGCATATTTTGCAATTGAGGAATTGACATTAACAATTCTCGTTCAACAGGAGGAATAAAATCTTGTACCCATTGAACATCAACCATAAACCATCTGGGATTATCCATAGAAGCTGAAATATCAAAATACTTACTGGATGGATCGAACTGGTGATGATCAGGATAAGCTTCTTTAACAACTTTTGCAATACCCATGATACAAAGAGGTTTTACAACACTGTGGTAAAAAAAAAGCAAGTCGCCTATTTGCATTTCTTTAAAAAAGTTTCTTGCCTGGTAATTTCTCACCCCTTCCCAAGCTGTGGTTTTATTTTTTGATTTTTTTAAATCTTCCCATGAAAATGTTTCCGGTTCAGTTTTAAACAGCCAATACTTCATCATATATGCCTTTTGATTTCTAACTCACTGTCAAATCATTTCGTTTAAACTATTATAAATTTTATTGAGAGCGATTAGTAGCGTGAATAGATTTTGGTAAGGAATATACGAATTCGATTGACGTGAAGTATATACATTTTCGACAATCATTTTATAATGGGTTTGTAAATTATGAAGTCAACCACCATAAAGATTATTAAAAAAAGTAAAATTGTTAAAGAGCATGTTGAGTCCAGACTTCTACGACGTTTACTTATGTTTTCTCTAATAGCTTTTATCTTGTTTTCTATTGTAATTTATAATATAATGTTACACCGTTTAACACTTATATTAGCTTTAGCGGCTTTATTACCAGGTTTATTCATTGGTTTTATTGCAGGTAGAATGTTTAAAATATCCTGGAAAGAAGAAACCCAGGAAGTCGTTTCTCGATTAGATCGTATTGGTTCAATTTTTCTAGTGTTTTACATCAGTGTAGAAATTGGCAGAAAATGGCTTTTTGGTCATTGGCTTTCTGGAGCACAACTAAATTCATTTGGACTTGCGTTTTTAACGGGTCTTTTATTGGGCAGGTTTTTAGCGACGTTGAAAAGTATCACCAGGATATTACATGCTGAAAATAAATTTTCATAAAAGATATTCCAGTATAGAATTAATTTCTTTGAGATTCGCCAGTAAACTTTTTCCAGATGCGGTAAAATTCATTTTACGGGCATCACTTTCATCTAACGAAAATCGTTTATCTTTTTGAATCAAACGAATGATTTTGTCAATACCTGCGCTAATAGCAGGCGATGCTGTAAGTGAAAATATTGGTTTATTATCAATCATTAGATACACTATTTTTTCAAATTTTAAGGTTTTTCCAATCAAACGTAGTTTTTCCTGCATAAACATACTTTCGACAGACTCTGGAACTTCACCAAAACGATCGTGCATATCCGATATTAAATTTTCAATTTCAGTTAAATCTGTAACCGAAGTTAATTTTTTATAAAATTCCATTTTTTGACGTATATCAGGAATGTATTGATCGGGTATAAAATAATTTTGAGCAACGCTTACTGTACATTCAAAATCTTCAGGTTTAACGTCATTTTTTAGTTCTGATAACTTATCATGCAGCATGTTTATGTAAAGTTCAAAACCTACCGCCATGATGTCGCCGCTTTGTTCTTTTCCTAAAATATTTCCGGCGCCGCGAATCTCCAAATCTTTCATGGCAATTTTAAAACCATCGCCAAGACCATCATATTCCATTAAAGTGTTTAATCGTTTTTGCGCTTTTTCGGTCATCACTTCGCCTTTATGATAGAAAAAATATGCAAAGGCCTGACGATCAGATCGACCTACCCTGCCCTTAATCTGGTACAATTGACTCAGTCCAAAAGCATGAGCAGACAATACAATTAAAGTATTTGCGTCTGGTAAATCTACACCTGATTCAATGATCGTAGTCGAGACTAAAACGTTGAATTTTTTTTGATAAAAATCAAGCATTCTGCTTTCAATATCATCTTCAGACATCTGACCGTGCATGACAAGTACTTCAGCAATCGGTAAAAGATTTTTAATTCGAGACGCCTGTACGTCGATCGTTTGAACGCGATTGTGAAGTACAATCACCTGACCATTTCTTTCAAGTTCGTGCTTTATGGCCTGCCGCAATATTTCATCATTTTCTTCTAGAACATAGGTTTCTATTTTTAATCGATTACGAGGCGGAGTTTCAATGATTGATAAATCACGAATTCCTATCAAAGACATCTGCATGGTTCTTGGTATAGGTGTGGCTGTCATGGTTAAACAATCCACATTAGATTTTATACCTTTGATGTGTTCTTTATGTTTTACTCCAAATCTTTGTTCTTCATCTATAACCAGAAGTCCCAAATTTTTCCATGCCATTTTTGAACTTAAAACAGCATGAGTGCCAATAACAATATCGACATTACCTTTTTTGGTTTCGTTCATAACATTTGTCATTTCACCAGCGCTTCTAAAACGACTCATCATTTCAATTTTTACCGGATAGTTTTCAAATCTTTTTTTAAACGTATTGAAATGTTGAAATGCCAGAATCGTTGTCGGACAAAGTATTCCTACCTGCCTGCCTGCCATTACAGCTTTAAATGCAGCCCGAATGGCCACTTCTGTTTTTCCAAAACCAACATCTCCGCATACAAGCCTGTCCATTGGTTTTTCTGACTCCATGTCTTTTTTAACTTCATTGATGGCCATTTGCTGATGTTCGGTTTCTTCAAATGGAAATGCCGCTTCAAATTCTTCCTGAAATCGGGAATCCGGCGGATATTCAATACCTTTTGATTTTTCTCGTCGTGCATATAAATCAAGTAATTCTGCTGCCATTAATTCAATGGCCTCACTGACTTTGCTTTTTGTTTTTGCCCAGGCGGACTTTTTACCGAGATAATCAAGCTTAGGATGTTCTGAAGAACCGATGTATTTATGAACATACTGAAGCTGGTCAATAGGGACATACAACTTGTTGGCTTCGGCAAATTCTATTTCAATAAAATCTCGTTCAAACCCTGCTACCTGCATTCTACGTAGTGATTTAAAGCAACCAATTCCGTAATTTATATGTACTACATAGTCGCCGTTTTTTAAATCTGTAAAACTTTGAATAACGGCGCTTGCATTTTTTTGTAATCGTGTGGTTCGAGAAGATTTTCCAAAAATATCTTTTTCAGTAAGCAATACAAATTTATCTGTTTCAAAACCTGTTTCAAACGGAGCTTCAAGAATATACAAATCAGGTATTTTTTCGACATAACCTGAAATGATATGGTTTAAACGGTCGATTTGAATGTTGCTTTTTGCGCTTATAAATATTTTTTTATCGTGAAATATACCATTTTTTATATCTTCAAGTAAACTTGATATTTTACCTTTATATATAGGGGAATGCTTCATTGAAATTTTAAGTTCATCGGGACTTTCAGGTATGGCAGATACGCGTATTCGATCAGAAGTTTTTTTATGAAACTCCGAGGCATCTATAAAAAGCTCATGTTTATCGAGCATAAATTTATTTTCACCGCGATTTCTTAAAAATGTTATTTCTTCTTCAATTCGTGTTAAACGTTCATCGATTCTGGAATCTTCTACAGAAATGAGGGTTGCCTTGTGGTTTGAACTGTCATTAAAATAATCTAAAAAAGAAGAACATTCATAAATCAACGGGAAAATATCCCATAATCCAGAAAAATCATGTTCTTCATTAGATTTTTGCCTTAATTTGTCTTTGATCAATACCGCCGGCAATTCAACTTCAACCGGTAGTTTTTTAGTTTTTAATATTTGAATTAATTTATCAATTTCATCTTCAGATATTGAAATATCATGACGTGGAAATATTTGGATTGATGGCAATGATTCGGTAGTTTTTTGCGTATCAGGATCAAATAAGACTATCCTTTCAAGGTCATCTCCAAAAAAATCCAGTCGAACAGGGTTAAAAAACAAAGGTGAAAATATATCTATGATATTTCCTTTAATGCAAAACTGTCCATAATTTTCAACTAAATCAACCCGTTCATAACCAAGTTTACTAAAAAAGGAAGACATCATTTGATAGTTATATTTTTCATGAAGTTCAAATTTTAATATATTTTTTTCAAATGCCGCTTTGCCAGGTATTTTTTGTACAACTGAATCTACAGATGTTATGATGAATCTGGTTTTTTGTTCAGAAAATAAACTCGAAAGAGTTCTAGCCCGATGTGCTTCTTTTCGTGAATCTGGTTTTGAATATGTAAACGGTAAAATACCCCATGATGGAAAAAATAAAATGGTTCCTTTATTTACGCTGGTTCCAGAAGCGCCTGCGGATTGTTCATGAAGAAAAACCAACTCTTCATATAGTTTTAATGCAGTTAAATCATCCGAGGTTAAAAATATTAAATTAGCATCGTTATTATTTTCTGTTTTTTCATTGTTTTGATTAACCAAATTATTAAAAATATTAAATAGAAAAAAAGCCAGAGAACCTTCTAAAATACCGCTGACCTTATTTTGAGGGGTTAATTTTTTATTAATAACATAGGCATTTAGTTTTTCCAGCTTTATTTTAAATTCATCATAAAAAAGCTTATATAAAAACTGTAATGATTGATTTGAACTAACAGGTTTTTTTACAGTTTTTTCACTATTTTTTTTCATTTTTGTTTAAAATAAGTGCGTTTGTATTTTTGAGTATTTGGCTGTAAAATAGATTGATTGGTAAATTGACGATATGCTTCGTAAGCAACAATTGCAGCTGAATTTGATAAATTTAGCGATCGAACACTTTCACCCCACATGGGAATACCCAAAGAATGATTGAGAACTTTTAACAATTTAGGAGGTAACCCCATAGTTTCATTTCCAAACAACAGAATATCATTTTTTTGAAAATGAAAATCCCAAAGTGAGGTAGAAGCTTCTTTTGTTACAGCAATCATACGCCGATTTTGATTCTGTTGATAATATACTTTAAACGATGGATAGTGTTCAAAGCGAAGTTTATTCCAGTGGTCAAGTCCCGCTCTTCTAAGTGTTGGTTCATCCCAACGAATAGGCGTTTTACCTACGATGTGTAAATCACAATCAAGGGCTACACATAATCTAGAAATATTTCCTGTATTGGGAGGAATCTGGGGTTTATACAATGCAATAGAAAAATTTATCATCTTAAAAATCGGTTTATTAATAAACCCGAAACATTGCACACATTGTCTACTAAATTTAAAATCCATTTAAAGTTATTCTTTACGACTACGCTCTTAGATAAATCGCTTCCTTATGGTGTCAAAAAAAGAGTCTGAATCAACAAAACTAATTAAAACCGACTCGAAAAAATTTATAATAATCGATGGTCATGCCATGGCCTATAGAGCGCATTATGCCCTGATATCTCATTCACTGACAAATTCTAAAAATGAACCCATTGAAACTACATTTGGTTTTTTTAGAATGGTTTTTAAATTAATGAAAGAATTATCGCCAGATTATTTTACACTTACGTTTGACCCACCTGGTAAAAATTTTAGAAATGAATTATATTCAGAGTACAAGGCAAATCGTAAAGAGACCCCCCCTGAATTAAAACTTCAAATTTTAGAAATTCAAACCATTGCCAAATCTCTGGAAATGCCAATGCTCGTATTAAATGGATACGAGGCTGACGATATCATTGCTTCTTTAATTAAAAAATTTGAAAAAGAAAATATGGATATGATAATAGTCAGCGGCGATAAAGACCTGTTTTCATTAATGCAATCCAATGTTTTTTTATATCGACCCGTTAAAGGTGTAAGTGAATTTAAGGTTTTTTCAGACAAAGATGTTGTTTCCGAAATAGGTGTAAAAACAACTGAAATAGAAGATTATATGGCCTTAACCGGCGATACTTCCGACAACATCCCGGGGGTTGCCGGCGTAGGTCCTAAAACCGCATCAAAACTCATCAGTGAATATCATGATCTTGATAACATTTATAAAAACATCGACAAAATGAAACCAGATGGATTAAAAAATAAACTCATCGAATTTAAAGATAATGCTTATCTTTCAAAAAGTCTCGTTACTTTAAAAAAAGACATTGAACTAAATTATAATATAAACGACTTTACATGGTTAAATAAACCAGATATTATTAATAAATTGTCTGTATTTCGTGAAAAAGAACTTCCTTCAATATATGATGAAGCACGGAGTTTATTTCCTTTTATTTCAGATTCTGAATCTGTTCAAAAAGTCAATCAAATCAACAAAAACATTCAAATCATAACAACTTTTGACGAATGGAAAAAGACAGCTGAAGTATTAAACAAATTAGAAATACTCGCTGTTGATACAGAAACAACTAGCGTTCATCCTATGGAGGCGCAACTTGTTGGCGTATCCATGAGTTGGAAAATAAATGAAATATATTATAGTTTATACATTCCTGTTGTTTTTGACGACAAACATGAAAGGCATTTCGACTATCAAAATATTAATGACGGTAAAACTTGTCTGGAATGGATAAAACCTGTTCTTGAAAATGCTTCCATAAAAAAAATCGGTCAAAACATAAAGTATGATTATCTGGTATTACTTAATCATGGCGTGAACTTGCAAAATATTTATGCAGATACCATGGTGATTTCGTACATGATCAATCCAAACCTTAGAAAACATAACCTTGACGATATGGCATGGCGACATCTTCAGCATGAAACCATTAAATATAAAGATCTTACCGGCACTGGTAAAAAAGCAAAGGAACTAACCGAACTTCCGCTGGAAAATCTCGCTCTTTATGCGGCAGAGGATGCGGAAGTTACGTTAAGATTATATGAAATATTAAGTAAACAGCTTACGGATATTAAACTTGATAAGCTTTATCAAAGCATTGACGGACCAATGATTGGACTTCTTGCCGTGATGGAAAAAAATGGAATTTTAATTGATCCTGAATATCTGTCTTTTCTTGAGAAAACATATATGGAAAAACTTAATCTCATTGAAACTTCCATCTTTGAATATGCTGGCGAAAAATTTAATGTTAACTCCACACAGGAACTTCAGGAAATTTTATTTACTAAACTTCAAATTTTATCAAAGAAAAAAACGGCTGGCGGCGGAAATTTGTCAACCGATGCATCTGTTCTTGAAAATATAAAAGACCAGCATCCTGTAATTGAAAAAATTCTGGAATATCGAACGACTTCAAAGCTGCTAAATACATACATCAGCGCCCTGCCTCGGTTTATAAATCCTAAAACAGGACGCATACATACATCTTTTTCACAAACCATTGCCGCTACAGGACGTTTGGCATCGTCAGAACCAAATTTACAAAATATACCTATAAAAGGTGAAGAAGGTAATGCCATAAGAAAAGCATTCATTACACCTAAAGGCTATGATATGCTATCGCTTGATTACAGTCAAATTGAATTACGAATTTTAGCTCATTACAGTGAGGATTCAAATTTAATTAAAGCGTATATGAACGATGAAGACATCCATGATCAGGCCGCTTATTTACTTTTTAAACACCAGTTTGATCCAGAAAATTCAACATGGAATAAAACCGGCGATTTTCATTTAAACTCAGAGGGTTCAAACATAGATCATGGCATATTAAAACTAATGAAAGCAAGCTCGGAGTTTTCACAAAAACGATCGCAGGCTAAAATTTTAAATTTTTCAATTGTATATGGTGTTACAGAATATGGTCTTTCAAAAAATCTTTCCATTTCAATTGAAGAAGCCAGAAATTTAATAGCCCTATATTTTATCAATTATCCCGGAATTAAAAAATACATGAACGAAACTGTAGAGCATACAAGAGAAGTTTTATATTCAGAAAATTTATTTGGCAGAAAACGAACCATAGAGGACATTCAAAGTAAAAATCGTTTCTCACGCGAAGCTGCCGAAAGATTGGCGATCAATAATCCTATTCAATCAACCGCAGCGGATTTAATTAAAGTAGCTATGTTAAAAATCCAAAAACTCATTGAAAAAGAAAACTTAAAATCAAAACTTCTTTTGCAAATACATGATGAACTATTGCTGGAAGTACCCGAAGAAGAAAAAGGTTATACTTTTAATCTGGTTAAAAATGAGATGGAAAATGTCATTCAATTAAAAGTACCTTTAAAAGTATCTGGCGGTTTTGGTAAAAACTGGGGAGAAGTAAAATAATACAATCTTGTTTGATAATGAATTTGTCTATGAAAATTATAAAAAATATAACTGAAATGCAAAACTGGTCACGTCATTATCGATGTGAAAATCCTGATCAAAAAATCGGATTTATACCAACGATGGGTTTTTTACATGAAGGTCACCTTTCTTTAATTAAACAGGCAGTAGAATCCTGTCAATGCATTGTAGTTTCAATTTTTGTAAACCCTTTTCAATTTAACAATCCAGATGATTTAAAAAACTACCCTAGAAACCTGGAAAGGGATATTTTATTACTAAATGGGCTAGATCAGAAAATTGATATCTTATTTATTCCAGATTCCGATGATGTTTATAAAAACGGCCGCCCAGAGCTCATCATGGATTATCCCGACATAACCAATAAACTTTGCGGTAAAACCAGGGCGGGGCATTTTAATGGAGTACTTACCATTGTGCATAATTTGTTTATGTGGATCAAACCTCATGTTGCCATTTTTGGTTTAAAAGATTACCAGCAGTATCTTTTAATAAAAAAGATGACCAACGATCTTCATCTAGATGTAGAAATTAAAGCAGGACAATTGATTCGTGAAAATGATGGCCTTGCCATGAGCAGCAGAAATTCACGTTTATCATCTGAAGAAAAAAATAGAGCATTGATTATATCGCAAACGTTATTTAAAGTTAAAAATGAATTTGAATCTGGAAATAATAAAGTTTTACATTTAAAAAATATTTTACAAAATAATTTAAGTCATCTTGAAATTGACTATGCTTCTTTATACCATAGTGAAACCTTAGAAGAGCTCAACGAACAAGACAATGCCTCAGGAGCACTTGTTGCTGTGGCCGTTTATATCGGTAAAGTTCGTTTAATTGATAATATTTTGCTGAATTAATTTTATATTAACGAACCAGCCATAAACTCAATGCAGGGATGTATGTGATCATCAATTGAGCAATGATCATGATCAATAAAAAGGGTAAAATTGCTTTATAGATATCAACCATAGGAATTTTAAACCTGAATGATGATAAAAATAAATTCATCCCGACCGGCGGAGTGATGTAACCGATTTCCAGATTTGTTAAAAATAAAATTCCAAGATGTATCATATTTATGCCGTATAATTCAGCGATTGGAATCACAAGGGGCGCTACAACAATGATAGCAGAAAAAATATCCATTAGTGAACCAACAATTAATAAAAATAAATTTAAAAAAATTAAAAATGTCCATTTTGATTGAATATATTGTTGAATCCAGATAAAAAGTTTCTGAGGAACCTGAAAATCAATCATAAAAGATGTAAACGATGTAGCAAAAAAAATAATGATTAAAATACCGCCGGTTACACTCATAGACTCTAGTGTAATGTCTGATAAACTTTTTCGATTAATTTCTTTAAAAATAATCACCTCAAGAAGAAAAAAATATAATAATGCAATTAAACCAATTTCTGAAACCGTGATTTTTCCGCTCATAAATAAAAAGTACAAAATCGGTATAATCAATATTTCTAATAATGATTTATTTAATGAATTTTTAACAGTACTAAATAAAATCTCTGTTGAATCTACTTTAATGTTACGTGACTTATATAAAACGTATAATGAAGGCAACAAGATCAATAATATTCCAGGAAGAATTCCAGCTCTAAATAAATCAGTGATGGAAACTTTGTTGTTTGAAACAATGCCGTAAATGATAACCGGAATGCTCGGGAAAAATAGCAAACCCAAAGAACCTGACGAAGTGATGATCCCAAGTCGTAAGTTTTGGGGATATTTTACTTTGCTTAAAACAGGCATTAAAATTCCGCCAAGTGCAACGATGGTAACTCCAGATGCTCCCGTTAAAGGTGTAAAAAAAGCTGAAACAACAATTGCCATCACGCCTAATGTAAACGATGCTTTTCCAAAAATAGTTTGAATTAAATATTGAAATAATTTAACAAAACGCTCAGGCGCTCCTGAACGTGCAATGATGTACCCCATGAGTGTAAAAAACGGAATGGGCAATAGCATATCATTCTGGGTTAAACGCCCGAGTGGATCAATAAATAAGTTTACCAGAACATCCTGTCCGCTTAAAAAATAAGTCAAGATGACTCCCAATAATCCAAGACCAGCAAATAACGGCATCCCGTTAAGAATCAAAATAATCGATAGTAATATAAATACCCAGATCATAAATTTATAAAAGTTTTTTCCATTTAAATTTCATTTACTTTAATTCATTGATGGCATTGTCAACTGCCAACATATGATCAATAGAACCCCAGAATGAATAACCGCTTGCATTTTCTTCTTTACTTGCTCTAATTTGATCATTAAAATACGTGACGCCATAACCCCATATTGCTGATTTCATTGGAAAGGCCTGTAAATACGGCCGAATTAAAAATTGATCATTGGCAATAAATTCAGCTCTGCGAATACTGTGTTTTATAAGTTCATATACACGATCTTCTTTTTTTCGATCGGTCATGTATTCATTTCCAAAATGAGAACTATACAACATTGGTGAAATGACATCTGAAAATTGACCCAATGCCAGCATGTCCTGACCAATAGCGCCGCCGGTTCGATAAAGTCCCTGATAACCATAAATGTCTAAACTAATGGGCAGCGAAGTGGCCTGCCGTATTTTAAAAAGAAAATCTTCAATTGCTTCAGAAAAATATTTTCCGGGTGTTCTACTTCGAAACAAGCATTGATAAATTGGACCGTCAGACGGGAACCTGATGTAATCTAGTTGTATCTCATCAACACCTAGAGAAGTAAGTTCTTTAACAAGAGGAACATAGTATTTTTCTGCGATAGAAGGGTTAAATGGGTCAACCCAACGTTCTTTTTCGTTTCCAATCCAGGGTTGGTCGTTTGAAGAATTCCATATAGCAAAACCAGGTTGTTCAAATAATACCGGATCTTTAAAAACAACAATTCGTACGGCAACATATTTATTGTACTCATGCGCCATTTTTACAAATGCAGATAAATCCATAATGGAAAGTTTCGCTCCAATTTCATTTATAAATGGAACATTTGAATTGTATAAAACATGACCGCGATCATCCTTAACATCAATGACAATTCCGTCATAATTACTTTTAGTTAAAAGTGTTTTTATCAATGCCGGTTTTATTTTTAAATTAAAGGGAGAGGAATAAAATAATTTTTTTAAAGATGCTGTCTTCATTCTTGATGATTTTTCAGGTTTTATGTTTTCAGATGAATTTAAATAATAAGCATATAAATCAGAATCAGTAGAACTTTGAATTAAAAAAGTATGGTAAGTATACGAAAATTCAGACCAGGAAATATTTTCCATTTTATATAAATCACCGTCTTTCGTATAAACTATCATACCCTGAGTACAAGAAACCCAGATGGTTTGATCATGACCGGTGGTTATTAAATACACATCGGAAGTTTTCCATTTTTCAGGCCAGGATAATGCTTGAAATTTTTTTTGATTTGCAGTTTTTAAAAAAACGCCCCCCTGTATTCCAGTACCAACAAGAATATCTCCCTGTTTGGAAATGTGCAATGTATGAATTTCTTCATAAAATCGAATTGAACCATCAAAAGGTATAAATGGTAAACCTGAATTCAACGATGTAAAGTGTAAATAACCTGAAGTTTTTATTTTAGACGAATCACTTGTTGAAACATATAAACCATTAACCGCAGTTCCGACATATACATGATTTTTATAGGATGCCAGCGAATAAAATTGTTCATTTATACTTAAATTGCTGTAGATTTTTTTTAAGTTAAATCTGCCTTGAGAATTAATTAAATCACTTTGAAGCATGATTTCATGTTCATAGAGTGTGATACCAGTATTTTCATCGTAACCGACTATGGATCTTTTTAATGAGTCATTATAGTCAACTGGTTTTTTAATGGCTTCACTGACCTTGCTTATTGAATTTAAATTAAAATTAATTTTCCATAAGTCCGCATTTTCTCCTGTTAAATACAATTCTTTACCATTGTACTTTATCATGGAAATTCTAAATGTATCATTTTTTGTATAATTATTGTTTTTTACATTGTTTTGGTCAACTATATCATTTAACCTGTCACCATTTGTGTTCACCCATCCCTGTGTATTTATTTTTTTAATACCATCGTTTGATTTATAAAAATAATCATCACCGTCATTGTAAAATATCAACTCATGATCGAGCTTCATTTTATCAATAGAAAATATTCTATTAGAAATTAAAGCTATTAATATGAAAATTCCCAAAATTGAAATTGCAGAATATAATAATTTTTTCACTTTAACTAAATACCTTAATAAATGATTTAATAAAAATAAGCAAAAGTGCCGGAATGTAACCAAGCCAAATCCAATACTTATCTCCAAATTCAACACTTTGCAGTGCAAAAAATAAAAAAAGAAAAATTAATATTCCCGTAAAAACATATACGATTACGGTGATGATTTTGCGTTTTTGTTCATTTATCGAACGAGTAAATAAATCTATGGAAATAACTTCGTTTCTGCTGATTCCAATCGAGGCTCCAAGAAAGCCCAGCAAAAGTACAAAGTGAGGTATCAAAGTACTGATTTTGTCAGAGAAGTAAATGGCATTTTCTGAGGATAAAAAATTCCTCGCAATCATCTTATATGTCATTGAACTAATGATAAAAATAATGAATATATATACAATTAATTTTTCTAATTGGAGGATGTACTGTTCAAATTTTTTAAGCATTATGATTTACTAAATAATGTCAAAAATAAAGATATATTTACTTCGAACACTATAAATTAAATCCTTACTGATTTTCGAAATATATAAAATGATTAATAAATAAAATTACTTTAGGTTAATGTATTCTTAATAAAAACTTTTCATGTGGTATAAGTCATAAAAATAGGCTTATGCCATACAATTATGTTAAAAATCAAGATGCTGAAGTTTATGATATATTAATTAAAGAAGGTGAAAGGGAATTTAACACTCTAGAATTGATCGCTTCTGAAAATTTTACCTCGCTTGCTGTACGTGAAGCTTATTCTTCATCATTAACCAATAAATATGCAGAAGGGTATCCAGGTAAACGTTACTACGGTGGATGCGGACCATCTGACGATATTGAAAGTCTTGCAATTGACCGTGTTAAAAAACTTTTTAAAGCAGGATATGCCAATGTACAACCTCACAGCGGCGCACAGGCAAATATGTCTGTTTTCTTATACGCTCTTAAACCAGGCGATACTTTTTTAGGTATGGATCTAGCCCATGGAGGACATCTTTCTCATGGTTCATCTGTAAATTTTTCAGGTCTAGTTTATAACCCCATTGGTTATAAAGTTGATCCGGTAACTCATTTAATTGATTACGATTCAATATATAAACTTGCCAAAGAACATAAACCAAAGCTGATCGTGGCAGGTTTTTCTGCATATCCACGAAAACTGGATTTTGCAAGATTTAAAGAAATAGCTGATTCAGTTGGCGCGGCACTCATGACTGACATTGCTCACATAGCAGGTATCATTGCAGCCGGATTACACCAAAGTCCTGTTGAATACGCCGACTTTGTAACAACAACTACCCATAAAACTCTTCGCGGACCGCGAGGCGGCTTAATCATTTCTAATAATGAAAAACACTTTACAAAATTAAATTCGCGTCTTTTTCCTGGTACACAGGGTGGACCTCTAATGCACGTAATTGCAGCCAAAGCAGTTGCATTTGGCGAAGCGCTAAAACCAGAATTTGTAACCTACCAAAAACAGGTATTGTCCAATGCTAAAGTTTTAGCTGAAACCTTGCTTAAGAGAGATTTAACTCTCGTTTCAGGCGGTACCGATAATCATCTGCTTCTGGTAAATACATTTATCAATAAAAATATCACTGGAAAAGACGCCCAGGAATTACTAGAAAATTCAGGTTTTACAACCAACAAAAATGCTCTGCCATATGACCCTAACCCTCCAGCCGTTGCCAGCGGTATTCGCCTGGGTACGCCTGCTCTTACAACAAGAGGTTTTAAAGAAGATGAATTTAAACTTGTGGGAAATTTAATCGCGGATGTACTCGATAATCCAGTAGAAGAAACTATAAAAAAAGTAAAAAACCAGGTTCACGAGCTTTGTGAAAAATTTCCCCTTTGGGAATTTAAATAGTTTAAAGTTTAATAAAAATGGGTGAAAGATTACACACAATCATCAAAGCTCTTGAACAGCGAATGGACACAGGAGTTCTACATGAACTTAATGTTACCCGCTTGCACATGTTAATCGGAAATGAACTTGTTAAGCGATCTAACGATTTACCAGATGACGATGCGTACATTGAACTCATTGAAAAAGCCATGCAAAATTATTTTCAAAAAGATATAATGAATGCAGAAGACATTGCAAATGAAGATAAGGAAGATGAAATTAAAGAAGATAATTTAAAACCTCAAAACGATAAAAAAAAAATAAATTTACAGCCACAGGTTAATTTTAAATTAAATATTAAAAAAAATGAAGATAATAATCAAGTAATTATCAATCAAGTCCCTTTTATATTTTCGCCCATTCCAGTAAGAAATATCTTAACCTCAACAATCATAAAATCGCTAACAAATATTTCTAAAAATGAAGATACTGTTGAAGATGCGTTTCATTATATCGAAGAAACTTCTTTTGTAAAATCAATTCAGTTATTTACAGAAGTATTTCATAATATTTCAAAAGATGTTTCCACTGAACAAAAAATACGGTTGGGTTTGGTTATATATCGTCTTTTGGGATATGGAGATTTTATAATGGAAAAAGGTTCTTCGTGGAAAATCACCCTAACATATTCTGGTTTAAAATTGCAGGATATGGACTACTTTTCGTTGGGATTTGTTCGAGGTATTTTTGTGGCAGCCGATGTTGATCTTTACAATTCGCTTGGATTTGCCATTGCAAATACACTGGAAAGTTCAATCATTACAGGATCCTCTTTATGAACGGAAACAATAACATGGAAGTAATTGATGCTTTTTTTAAACCACAAAATTTAAATACTTCAAAAAATAAACTTACCTTTCAAGGTAATAGTGGAAGCATAACCTATGAAAGAATGTATACAGGTTATTACAACGCTTTATTTAATTTGTTTAAAGGTAAAATACCGTTGAAATTACCAGAAGATCATAACATAAAAAAATCCAGCTGGGAGCCCCTTTTAAAAGCCGGTCATCATGGTTTTATAATCACGCTTAAAAACTTTCTAATGTCAAATGAGAGTAAGTCGGAAATGGGAAAACTTATGATGTGTTTTGACCTTCTGCAACACCATGGTTTCGGTAATTTTGAATTAGGTCTGGCTCCAAAAGATTCATTTATGAAAATCAGCGTTGAAAATGCCCTGGAAGATTCAGCGTTTGATATAATGGAAAATAAACCGGCTATCCCCGTTTCTGCTTTTACAGCAGGCATTGTACTGGCATGTTATAATATTTCCATGACTTCAATGGATATATCTTCCATAAATGATGATGATTTAAAAACTGTCGACCAATTATATCTTGAATCGCCGGAGATTATTCAAGTAGAATATGGTTCAATCTCAAATCAAGAAAGTGGTTTTACGCTTCATGCAAAGCAAAATTAATGCGGACCTACTTCAATTTTGAACAAGTATAAATTAAAAAGACATAGTACTCGTTTAAAGTTCCGATTCAAGTTTTTGAGCGGCAGTTCCTTTATTTTGAAAAGCCTCGCTATTTGATGGATCGTATTCAAGCGCTGCGTTAAAATCATCAATGGCTCTTTTATAAAATCCCTGTTTATAGTAAATGATACCTCGAAGTGTATATGCCTTGGATAAAACTTCTGGTTTTCTTTCAAGATCAATTACCGTTTTAATTTCTTCTTCTGCGCGGTCACGAGAAGATGCTGAACCGTCTTTAATTAAAGCCTTTGCCAGCATAATACGAGCTTCATATGAATCTGGCTTTAAAGCTATTGCTTTTTCTATTTTAGAGAAAACGCCGGCAGCCGGTTTATCTTCAAGCAAAGAACAATCGCTGATCTCCATTAGAGCTTCAAATTTGATGCTTGCATCTTCCGACATGGCTGATTTTTCAAAATAACGAATTGCATTTTCATACATAC
The DNA here is from genome assembly GCA_029857955.1 of Spirochaetia bacterium. GTDB lineage: Bacteria > Spirochaetota > Leptospiria > Turneriellales > JAOUFE01 > JAOUFE01. Next base: position 144,576 of record JAOUFY010000002.1, read on the forward strand.
GTTTTGTTTTGTAAATTTTACCTAATGAGTTATAAACAAAATATGTATCTTTATCTTTTTTTAAAGGATGTTCGAGAACTTTTTTAAAAGTATCTTCAGATTCGTTATACATATGTAAATCAAAATACAATATACCCAACGCTTTTAATATAGCCACATTGTCAGGATTTATGTTCAAAGCTTTTTTATAAAGACCTATGGTTTTATGTGACTCGCCCTTCATATGATATAAATTTCCAAGAGCGATTAAAGCATCTTCGTTCACTTCATCTAGGGAATAAGCGCTTTCAAGAGCTTTTTGACCGTTTTCAAAATCTCCAGATTCCATGTAAGCACGTCCAAGCTGGTACAAAGCCTGCGATTTTTCAATAGTTCCTGTTGTTATTTCAACAAGTTTTCTTAAATAGTCAATGGCTTCTGTCCACTTTTTTTGCTCAATTAAAATGTCTGTCAAAGATTTTATAATGTCAGGATGCATGGGAGCAATGGACTTGGCTTTTCGAATGGCAGCCTCGGCAGAATCTAAATCATTTAATTTACGGTATAAATTTGAAACATAAATGTAATATTCCGGTTTTTCCATGATGCCGTTTAAAGCTCTATCAAGCGTTTTTTTAGCTTCATTGGTTTTACCGGCAGAATATTGAATAACTGCCAGATTATAAGCTTGTTTGGCGTTTTCAGGCTTTAACTTTAAAGCGCGCATCATATACAATTCGGCATTGTCATAATCTTGCTGTGTAGCGTATAATTTACCAAGCTCTACAAGAGATAAATACACCGATTCAGATGAGCCTTCCGATTCAATTGCTTTTAAAAAAACGGCTTTAGCTTCGGCTAGTTTACCTTCTTTTTTATAAACAAGACCTAAATTGTAATATGCTTTTGAATCTTTACTGGACTCAGCCAGTTTTTTTAAGGTATCTTCAGAACCTTCATAGTCGCCTGTTTCAAATTCAAGTTCGCCTTTTAACGTAGCAATATCGCTGTTATCGGGTTTTATGCGTTGTGCAATTTCCAGCTCTTCTTTGGCCTCTCGATAATCGCCTTTATGTTTATAGGCCATGGCCATGTTATAGTGAGCGTAATAATTTTTAGGAAAAAACTTAACGGCTCGTCTGAAATCATCGATGGCCTGATTAAATTTAGCCTCTTCATCGGCAATGATACCAAGATAAACAAGAGCAAACGATTTCACTTCGTTTTCTTTTGAGCTTTCAACTATTTTATCAAATTCTGCCCTTGCTGATTTTACATAACCGCTTCTAAAAAGTTTTATTGCCCTCATTAAATCTGCATCAGCAGGCAAGTCCTGTTCATCTGGTTGCTTATTACGAAGTCGTTCGTCATCAAGTACAGCCATTTCATTTAGTTTTGATTTTTCTTTAGAAAACGGATTACCATATTTACCAAGATACAAAAATGAACCGACAACAATTAATGAAAGCAATACAACAATAATAAAGGCAGAAATAAAATGTTTAAGAGGAGGTTTTTTTTCTTCACTGGGTTGAATTCGAAAACCCGTATCAGATGAACTGGACTCTATTCCAGTGATTCTGTTTTTATTTGTTTCTTGATCCATGTTTATTTTTTATCCTGCCAGTAATAAGCATCAAGTATTCCATTGATAAACCGGCCAGCATCATCTTCAGCATATTTTTTACTGATACGAATGGCTTCATCTATGACTACTTTATATGGCATTTCATCTTTTAAAAACATCAACTGGTACAGTGAAATTGTAATGATCGCCTTGCTGACACGACTAATACGTCTGATATCCCAGTTTTTTGAAAATTGAATGATCGTTTCATTAATAATGTCGGAATTTTCAATCGCTCCCTTAACAAGTTCTGCAGCAAATACCTTTTCATCGTTGGGTATTTCATAATCAATCCAGTCAAAAAGCAATAAATCTTTTAATGGACGTTTTTGAAAATCCATCTGAAATATCGCCTGCATCGCCAAAATTCTGGCCCTTTGAGGCTTCATGTTAAACCCGTATTACCGTTAAATTGATGCTTCATCATACATGTACAGTAATTGCAAAAGAGCGCCGGCAACATCAGCTCCTTTGTTGCCATATTTTAAACCGGCTCGATTTAATGCCTGATCCACGTTATCAGTGGTTAATACGCCAAAAGAAACTGGTTTTCCAAATTCAAGAGAAACCTTTTGTACGCCTGAAGCACATTCCCCTGCAACAAAATCAAAGTGGGGAGTTTCGCCTCGTATAACTGCCCCCAGGGCAATGATGCCGTCAATATTTTTACCAGAAAAAATTCTTTTGCAGGTTACAGGAATTTCAAATGCGCCGGGAACTTTATACACTTCACAATTAGGCGCTTCAATACCATGACTACTCAATACGCCGATAGCGCCATTTAATAAAGAATCGGTAATCATGCTGTTAAATGCTGAAACTACTATGGCTATGTTATAAACTTTACCAATCTTGATTTTACCGGAAAATACAGGAATATCACTCATATAAACAGCTTATATTCATTTTGGATACACCATATCAATAAATTTTTATATTCAACAGCAAAGCTCGAAAAAGGGGGTAGGAACAATTTAATGATAAAGTACATCGACTACCCCCTCGGCCACATATGCGGCAAAGCCCGCATATTGCGTCCTACCCCGAATATATTCTTTTAATAAAACAAAGTTTGATAAATTTCTTAAGGGGTGTCGAAGGACATTTTGCAAAGCCAAATGGCCGCAGACAGGGGATATGAGATTTACACTTGATGGATCCTGGCTGATGAAACGCAGTGAATCAGCCCTCAGTCCCCTCTAGTACCGTGTATTTAATCTTTAATTGTGTTTTTTTAATAAAATTTGATTTGTATACAGAAATTGGCCAGAGAGAGAATTGAACTCCCGACACGGGGATTTTCAGTCCCCTGCTCTACCGACTGAGCTATCTGGCCGTATAAAAACTAAGTTTTTAAAATATACAGGCTGTAAACTATTTTTCTATTTAAAGCCTGTTTCTATTGCTTTTTACCTTTTGGCCGCAAAACCATGGTCATCAATTTACCTTCAAGTTTCGGGTCTTTATCGATACTGCAAACCGGTGCAAGTAATTCCACCATTTTTTGCATTTTTTCCAGCCCAAGATTTGTATGTGCCATTTCACGACCTCTAAATCGCATGGTAACTTTTACGTTGTCTCCCTCAGCAATAAAATCTTCGACCATCTGGCATTTTCTTTCAAAATCGCCGACATCGATTTTAGGACCCATTTTAATTTCTTTGATCTGGATTACTTTTTGATGTTTCTTGTTTTCTTTATCTTTTTTAGATTTTTCAAATTTAAACTTTCCATAATCAATGATTTTAACAATCGGGGGATCTTGTCCTTTGGCTATTTCAACAAGATCCACTCCAGCCTGTCTAGCAAGTTCAATGGCATCTTCGGTGTTGAGAAGTTTTGCACCCTCATCGTCAATTAATCGAACTTGCGGTTCAGTTATTTCGTCATTTAATCTGTGTTCTCTATAAGTTTTTCTATTTTGTCCAAATGGCTTCTTTCTTCTTATTGTCATATTGCCAGGATTATTTAAAGATATCTTTGATATCGGTTTTTTCCCAAGTAAATGACGCCTCTGATCTTCCGAAATGTCCGTAACTTGCGCTAGGTAAATATTTTACATCTCGTAATGAAAGCTGCTCACGAATTCCTCTTGGCGATAAATCAAGTTTTTCAGCAACGATTTTTTCAAGCTTCTCATCAGGAACTTTTCCTGTTCCAAATGTATTGATTAAAACAGAAACAGGCTGGGCAACTCCGATGGCATAAGCAACCTGAAGCTCACAAACAGTAGCTACGCCTGATGCAACGATATTTTTTGCAATGTATCTCATCATATAAGCAGCGCTTCTGTCAACTTTAGAGGGATCTTTTCCGCTAAATGCTCCTCCGCCGTGTCTTGCGTATCCGCCGTATGTATCTACGATGATTTTTCTTCCAGTTAAACCGCAGTCGCCATGAGGTCCGCCTACGATAAATTGACCGGTTGGGTTAATTAAATATCTTGTGTTTTTCAAGAATTCAGCAGGTAATACTTTTTTAATGACTCCTTCAATGATGCTATCGCTGATTTCTTTATGAGAAACTTCAGGTGTATGTTGAGTTGATACAACTACAGTATCGATTCCAACGGGTTTACCCTTTTCATATTTTACAGTTACCTGAGACTTGGCATCCGGTCTTAAAAACTTTAAAGTTTTGTTGTGTCTTTTCTCAGCAAGATCTTTTAAGATTATGTGTGAGAAGTAAATTGGCATTGGCATCAATTCTTCTGTTTCATTGATGGCAAAACCAAACATTAAACCTTGATCCCCAGCGCCTTCTTCTTTATGAAGACCATCACCGGTAACGCCCATGGCAATATCCGGAGATTGGGTATGTAAAAGAACGTTTACTTCGGCTTTATCTGCATCGAAACCAACGTCTTCATGATTATATCCAATTTTTTTAACAACGGCTCTGGCCATTTTTTCAATGTCGGCTTTGCTGATTTGTTTTGTAGATGAAATTTCGCCGGCTATGGTCATATGATTTGTTGTTATCAATGACTCACAAGCAACTCGCGCGGTTTTATCTACAGCTAAATAAGCATCTAATACTGTATCCGATATCTGATCGCATACTTTATCAGGATGCCCTTCTGATACGGATTCTGAGGTGAATAAAAAACTTCTATTTGTATACATAAAAACCAAATGACATGACTAACATATACGGAAAAGCTTTTTTCTATTTTTTAGGCACATGTTAGGGGGGAGCGGCTACTTTTT
>JAOUFY010000122.1 GCA_029857955.1 Spirochaetia bacterium
TGATGTACACTTATTCTTCAGTAAAATATCGCAACTAATCAAGTTAATCAGGAGAACAAACAATAGCCCGAATATAAACGTAATTGGAAGTAGCAAACTGAGAATTTACGGAAATGGTGATTTGACATTCAACCGATAAAATTTAAATTAAACCTAAATTGAGATATCCGAAACACAAAAAAATAGATTTTCAGTTGATCTTGTTATTGGCGTACAACGTTTGCGGGCAAATGAAGTTTTTAGAGGCTCGCAGTCAGCAAAGCGAGCGCAAAATTAACCTCAATTTTCGCGCGAGTCTTTGCGGTTAAACGGAGAGCCTCTAAAAATTTGGGTGAGCAATTACGAAAAATATGATTGAAGGTAAAATATCTTATCAAAAAATCCCGTAAACTGAACTATCGAATTGCGAACCCCGAGGCGCGCGAAGTCGCGGCGAGCTTTTGCCCGCTGTTAGTTGATGTGACGGCCTTGTATCTCCAACACCATTTTTTACAGGACGTAAAAAATGGTAAGATTATTCATCGATTTACAAATAATATATAATTATGGATTAACATAGCAATTCAGAATTCCAACTTATTGAATTTGCAAATATAAATAATGCTTTTTAACAAAAATATTCATTTTTATCAGAATAGCTTATAAAAATATTGACGCCCTATTAAATAGGGTATACGCTGTATTGTGACGAGGGTATTTATTGAACTCCCAGAGTTCCAAAAAGCATGGAGTTCTATGGGATTAACTGATGATGATTTAAATGATCTGGAGATATTCTTAACGAATAATCCTGAATATGGTGATGTGATCCCTGGCACCAATGGCTTAAGAAAGTTAAGGTGGGCAGCGAAAGGAAAAGGTAAAAGAGGTGGGGCAAGGGTTTTGTACTTAGATATTTTGGTGGTAGAAAAAATATACCTTATTACTGCATACTCGAAGGATACAAAAATTGATTTATCTGCATCTGAGAAAAAAGAGATCAAAGAATTAATCAATATACTTAAAAATCAAGCAAAGCATTAGGAGAATATAAATGGGTATAAAAAATAAAATTTCAGATGGTATCATAAATGGGTTGAAAGAAGCAATTGAATTTGAAAAGGGCAATAAAAACATTCATGCGAAAGTAAAGCAAATTTCAATTAGTCCATTACCGCACTTTCATGCAAAAGAGGTCAAAAATATTAGAAACAAGCTAAATTTATCTCAACGATCATTTGCGATGCTTATGGGAGTTTCTATAAAAACTATTGAGGCCTGGGAAGCAGGTAGAAATGAACCTAATGGTACTGCTCAAAGAATGCTCTCACTTCTTCAAAAAGATAATAGCTTACCAGAAAAATACAATTTATTACAATTTGGGAAAGTTGGTTAATAAGCTCACATATATTGAAACATTCCGTTAAGAAGTATAACATATTTTATTACTTGAGCCGCGCAGGACGCGCGGCGTCAGAATAATCTGGCCGTCATTTCAACTAACGTTTGCGCATAACTGACGTTTTGACATGGCCTGAGTAAGCCAGACGAGCAACAAATTAACCTCAATAATTTTTGCGAGCTCTGGCTGTTAAGCGAAGGCCATGTCAAAATGTGGTCAAGCGGCTCAAGGCCGCTTGACCCGAGCCGCGAACGCGGCGTAGCTGTTGATGCGCTGTTGTGCGATGGAAAGGGCGCCTCTTTGGGATTCTCTTTTTTTAATCCCGCCCTCTTCCACGACGGAAGGCACGGATGCCGGACGTCGTTTGAAATGGCCAATAATTGTAGTTATGTGCTATCTGTGTTTAATATCGTTCAAATGAATTTTTCAATAATTTATTTTCAAATGATTTTAGCACGTATTGCTTTAATTTCTCATATTTATTTGTTTCAAGTATCGTATGGCATACATCGATTAAATAATCAAATATTTCTATATTTACTTTTTCTTTTTCTATGTCTTTATAAAAAGTATGATTAGCATAATCTCCTGCGTAAAGAATAAAGTTCGGAATAATTGTACTTTCTATTAGTAGATCTATTTTCCCGATATCGCTACCTTCTTGTAAAAATTTCTTGATCACACGCTTTAACCAATTTTTATATTCAATGGAATTTCGAACTTCACTATAATCTGTATCATTTATTAGTCTAAATCTTTTTTCAAGATAACTTGATTTTTCCATAAAATTGTTTCTAATGTGACCTACCTTAAGGTTTAAAAGTTCTTCTTTTGCTTCTTTTAAAGTTTTATCTAAAAGTAATTTATCTTCTTTTTCTATTAGACCTTTAAAAAATGAGAACAAACCCGCTATCGCAAGCATGGCTGCAAATACAGTAATTACAAAATTGTAATAATTCTTTTGATTTTCTAATACTTGTATTAGCGTATTATCATTAATTAATGAATTATTGGATTTAATTATCTTTTCTAACTCAGTTAAACTATCTTTATCTATTTTTAAATTATCAGCTTCTTTGCTAATATGTATATTTAGAATCAATTTCTTATCAACAATTGTGTTGAATAATAATGCAAAAACCATTACAATTGAACTTAAAATTGCAATTACATTTATATTTATATTTATTCTCATTAATGATCTATTTAACCTTAATAATACTTAACAAAAACACCACATAACAGTTATTTGGGCTTATTGCATGGTACATTTTAAATATTTGATGTACATATACAAGAATATTCACGACCCGCAAGGATGCGGGGCGTTACCGGGGCGGGATTGAGTTATCTTAAATAGGTGGAAAATCTTTAAACGATCTTGGCGCTCTTTCTTTCCGCACAACGTTTGTGGATACAAGAAGTTTTCAAAAGCCTGAACCCGATCGGTGAGCGCAAAATAAAGCTCAATTTTAGCGCGAATCCGGTCGGAAAAGTGAAGGCTTTTGAAAATTTGGTTGAGCAATCAGA
>JAOUFY010000017.1 GCA_029857955.1 Spirochaetia bacterium
CAATCTCAGCACAATTTACTTTTAACGTTACCTTCGACGACCCGAACATCACCATGCCTGAAAGCCATGTCTATACCCTTGAGTTTTGGGAATGTATGGGCGAATGCAAGCCCGACGAATACGACAAAAAAACCGACAAGAAAGCTGAAATTGTCATTTATTATTCGGTGGTACCGTGATTATGAAAAAAGGAGAAAATATGAAAAAGTTTTTTAAAAGGTATGTTTACTGGTTATTAGGTTTTCTGGCAATTTTGCCGGGTATTTTTCCGATACTTCCCCAGGCTGCAAATGAAGTCATTACGATTAAACTTTATAATTCAACAGCAAGTCGAAATATTGCGCTTTACATTACAAATGAAAATACTGACGAAAAACTTTATGCCATGCCCTATTCGGGCGGCGCAGAAATAAACGGTACAGACGCAGGCGGTAACTTCATAAGAATTGTAGAAGGCGCAAACCAGGCTTATACGTACACCGTAACTTTGTTGATTAATGTAGATAACGAAGGGTCGGTAAATCAGGCTGATCTCGGTAAAACGGTCACGGGAGTAAAAGGCGGTAGCGACGTGGTAATCGATAATTTAAATTCGCCGATACCGCTTGAAACGATAAACCTTGCTTCGCAGCAGAATTCTGTTTTGGCAAATCAACAGGCAGGCTGTATGCTAAGCGAACAAAGCTTTAACTATGCAACATCGATTATCGCAGGTAAATCCTACGGGTTTAGCGCCATATCTGTTATTTTTTTTAACTCTACGGGTAATTTTGCTGCAAACCCCATGATGGCGCCTGCCGGTAATCACGGTAATGTACTTTGCGTAGTTGATATGAATCATAACAATGTAATAGACTCCGGCGATCATTACAGTTTTGGTTCCAGAGTTGGTTCGTCGAATACGAATTATGCCCTTGGAGCATGGTCGATTGTACCGTAATTAGAATTGTTGGCCGAGCGGGGCGTTTAGGGTATTATATAAGGCGCGCGAAGCGCGCCCTATATATTCCCTTTAGCTGCCGCCGCGAATTTGTCGCGATGTCACGCGTGTATAAATCTTTGCCATTAATATTCTTTTTTGTTCATATTACGTTGGCAATACATTGCAACCGTAAATTCAGGGAAAAACCAAACGACCCACTTTTTGCCAGACAATGGTATTTGCATAATAAAAAATATCCGGGCGAAGATATAAACTGGTTGCCGGTTTACAATGCCAAAATTACCGGCAAAGGTGTTCATATCACGATTGTCGGCGATGGGTTTGATACAGAACATCCTGATCTTGTACAGAATGGTCATTCGACTTCGCAGGCCCGCAGCACCTTAGGTAACAGTGACCACGACCATTTCGTACCAAAAAGAAATATAGGGATTCATGGTACGCCGATGGCCGGTCTCGTTGCGGCAATCTGTAATAATGGAATCGGTATTTGCGGGGCGGCGTCCGGCGCCGAACTTTTATACAATGATCTTTTACTTATACCCGATGGTAAAAAAAATGGATTACAACGTTTAATAACATCTATCGAATCTGACGCCGCGTTCAGCGATATTTCGATTAACAGTTGGGGCGGCGAAGACTTTACCGGTCAATACCAATCATTAGACAGATCCGGTTCGATGCAATGGCAAACGGCGATGGAAAATGCGCTTAAAACAGGCCGAAACGGCAAAGGTACAATTTTCATTTGGTCCGCCGGTAATGGAACCCAGGTTCCGTACAGGGAAATTGACAATTCAAATTACGATGAGCAGACTAACTTTTATGGCGTTATGGCTGTTTGCGCCGTTGATAAAAAAGGCATGCGAGCTTCTTATTCCGAACGCGGAGCAAACTTATGGGTGTGCGCTCCGTCGTCTTCGGCCATGGGTTTGAATTCTGACGAAATGATCACGACAAATGTTCATACAAATCGCAGGCTCAGTAATTCTGTTGGTTCCACAGCTTTGCCCGATCAAGACTACACAAGTCGTTTTGGCGGAACTTCGGCTGCTGCTGCGCTCGTTGGCGTCGTTGTAGCATTGATGCTTGAGGTTAACCCTGATTTGACATGGCGCGATGTAAAAATCATTTTAGCCGAAAGTGCCCGAAAAAATGACCCAAATGACAGTGAGTGGCAATTCAACGGCGGGCAAAAAATCATAAAGGAAAATTCAAAGGAAACCCGTTACCATATCAGCGAAAAATATGGCTTTGGGGCAGTCGATGCAGAGAAGGCTGTTTCTTTAGCCAGGAAATGGGTCAATGTTCCGTCATTGGTTATTTATGAAACCAAACAAACCTATGCTGACCATAAAATTTATGCAAGTGACTTTCAAAGCAGTGTAGAAATTCATTACAGCGGTATTTATTTTATTGAATATGTAGATATTTTTATTTCTTCAAAAATGGTAGATTCAGGTAGTATGACCATCTCCCTGATTTCTCCATCGGGTACAAAAAGTGTACTGCAGGGACCTCATGACTGCCTTAAAAATCTTAAAAAAGTTCCTTGTGTAATTCCGTCAAAATGGCGATACGGGTCGGCGCGACAACTTGGAGAAAGTCCGAACGGCGTTTGGCAGTTGATGGTTGCTAATGCTTCAAACCCGGGTTCTATTTATGTTAAAAACTGGTCTATGAAAATTTACGGTCATTAGCGCGACCAATTCGGTTACATGGCCAACCCCCTAAGTTACCAATAAAAAACTTGTATCTTTAAAAATCGCTTTACACTTTACTTTTCACCGAGGGCTTGATTGTTTATATTAACCATATGCACACTCATGATTCGCCTCATTTTCACTCCGATTATTCAGACAACGTTTACCTCGTAGGAAATCCCAATGTCGGCAAGTCGGTGCTTTTTTCGGCTCTAAGCGAAAAGTACGCAACGGTGTCGAATTATCCCGGAACGACGGTAGAAGTTACTAGAGGCTATATTCCAAAAAAGCGATGGCTGGGCGAAGGCAAATTATGCCTTGTGGATACGCCAGGCGTAAATTCGTTAATTCCTTTAAGCGAAGACGAACGAGTTACCAGAGATATTTTATACGAACACGAAAAAATTACCGGAGAAAAGCCGCGAGTGATTCTTGTCATTGACGCTAAAAATTTGCGGCGCGGTCTCATACTTGGTGTGCAACTTACCTTTGCAAAGATTCCCTACATCGTCGTTTTAAACATGATGGATGAAGCCACCAGTTCAGGGGTGTCCATTGACATTAAAAAACTTTGTAAAATGCTGACGGTGCCGGTTATACCGGCAATCGCCATTCAACGAGAAGGAATTCCTGAAATATTAAATCTTTTAAGAAATCCAATGTCGCCTTCTATAAATCCTCTTTTAATCTCATCAAAAATTGGAAACTACATCAATACTTTATTACAAGAAATCCCTCCTCTGGCGGCATTATCCGTAATCACTGCAGATACAAGTATCCGGGCTTTTTTAACCGAAAGTACAATTCAAAAGGTTGAAAAGCTCCTGGTTGAAAATGACGTGAACATGCACTCCCTTCAGTTAGTCTGGCGTGAAAATGCCGATAAAATTTTATCTGAAGTATACACACGCGACATTCCCGCCAGTACGGGCTTTTTAAATAAATTCAGTCGTTTAACCATTCACCCTGTAGGAGGTTTTACGGTTCTTGCCTTTGTTACCTATGTTTTGTATAAATTTGTCGGAGTTCTGGGGGCTGGGCTCGGCGTAGATTTTCTTGAGAAAAAGATATTTAACGGTTACATCACTCCGGCAATAAAAAACATTTTTGATATTTTCCCAGTCTCTGAACTAATTAAAGAAATGTTCGTAGGCCCGTTTGGTATTTTATCCATGGGCTTAACCTATGCCATTGCCATTATTTTCCCTATTGTTTTAACTTATTTTTTTGCCTTTAGTTTTTTGGAAGATTCAGGGTATCTGCCGCGAATGGGCGCATTGTTAAACAACTTCTTTAAATTTATGGGTTTAAACGGCAAGGCCATTTTACCCATGGTGCTCGGCCTGGGTTGCGACACAATGGCGACCATGACGGCCAGGGTAATGAACAGCCGAAAAGAAAGAATTCTGGTTACGCTGCTGCTAGCGCTTGGCGTCCCCTGTTCTGCCCAACTTGGCGTCATCATGGCCTTTGCAACCTACATTCCCTTTTTTTACATGTTCCTGTGGATGGCGATCGTTGTGGTGGTTTTACTTTTAGTCGGTTACATTTCATCAAAATTAATTCCAGGAAGAGTGTCTTTATTTTTACTTGAAATTCCTCCCTTGCGCGTTCCAAAGCTGCAAAACCTGATCATGAAAACCTACATTCGAACAAAATGGTATTTAAAAGAAGCCGCGCCGATTTTCCTTGTGGGTACATTTCTTCTTTTTGTTCTCGATAAATTGCACATCATTTCATTTTTAAACGAAGCCTTAAAACCAATAACGGTCATCGGCCTTGGTCTTCCGCCGGAATCTGCCCGAAGTTTTATAATGGGTTTTTTAAGACGCGATTTTGGCACCGCCGGTTTTCTTATGATGCATGAACAGGGACTGTTAAGCCCAAGACAGGTACTTGTTTCGCTGGTCGTGATCACGCTGTTCATTCCGTGTGTGGCAAACTTTCTCATGATGATCAAAGAACAAGGTATTAAAATAGCGACATCTATGTTTCTTTTTATAGTCCCATTTGCCTTTCTTGTCGGAACCGCACTTAACTACAGCTTAAAAATATTTGGAATTTAAAGGGGAAAAGCCTTTCCCCTAGGGGTTGTCTAATAAGTCAAAATTTGAACCGTGAAGACGCAAAGAACGCAAAGGAATTAAAGAAAATGATAAGAAAAATCCCTTTATTTCTTTTTATTTCTTTACTTTGCGCCTTCGCGCCTTTGCGGTGAGACTTTTTAGACAGCCCCTTACCCCATACAAATTTTCGCAGGCAGAAAATCTGCCGGCAAATCTCGCAGTTACGGAAAGTTAACCTAATTGAAAAGCTTTATCGGCAACTTTTATCTGGCCGGCAATTCGCCAGGCAATGTGATCTTCTGAATTAAAGTGAGGCTTAAGTTCTTTGGTTAAAGTTTCAGTGTAAGCGACTGAAAACATGGCATGAGCTTTTACCACTTCCACCTTGTCTTCTTCATTTCGATAGTGTAGAAAAACAGGGTACTTTCCTTTATGTTCAATCAGTATTTTCTTGATATCTTTAATCTTGTGTTGAAGCGATTCCTTTTGCTTTTCAGATAAATAAAGATGAAGACTTTTATTAACCCTTTCGGTCAATGTATCGATTGAATAAATTTTATTGGCTAAAATTTGAAAGACAGGCGATTCGCTGTCTCTGTAAATGGTAACTTTGGCGTCAATAATTACAATTTGATTTTCTTTTAATAAATCGCCCGAAGTCTTAAGAACTTGCTCATAGACGCGGACTTCTGCTCTATCGCTTAAGTCAGAAAGAACAAGACGCGTAAAACTTTTACCGCGTTTTGTAGTCTGTTGTTTTACGTCTTCAACAACGCCGATAAACGTTAAATTCCGCTCGGAACTAAATCCGTCGTCAATTTCTTCCAGAGAAGTGATCGTTGTCTCAGACAAAATCTCCATATATTTATTTAACGGATGCGATGTAAGATAGAGTCCCAGCGTAATTTTTTCATTTTGAAGTTTTATATTTTCATCCCATTCGGGAATTTGTGAAGTTTTAAAAACATCCGTCGAACTGGTATCGCTGCTTTCAAATAAAGACGACTGCCCCGCATTGCGATCTTTTTGCAAAACACTGCCTTGAGATAAAATGTCTTCCATATTTTCGTAGAGCGACGATCGATGGTAGCCCATACTGTCAAATGCCCCGCTAAAAATCAATGCTTCAAAAAGCTTTTTATTTATGTGACGATAATCAACCCTTGAGACAAAATCAATCACATCGGTAAATGGTTTTTCTTTTCTGGCTTCAAGTATAGATAAAACAGCAGTACGACCTACCCCTTTTAAACCAAGCAAGCCGTAACGAATGGTATTGTCGTTTGTAATTGTAAAATATTCATCCGACTCATTGATATCGGGAGGTAAAATTTCAATGTCTTGAAGACGGCTGTCGTAAATAAAACTGATTAATTTTTCTGTATTCTCGATATCAGAATCCAGTATTGCCTTCATGTATTCGGTTGGGTAATGGGCTTTTAAATATGCTGTCTGGTAGGTGATCATTCCATAGGCGGCAGAGTGAGATTTGTTAAATCCATATTTACCGAATTCGGCCATGTTGTCAAAAAGTTTACCCGCCCAGTCGCTTTTATGCCCCCGCTCAACAGATTGATCAACGAACTTGCTTTTAAGCTGATCCATCACGTCCATTTTTTTCTTACCCATGGCTTTTCGCAAACCATCGGCTTCAGCCATCGTAAAACCGGCAATGATCTGTGAAATGAGCATAACCTGCTCCTGGTAAACCATCGTTCCATAGGTATCTTGAAGAATGCCCCTGAGACTCTCATGTGGAAATGTAACCGCTTCTTCACCGTTTTTACGACGAACGTAGTCTTCAGTCATTCCTGACTCAAGCGGACCAGGTCGATACAGGGCAATACAGGCAATGATGTCTTCGAATCGTTTCGGCTTAGATCTAACCAACAAACGTGTCATGCCTGAATTCTCTAACTGAAATATTCCCTTGGTTTTTCCTTTTTGTAAAAGTTCATATGGCAGCGCGTCATCAAGAGGTATATGGTTAATGTCGATATCGACTCCTTTTCGTTCTTTAATTACATCTAGGGCTCGTTGAATGATGGTGAGATTTTTTAAACCCAGAAAATCCATTTTAACAAGTCCGACTTTTTCAAGAGGGTTTTTATCGAACTGTGAAATAACTGCGCCGGTTTTACCATCTTTAGCGACGGGAATGATTTCATCCAATGGCTTTGGCGTTATTACTACACCGGCGGCATGCTTGCCGGCATTTCGGGGAATTCCCTCGAGGGTTTGCGCAACTTTCCAAAGGGTCTTTTCTTTTTCTCCTGAATTAAAAAAAGCCTTGGCCTCTGGTGTTGTCTCAACTGCATCTTTTAAACTGATACCTGGAGTTTCAGGCAGGTTTTTGCACATTGCATTGATCTCGGAATAATCAAAGTCCATGACGCGCGCAACGTCTTTAATAACCGCTCTGGCTGAAAGCGAACCAAAGGTAATGATCTGGGCGACATGATCTGCTCCATACTTATTGATTACATAATTTATAACTTCTTCACGACGGTCTCTGCAAAAGTCAATGTCGATATCAGGCATTTCTTTTCTGGATGGGTTTAAGAAACGCTCAAAAAGGAGGTCATACTTTAAAGGATCAATTGCTGTAATTCCAAGGGCATAGGCAATGATTGAGCCTGCCGCTGAACCCCTTCCAGGCCCTACCGGAATTTTTTGACTTTTGGCATAATTAATAAAATCGGCTACAATTAAAAAATAACCTTCAAAACCCATTGTAGCGACAACGGATAACTCATATTCGGCGCGTTTTTTGTACTCATCCGGCAGCCCTGAAGGAAATAAACCTGCAAGACCTGTGTACACAAGCTTTTCAAGATACGTTTTAAGACTCATTCCGTCAGGTGTTTGAAAATCCGGCAAAAGAACATTGCCAAATTCCATTGTAAGATCAATCATGTCGCTGATGCGTCTTGTATTGTGGAAAGCTTCAGGGTGCTCTGGAAACAAGTTAAACATTTCCTGAGGAGACTTTACATAGAACTCTTCGTTAAATCCAAACTCCAGAGGTTCATTGATTTTTTTGTTCATCTGAATACGCAACATGATGTCTTGCGCCTGGTGATCTTCCCTGCGTAAAAAATGAGCATCGTTGGTTAAAACAAGAGGAATGCCGTTTTTTTTACTGATTTCGATGGAACCTTTTGCGGCAATGACCTGTTCTCGAAGACCGTGATTTTGAATTTCAAGAAAAAAATTCCCTGCTCCCATGACTTCATTTAAATGTCCGGCAAGCATTGACGCATCATCAATTTTATTGTTGAGTATTTTACGATTTATTTCACCGGCAAGACATGCAGATGTTGCTACAAGCCCGTCGGAATGTTGAGCTAGAATTTCATAGTCTATTCGGGGCTTCCGATAAAAGCCCTCAAGAAAGCCGCTGGAAGAAAGTTTAATCAGGTTTTTATAACCAACATTATTTTTTGCCAGTAAAACCAGATGATAGGCCTGACCGTCAGATATGCCCTCTGCATTTTTTTTATCAAAACGTGAGCCGGGGGCAATATAAAACTCCTGGCCAATTATGGGTTTTATCCCCTCATTTTTAGCTGCTTCATAAAAATCAATCGCGCCAAACATATTGCCGTGATCGGTCATGGCGACTGAGTCCATCCCCATGGCCTTAACCTGTTTCATCAGATCTTTTATACGTATCGCACCATCAAGCAGAGAGTAAACGGTATGCAGATGCAGGTGAGTAAATTTTTCAGAAAAGCCGTCATTATACGACATAATGTCAAATATCCGCATTTAGAGGTCGCGTCAATGAAAAGCAGAAAATCAGTTAAATAAAATTAATTGTTAAATTTATGTTTTCGAGCATTACTGATCCACTTTAAGAGCTCTGCTGAAACAAATGAAATCCAGGGAACGCTCAAACAATATAGAAGTTCGTACAAAGAAAGCGGACTTGTTTTAAATATTTTATTTAAAAATGGTATATAAATTACGCAGATCTGCAAAACAACCATTAAAAAAAACGAAGCGCTTAGCCAGTAATTTGATTTAATATTTTTAATAATCCCTGTTTTAAAAAAACCTGTTCTCTCCGATTTAATGGCAAAGATTTGAGTCAATTGAGAAAATGACAAAACCGTAAAAACAATGGTTTGCCAATGATTTACTGCGATAAATAATTTTTGACTGATCAAAACAATCACTGTGATTACAATACCTGTCGTAATTATATACTGACCAAGTCCTCTTGCAAAAATAGATTCTTTGGGATGCCTTGGAGGCAGATTCATGACATCAATCTCTGCTTTTTCGTTAGCCAGTGCGATAGCCGGCAAGCTGTCGGTAATTAAATTGATCCATAATATTTGAACAGGTATAAGCGGAATTGGCAGACCTAAAAAAGGAGCGATGGTGATCGTAATTACTTCAGCTAAATTACCGCTTAAAATATACCTGATAAATTTTCTAACATTATCATAAACCCGTCTTCCTTCGGTAACTGCCCCGACAATGGTCGAAAAGTTATCATCGATCAAGATAATGTCAGAAGATTCACGCGCCACATCGGTGCCCCTTTTGCCCATTGCGACTCCAATCTCAGCGAGTGTTAGCGCAGGGGCATCGTTGACTCCATCACCTGTCATGGCAACATATTCTCCAGCCGATTGAAGTGCTTTTACAATTTGAACTTTTTGCAATGGCGAAACACGCGCGTATATTTTAATTTTTTTAACAATTAAGTGAAGATCATCTTCAGATAATTTTTCAAGCTGCGACCCAGTTATAACACTATCCAGTTCAGAAGCAATTGAAAGCTTGACAGCAATATTTTTTGCTGTTTCCGGATGATCGCCGGTTATCATGACAGTTGCAATTCCCGCCTTTTTACAAAGCTCTACCGCCTCTTTGGCAAATTCTCTTGGCGGATCCATCAGTGCTGCGAATCCTAAAAAAATTAAATTTGTCTCATCTGATTCATTCAGGATTTCTGGAATCTGATCGAGTATCTTATATGCAAATAAAATAATTCTATAACCCTTTCTGGCAAATTCCTCTGCCTCTAAACGGAATTTCATTAATTCGTTTTCCCCGTAAATTTTTTTGGAACACCTTTCCAGTAAAATCTCCGGAGCTCCTTTGCAAAACAGTATAAACTTATCGTTTATTTTATGAACAGTTGACATACGTTTTCTATCCGAATCAAATGGCAATTCTGCCCGCCTTTCAATTTTAATTACGTTGTTATATAAAGACTTATTGTATTTATATCCCGCTTCAAGAAGTGCAGCTTCCGTTGGCTCACCTGTAATTTCACTTGCTTCTTTTTGAGCATCGTTGTTTAAAATAAGAGACATTGCCATAAATTCATCATTTTGATGCTTAAGTGATTTTTCGCTTGTTTCAATGTCATTGTTATGAAAATTTTCTGCAGGAATCCATCTTCCATTTATAAACAAATGTTCAACTTTCATTTTGTTTTGTGTTAATGTTCCGGTTTTATCAGTGCAAATGTACGTTATGGAACCTAGCGTTTCAACCGCAGGTAAAGAACGAACCAGGGCATTTATCTTTACCATTTTTTTAGCTCCTATAGCAAGCGCAATGGTAATTACAGCAGGAAGAGCTTCTGGAATAGCTGCCACAGCCAGACTGATAACGGTTAACAACATCAACACAGGCGATGTCGACCGCAAAAGACCCATAAAAAAAATAATCAAACATGTAGCCAATATAATCAGTGTTATACGTTTGCTAAAAGCAATTAGGCGTTTTTGCAACGGAGTTTGTTTTTCTTCAGATTGTATCAGCATGGCAATCTTGCCCAGTTCGGTTTGCATACCTGTGGCAGTCACAACAGCCTTGCCCCTCCCTTTAACAACACGGGTTCCTTTAAACACCATGTTTTGTTGTTCAGCTATATTTTGAGCGGAAATATTTTTTGTATCAGGTAAAATCAAATCGGCTATTTTCTCACGTGAAATAGATTCGCCAGTCAAGGCAGATTCATCAATGCTTAACATATTTTGAGAAATGATTCTCATATCGGCAGGCGTTATACAACCCGTTTCAATAAAAACAATATCGCCAGGAACCAATGATGTAGTGGAAATATCCTGTTTTATACCATTTCGTAAAATCCTGACCAAAGGTGCTGCCATATTTTTTAACGCTAAAATGGCACGATCTGCCCGATATTCCTGGGTAAAGCCAATGATGGCATTTAAAATTACAATAACCAGTATGGCAATCGCATCAATATATTCGCCAATAAGAGCCGAAAAAACCGCAGCCCCCATCAAAATTATGATCATAAAATCTTTCAGTTGCGAAAATAAAATCAATAGCGCCGATTTTCTTTTACCTTCCTCAATTTCATTCTTGCCGTATTGAGCTCGCCTGAGCAAGACATCATTTTCACTTAATCCGGTTTCAGGATCTGTATTTAATGTTCTGCAAACTTCTTTTATATCCGATAAATGCCAGTTTAAAGAATCCATATTAAACGCTCTCAATTACAAATTACAGATCAATGTATTGCTGATTAAAAGTTTTTTATAAAGACGACAATACAATCGATCTTCAATTATAGACAAAAACTATTCAGAGGGTCGAACAGGAATTCCCTCATTAATAAGGTAATTCTTTAAGACAGGAATGTCAATTTCCCGAAAATGAAAAATAGAAGCAGCCAGAGCGCCGCTGGCGCCCGTTTCAAAAGCTTCTTTAATGTGCGGCATAGTGCCTGCTCCGCCGGATGCGATTACAGGAACTTTCACTGCTTTTGCGACAAGGCCGGTCAATAGCAAATCATAGCCTTTTTTGGTTCCGTCTCGATCCATACTCGTAAGTAAAATTTCACCGGCTCCAGCTTCACAAGCAATCTTTGCCCATTCTATGGCATCTGCCCCGGTTGGAGTTCGACCTCCATGCAGATAAACTTCAAAAAATCCTCCATTGAACTTTGCGTCTATGGCACATACGATACACTGACTGCCAAAATGTCTGGCGCCCTCGGTTAAAACATCCGGATTTTCAAAAGCGGCGGTATTTAAAGCGACTTTATCTGCCCCTTCGCTTAAAATAAGCTTCATATCTTCCAGATTGCGAATTCCTCCGCCAACAAGATAGGGAATAAACAATTTTTCAGATACTTCTTTTACTAGATTTAATATAATATTTCTACGGTCAGATGATGCTGTGATGTCAAGAAAAACAAGTTCATCTGCGCCTTGCTTTTCATACTCAACTGCATTCTCAACAGGATCACCCGCATCAATCAGATTTAAAAATTCTATGCCTTTGACAACACGGCCATTTTTTACATCAAGACAAGGGATAATTCGTTTTGCCAACATATTTAAAACCTTATATATAATTAAAAAAGGGGGTTAAAACCCCCTTTTTTAATTTTTTATTTTTCTTTAATTCTATCAATTTCCAATTGGGCTTTTTTCTTTAAACCTTTCGCGTGAATTTCATATACAACTTCACAGTTGTCTTCTTCGTCAAAAGTTTCTTCCACAATCGAACCGCCCTTGATCATACCCTGAAATTCTTTGGTAACCACAACTCCGGCAGATTCACCATCTTTAACTGCTGATGCCCCTTTAATTTCTGCTCCGATCATTTTTTCTACAACAAGCTTTTGAGCCATAGTTAAAGCTGCTTCTCTTGCCTGGGTTTTTCTTTTTACCATTCCCTGAGCATTTGGACTTGGTGCCCCTAAAGCTGTAACTCGGAATGTATCATCATCCATCCACCCCTGAGTTTTATAAGTCTTACCTTTAACCATTTTATCGGTTGTTTCCCCGCAAGAAGAAATAAATGCAGCTATAGATACTGCTACCATTAGAACTACTGAATTTTTTCGAAAATTTAATTTTCCCATATACACTCCATAAAATTTTATCCAACTTTTAATTAGATACCAGACAGAAAGTCTGTATCACATTGGTTTATTGAAGACTGTTAAATAAAGAAGTCATTGTCAACAAAAAATTTAAAAATCAACCAATCGATCTGTTATTTCATTTTTTTATTTTAACTTAAACTCGACATAATTTCTTCTCACGTCGCCTGTAGTTAGAGGATAAGTCAGATTTGCGTCAATAACCCTGTCGGTAAATGCAAAAGAATCACCTTCAAATTCTATCTGCAAAAGAGTGATGTTACCTGTACTCTCTTTTCTATGAACAGCTTTTACACCTCGAACTTTTTCAATAAATTCGCTGCGAATTTTTTTACTTTGCGAGTAATCTGCACCAATGATGGCAACGTCTATTATCGTAAGTTTTCCTGTTTTCCACTTTTTTGAAATTTCTTGAATCAGTTTTTGAGAAAGCTTTGCGACTGATTTTTTAGTTGCTTCAACCGCGCCTGATTGGGCATTTATATGAGGATAGGCAGCATGCTCCTGGGCAACGGCAATTAACGCCCCTGTTGTTGTTTCAATAACTCTTATGCTTACATCTGATTGATAAGAAATCATTTTGGAACCTTCCGCAACAGCGCCTGCAGAAGTAATGTTGGAGTTACCTACAAGTACAATCTGGGCTCCGCCAAGCGAACCAATTTCCTTCGCTGCATTATTATCACCCTTTAATGCTCTGGCAATATTTTCCCCCTGAGCTTTACGAACTTTTTCAAATGTCGCGCGATCAACCAAAGGAAAACCTTTTTTGGTAAATTCAGACTCCACAGCTGTACCGGCAATGTTTTGGGAATCTGTATTTGGTTTCCCCAGTAAATTTTCATTAACAAAAACCATCATGGTCGGTCGTGCCTGTTGAGAAATCATATCTTCAATGGCTTCTTCTAGTTTTGCTTTACTAACTTTTGCTCTGATAGTTACCTGGTATTCGTATTTTGATATAGCCCGACTTTCAAGAATTTTATACGTTTCAATTAGACCTTCTGATTTTGCCGTGATATCGGAACTCTGAAAAACACCGCTGTCAATTTCAGTACGTGAATTAATCATCGTGCCCAAAACTTTTTTTACAGCATCGCGTTTTGCATCATTGAGAGCATCGTCTTTTGCCTTTCCAATTTCGTTGTCATTAATCGTGCCAATACCTTCAGCATTTACCCAACCTTCACCAGATTCTTTTTTTTCCGTGTTGGAAACCTTGTCTGATCTTACGTTTGATTTCGTTGTTTCACACGAAAATAATGTAAACGCAAAGATCAAAAACAATAATACAATCAATTTATTATTTTTCATTTAAATTCCTCCAACATTTTTCTATTCTTTTCTTTCTGTTCGTCAATTAATTTACAATTATACTCTTTCATGATTCTCAATTCATCCAGAATTTTCATCTTTGTCGCGACATAGTCATCAAGGACATCTTTAATCAACTGACCCGGTTCAACTGCCGCCTGTTCCCCTGACTTTACATTGATTTTCTGAAGATTTTTCTTTCCTATTGTTTCAACGTCAACTGATCCATTTTTTACATAAACACCTGATGGTATAAATTTTTCAGAAGCAGGTTCAACCTTCGCGGAAGGTTCTTGATCATTTACGTTAACCATAAATTCTGTACCTCTTACCCCTGCCGTAAATGTTGGTGTTGATATTGTAAGCTCGCTATGCTTGTTTTTGTCATGTATAAGTCTTGAAAATACCTGACCTTTATGTAAATCAATATTATACGATTTTATACTTGAACTCTCCAAGATTTTTTTAAATGTTACAGTGGTATTTTTTTCAATATGGCAAATATATGCATCTGTTATTTGAATACGAATCATGCCATTTTTTGTAGTAATCACGTCATTTTCTTCTACTTTCATGCTTAGCTTTGCCGGTATGGATTTATTGTTTTTACTGACGGTTGCCTCGCCGGATACAAAAGATACCAAGCCATATACGCTTGAATTATTTTCAGCGAATGTGCTAGAATTAAATATGATCATTATCAGAACAAAAATCCCCTTATAAAAAAATTGATTTATAGTTTTCATATATTTCCTTTCTCGTTATTTACTTTCCAATGGAGCAACCCATGTTGTTCCTGTACCTATGTTATTTGAACCGTACTCAATCCACATATACCCTTTTTCACCCCATTGCTCACCCCAGGAATTTCTCATAAGCCATGCTTTCTTGCTGTCGTCCCATCCCACAATATTGATAGCGTGATTAACTCCGGAAACCTTGGCATGTTCATCAAAAATTCCACCGGCATAGGCGGTGAACATACGGGTTGCAAAAACAGCTGATGATAAAACACCATGTTTACATAAACCTTCCTTAATCTCTTCAACACTTGCCATTTTCAGATATTCTCCGATATAACCGGAATCCATTGCAAAATACTTTTCGCCTGACTTAACACTGCATGTCGAGTTTCTTGCTTTATAAGGATAAATTGCTTCTTCCAGTCCTCCTGATTTTGTCATTTTATCAAAAACAGAACCGTACCAACCGCCCTGACATTTACCAATATTTTGACAGTCCAGAAAATGTTGCTCAGATACATCTACATTTTTTTTATAAAATAAATTATAACCAGCCTCATAGGACGCCATAGCCGAAAACATATAACAACTGCCGCAGGTTCCCTGCTGACGAACCGGTGACACAATACCGTATTTTCTCCAATCAAAACTTGCCGACTTGGGATTGCAATATTTTCTTTGATCGTCAATTTCTTTTTTTTCGGGTTCTTCGGATTTCTTTTGTTCTTCTTTTTTTGCCTGCTCTTCTTTGTTTTTTTCGTCAGGTTTATCGGGTCGAACATCTTTCTTCTTCGGTATAACCAGACCCGTGATGTTTGAGATTTCCTGTTTCATTTGTTCATTCATTTCCACTCGAAATTTCAAGTTTCTTTCTACGATTTCAGACTGCATATCTGCAATTTCTTTTTTAAAATCAGAAAGTAGTTTTGTATTTTGATTTTTAAACTCATCCAACATTCCAGATATTAAACTTCCAGAAATTAAAACAAAAATCCCTGATGACACTATAATTTTTTTAATTTTCATGATTATGTTATGGCGTATACAGCTTCTACGCTCGTCCTATTTCATTATTTACAGCTTAATTAGAAACAATATTTAACTCATTTCGATAAAATCAATGACAATTACCTTGTATTTCGTTTCTACGTTTTGTCAATAATTATAAAATAGAGTTATAAAAAATAAAACTTATCGTAAACAGGGCTAATTTATTTTTCGTTCTGTTTTATATTTGTTATACTTATAGAATGAATATAAACGTAAAATCTTCTTTTGTACTTTTTCTAATTGCGGGTCTTACCATTCTGACCACTCATATTTTTGCAGGAAAAATTGATTCTACAACGGTAAAAAATGTTGATATTTCACGATATCTGGGAACATGGTATGAAATAGCTCGATTTCCGCACAGCTTTGAAAAAAATCTGGATCGGGTAACGGCGAATTATTCAATGAGAGAAGACGGTAAAATTAAAGTAATCAATAAAGGTTATTTACCAAATGGAAAACTCTCAGAAGCGGTCGGCAAGGCATATACTCCAAATCCAAAGGATTTGTCAAGGCTCAAGGTTTCGTTTTTTTTGTTTTTCTATGGCGACTACTTTATTCTTGAGCTTGATGATAAAAATTATTCCTGGGCGATGATTGGAAGCAGTAATGACCATTTTTTATGGATTCTCTCCAGAACGCCCGAATTGGATGAAAAGACATACAACATGCTTCTTGCCAATGCAAAAAATCGCGGCTATGATCTTTCAAAATTAATCAAAGTTAATCAGAAATGATTGGCAATAAAAAACCACGAAAACATTTTAAATTTAAAAGCTTGTTTAAAAGCAAATTTTTCAAGTTTTCGTGGTTTTTTTAAAGACAATCTGCGATGAAATTATTTCAAAGCTGCGATTGCTGCTGCGTAATTTGGTTCTTGGGTAATTTCAGGAACCTGTTCTGTGTAAGTTATTTTTCCGGCTTCGTTGATAACTACAACTGCACGTGAATAAATTCCTGCAAGAGGACCGTCAACGATACGAACGCCATAGGTTTCGCCAAATCCTTTTTTATGCATTTCAGAAATAGAGATTACTTTTTCAAGACCCTCTGTTGTGCAGAATCTTTTATGCGCAAACGGTAAATCCATGGAAGCACAAAGAACAACGGTGTTGTTTAATTTGTCAAGTTCAGCGTTAAATTTACGTACAGATGACGCACAAACTGCTGTATCCAGACTTGGAAAAATATTAAGTACGATACGTTTTCCAGCGAAGTCTTTTAAGCTCACATCCGAAAGGTCACTTTTGGTCATAACGAAATCAGGAGCGGTTGAACCCACTGCCGGTAAATTGCCAATCGTATTGATCGGATTATCTTTTAATGTAATTTTTGCCATTTTATCCCCTTTTAAATAAACATTTCGTTCAAATTAGGCAAAAAGTTGCCGAACGACTTTTTTTACAAAAAATTATTTCTCATATGTGTCAGAATGTTGTCAAAACGGGCAATAAAATTATTTTTAAATTCAATTTTTATTTTTTAAAAGGTCTTAACACGCCCTCCTTACTTATGAATTCTTCTGAACAACATATAAGAATAAACAAAAACGCCCAGAACTGAAACGAGTATTTCTCCAATGAGGAAATAAAATACCCAGGGCTGATTAAAAAAAGAAAAAGCTGCCCAGATTAAACCTGAAATTACAAATATATATCCGCCAGCGCGGTGAGTTTTTGTCCATACCTTTTCGTCAGAAAGTGTCCACGGAGTTCGGATTCCCAGGGTATAATTGTGTCTTATCACAGGCAGGTAATTTCCAAGAATCATAAACAATAGCCCTGCAGCAAGTTTTACGACAAAGACAATGTCTATATTATAACCCAGTGAAAAGCCTATCGTTATCCAGTGGAGACCGATCATAAATAAAATTATTGGCATTACAATGGCACTGTAAGCCCCTGCATGTTTTTCATAGCTGTCTTTTCTCGGATCAATTTTCGGAATCATTAAAAAGAGACCGTACATTGCCAACGGTAAAACTGCCGTTAGAAAAATGGCAGCACGCGGGCCATATCGGTCAATCTGCCCGTTTATTCCCCAGTGTAGAGGTATTTGTTCGGGTAAACTGGCGTAAATCATTGCGGTAGCTGCCGCGGAAACTATACTCAGCATTATTATAAATTTATTTTGTTTCATGTTCTGCTCCTTTGATATCATAAACCCACTCAATAAGCTCCTGGAACACAGTGGTGTTGATGCTATAAATTACATTTTGCCCTTTTTTTTCAGACATTACGAGACCGGACTGTTTTAAAATCTCAAGATGATGGTTTAACGATGATCCTTTCATTTCAAAATGAGACAAAATATCGCCTGCATTTCTGTTTTTATCTTTTAAAAGTTTTAAAATTTTTCGCCGGCTTGGATCTGCCAAGGCCTTAAATAAATCGTTCATGTTGACCTTCCTGATCTCTATTTAAGAATTTAGCTAAATATCTAAATATTGGCAACTATTTTTATTTATGTCAAGTCTGCGCGTGGGGCAGCGAAGTATCGTGTTTAAAACTGCGCATTGCGCCGGTTTAAACACATACGTAGCGGGGGGCGTGCTACGCCCCTGTTAGTTAATTAATGTATAGATTGAATTGTAAAGCTGATTGATAACATTATCTATTTCGGTTGAGTTGTTTAAAATAATTTTCATTGATTCTGGTATTTCATCGGGAACCTCATACAGATCATCAATTTTTTGTTTATCCGTGATTCTGGCATCAGAAATGGAGCCTGTCTGCTGACGGTGTTTAAGCCGTTTAATCTTTTCAGTCTCACTGGAATTTACTTCAATAAAGAATGTTTGAATTTTAGAAAATTTTTCGAGAACCAGGCGTCGGTATTTTTTTTTGCTGAAGGTTGCGTCTAAAATGATACCGTTATTTTCTTGAAGCATTTTCTCTGCGCTTGAAAGTATTTCATTGTATACTGTTTCCGTAAATTCCGGCGAATAAATTTTTGATTTTAACTCGTCAGGTGTTTCGGTATGAAGATCAACCTTTGCCAGATTTTTTCGTATAACATCTGTCGATAAAATTTGAAGCCCTGAATCATGAGAAATTTTTTTAGCAACGGTAGACTTGCCGGATGCTGTTTTACCCATGACAATAAATATGGTTGGCCGGTCTAAAGTAAGAGAATATTTTACGGCAAGAGAAAGAAATTTTTCCGCATTTTTTACCGCAAGCTTTCTTTTTTCATGAGGTATTTCATCTTCTTTGGACACAATACAATTTACCTTTGCTCTTACCAATGCCCGATGAATCTTGTAAAATGCAAGAACAGATTCTTCGTTATAACTTTTAAAATAGCGCAAAAATTTATCTCTAAATTTTAATGAAATTATATTGTAATGGTTAAAATCCAGTTCCATAAGTAAAAAAGCAATATCATTTAAAATATCAATGTGCCTGAAACTGTCGTTAAATTCAATGCAGTCGTAAATTGAAATATTTTTATCTTGAATGTAAATGTGCTCTAAACGAAGATCTCCGTGGCCGTCTTTTATAAATTCCGGCGAATATCGATTTTTTAGTTCATGTATATGACGCTTGAAAAACAATTCCAGAAAATTTTCAAGAACATCAAGAGTATGAGCCGGTAAAATTGCGTTAGCGACTTTTTTTAGTTCGTTTAGATTGGTTTGAAACATTTTCAGTACAGCGTCAGGATTTGCATCCCTGATAATTTCAAGACATTTTTTGGTTGGTTTTTGTGAGAAATAAAATTTACCGAGTTTTTCAATTAAGAACTCCATGTGCTGATCTGATAAAGAATTATTTTTTAAAATATTTACCAGGCAAAACTCCGGTTTCAGGTAGTTCATTTTTAAGGCATAGTCATAAATTCTGCCGGAACCGTGAAAAAATTTTTCAAAAGACAATAATCCCTCAAATTCGTAAATTGGTACGATTTCAATATAGACATTGCCGCAGAGTCGTCGATTTAATTCAATTTCTTTTTCCAGATAAAATTTTCGTTTTTCAAGACTTGAGTAATCCAGAAAATCCAGTTTAATGTTCTTTTTAATCTTAAAAACATAGGGGGGGGCAATGGCAACAATTGAAATATGTGTTTGAACAACCTCTACAAATTCAGGATCATAATCATACGATGACGATAACGATAAAAACTCAAGAAATTTTTTTTCATGTTCCTGGACCATTTCTCAATACCTTATTATAAATTTAATCATAAATTTAAAATGAGGTAATAATTATGAATTTTTTTATTTTGTAATTAAATGATATAACCAGAAAATGTACATCGCCTCTGGTCTCATTCGTACATTGATGGGTAATTGAATTTAAAGAACTTTGGATTAATTTGCCCGTTGAATCATTTAACAGGCTTTCATGGAAACCAGCATTATACAATATTCTAATATATTAATTTATTCTTGATTTTTCGAACGATAAAATGAAATGGTCTCAGGAATGGAGGGAAAATGAAAAAATTATTAATTTTGGGTTCCGGAACAGGCGGAACAATTGTGGCAAATGTTATGCGAAAAAAGCTTAAATCGACGGAGTGGGATATTACGATCATTGACAAAAACGTTGATCATATTTATCAACCTGGTCTTCTTTTTTTACCATTTGCCCTATATGGCTATGAAAATGAAACTGCGGTAAAAAAAGATAGAAGAGATTTTATTCCATCAGGAGTTAATTTTGTTCAGGATGAAATTAAATCAATAGACAAGAATAAGAAAACAGTAAAAACAGCAAAAGGCAGTTACACATATGATAAACTTGTCATTGCGCTTGGTTGCGATGTTCACCCTGGAGAAATAGAGGGTATGAAAGAGTCTATTGGTAATGGAGTAAATACTTTTTATTCTCTTCCAGAAGCGTTAAGGCTTCAAAAAGATCTTGCCAATTTTAAAGGCGGAAAGGTGATTTTAAATATTGCAGAAATGCCGATAAAATGCCCGGTTGCGCCGCTGGAGTTTATTTTTCTTGCAGACTACTATTTTACAAAGAAGGGAATCAGGGATAAAGTGGAAATTAATTTATGTACACCTGCTCCTGGAGCATTTTCAAAGCCGATTGCATCTGAAATTATGAGTCACAGCATGAAAGACAAGAATATTCATCTGATTCCAAATTTTCCGATTGCATCAGTTGATAATAAAAAGAAAATTATAAAAAGTTTTCAAAAAGAAGAAACAAACTACGACCTGCTTGTATCTATCCCGCCAACCAGAGGAGCAGATATTCTGGATGATAGTGGTTTAGGTAATGGAGCCGGTTATGTTGATGTTGATCACCATACCCTGAAGGTAAAAGATACTGACGACATATATGCTGTTGGTGATGTGTGCAACGTTCCGACTTCAAAGGCCGGGTCAGTAGCTCATTTTATGGCGGAAGTTGTAATCGAGAACTTGTTAAATGAAATCAATGGTAAGAGTATTCATCCTGATTTTGACGGACATTCAAATTGTTTCATTGAGACAGGGTTTAAAAAAGCATACTTGATTGATTTTAACTATAAAATCGAACCGCTTCCAGGAAAATTTCCATTACCGGGAATAGGACCATTTGGACTATTAAAAGATACAAAAATGAACCATAGAGGTAAAATGGCATTTCGCAACCTTTACTGGAAAAAACTGTTAAGAGGAAAACCACTTGCTCCTTTTAATTTGGTTAAAAACAAATTACAAATGGCAGGTAAAGATACCTCTTTACTAAAAAAATAGATAGACCAAAATCTCTACTGAATTGTAAAATTGATTTATCAATGATAAGGTTCAGTAGAGTAATTAAAATTAAGCGCCTCTAAGGCGATCATAAAACTTAAGAGGCGTTTAATTCTTTATTGCTCTTTAGTTTTACCGTAAAAATATTCCTCTGAAACAGCAAGAGAAACGATTGCGCCATTTTGATCAACTAAAGGTAACTCAAAATCGGACCATCCGCGAACTCCTGTCTTAAGAGAACGGACATTTTCAAATCCCATCTCCTGTAAGGTTTTACCGGCAAGCAAGCTTCTATTTCCAGAGCGGCAAAGCAAGATAATTTCTTTTTGTCTGGACTCAACCAACCAGGGAACAGTATCTCGAAATCCACTGTCTGCGGCTGTCTCCAGAATTCCTCGCGGTATACAAACAGAACCTTCAATATGCATGGTATCAAACTCATAGGGTTCTCGTATATCAAGTAAAACAGGTGAGTTCCCCTTCTTGAGATAATCATTTAAATCCCAGGGAAAAATCTCTGGAACTGATTTTCTTGCTTCTGCTACGAAATCTTCCAGTTTTTTAACTTTCATTAAAGTGTTGCCTGCTATTTTTTCACTCATAGATAATAGTATAACAAACATTTTAAAAATGGCCATAAGAATATTTTAATTTTCTAATATTATTTATAATTTTCGGGGGCAAGAAAGCGGACATATACGAGGCAAATGGTAACTGTTTTTCTTGAAAAAAGTCCTGCGATGTTCTTTACTTTGTACATGCCCGCCAGTATAAGACAAGACTTTAATTTTCTGGCAATGCTTTATTTCATATATCGAAACTTAAGTATTTCAAATCCCAACCAAAAAACAGAAGCCGTCATAGAAACAGCTCCAATTAACACGAAAACAGGAGGCGCGCCAAGTAAAAGCTCAGCCATGATTCCCATCGGCATGAGCATACCAGACAGGGCTTGGGTGGTTTCTGTACATTTTGGTATAATAAATACCCTTTACGAGTTATTTATAGCTGCTTCCAACATCCCTCATTTCAGCGGTGTAAAGGGGGGCAGAAAAGTTCATCGTTCTGCCAAAGGCGAAATCAGCAGCCCCCCTCGCCCGAACACGGTTTCGGGCTACCCCCCGAATGATTTTAAAAGTTCTTTTAATTGTGTAAGTTTATTTTCAGCTTCAGACTTTTTTCGGTTTTCTTCGTTAATTAAATCAGAAGGGGCGCGCTCGACAAAATCTTTGTTTGAAAGTTTTTGATCCACGACCTTGATGTATTTTTCAAGATTTTCAATTTCTTTGGTAAGGCGCAATTTTTCTTTTTCAACGTCGATCAAGTGGTGAACATCGAGAATGAGTTTACCGATATCAATCGGGGTAGAAATTCCTGAAAAAATATTTTTCTCATATTCATTTTCACTAAAAACCGAAAAATCTGTTAAACGGGCCAGATTCATGATGTGATTTTTTTGAGCAAGTAAAACATTTTTTGTAGAGTTTTCATTTGCGCTTTTTACCACAAGGGCAACCTTGAATTTTTCGCCTGGAGGAATCAAGAGCTCGCCGCGCAGATTTCGAATTTTATATATCAGGTGCAGCATTAATTCGGCGGCCTGCCATGCGCCGTCGTCGGTTTTTGGTAATGAGTTAACATCGGGCCATGGGGCCGTTATAATCAGCGAGTTTACATGTTCAGAATTTTGACCTTCAAACGAAGGACTGCGAAGGCTATACAGTTCCTCGGTGATAAATGGCATGATCGGGTGAAGTAATTTCAGAGCGCCTTCAAAAGTAAAATTTAAAATCCATCGTGTGGTATCAGCCTGAGAGTCATCTTTAAGCGAAGTTTTTGACAACTCAAGATAATTGTCGCAAAAATCTTTCCAGAAAAAATCATAAACGCTCTGGGCATAATCGGCAAAACGAAATTCGTCAAGGCAATGTGAGCTCAAGCTTATTGCATTTTTATATTCTTTTAAAATCCAATGATCAAAAGTATTTAAGTTGCCGGGGCATTTGACCGGCATTTTGTAATCAGAGGGCAGATTCATTTTAATAAAGCGTGCTGTGTTCCATATTTTGTTACAAAAGGCGCTGTAACCTTTAAGACGGCTTTCATCATAGACGATGTCTTTTCCTTCAGGTAAAATACTGATCATGAAAAAACGAAAGGCGTCTGTGCCGTATTCTTCCATTTTCTCAAGCGGGTTTACAACATTACCCTTTGATTTACTCATTTTGTTTCTTTCAGCGTCGCGAACGAGGCCGTGAATATAGACCTTGCGAAAGGGAATGTCTTTCATGAAGTGAACGCCCATCATGATCATGCGGGCGACCCAGAAAAAAATAATGTCAAAGCCGGTCACTAAAACTGAAGTGGGGTAAAATAAATCAAGCTCAGTATTTCGTGCTGGCCATGAAGTATTTTCAGCGCTGTCTTTTTCAGAAAGCAGTGTTGAAAACGGCCAGAGACCCGACGAAAACCATGTGTCAAGAACATCGTTGTCTTGCTTTAATTTATCGTGGCCGCATTTTTCGCATTTGGCAGGAATTTCCATGGCAACGTGTACGTGTTTGCATTTTTCGTTTTCACAATAATACGCTGGAATACGATGCCCCCACCATAGTTGTCTGGAAATACACCAGTCTTGAATGTTGTTCATCCATTCGAAGTAGGTGTTTTCCCATCGTTTAGGTAAAAACTCAATCTGGCCATTTTTAACAACATCGATAGCTTTTTGAGCCAGTGGTTTAATGTCGACAAACCACTGCAAACTGCTGATGGGTTCTACGAGCGTCTGGCAACGATAACATTCACCGACAGCATGTTTAATGTCTTCTGTATTTTCAAGATATCCTGAAAGTTCAAGATCTTCGAGGATTTTTTCTCGCGCCTTCTCGCGGCTGATTCCTGCATAAATGCCGGCTTTTTCGTTTGTCTTTCCATGGTCGTCGAGAATTCTCGTTAAAGGCAATTTATGACGTTGTCCAGCTAAAAAGTCATTTGGGTCATGGGCGGGCGTGATTTTTACGGCGCCGGTTCCAAACGCAGGGTCTACAAAGTCATCGGCAATGACGGGAATTGATTTATTTACCAGCGGCAGCCAGACTTTTTTCCCGTGAAATTTAAGATAGCGTTCATCGTCGGGATGAACGGCAATGGCCTCGTCGCCAAGCATGGTTTCAGGCCGCGTTGTCGCGACCATAATAAAGTCGCCGTTAGTAAGTGTTTTTTGTATTTCTTCCGGTTTACCTGAAAAAGAATCCGATACGACGGGGTATTTAATATAATACAATTTTCCTTTGCGGTCCTGATATTCCACTTCAATGTTTGAAAGCGCGGTCACACAGTGGGGGCACCAGTTGATGATCCGTTCGCCCTGGTATATTAACCTGTCATTATAAAGTCGAACGAAAACATCGCGGACAGTGTGCGATAAGCCTTCATCCATTGTAAAACGTTCATAATCCCAGTCTACAGATTCGCCAAGTTCACGCTGCTGGTGGGTAATCATGCCGCCGGACTCTTTTTTCCAATCCCAAACTCGTTCCTGAAATTTCTCACGACCGAGATCCCATCTTGTTTTATTTTCTTTTTTTAAAAGCTTTTCGACAACGTTTTGGGTTGCAATGCCGGCATGGTCGGTGCCTGGAACCCAAAGGGTAATGTCGCCCTTCATTCGGTGGTAGCGGGTTAAAATATCCTGAATGGTGTGATTGAGTGCATGACCAAGATGCAAGCTGCCGGTAACATTCGGGGGGGGAATAACAATTGAAAACGTTTTGCCTTTTTCTTTAAGTTCTTTTATTTTTTCAGGAGATAAATTTTCAGTATTATTTTTCCAGCTAAAATAGCGGCCGTTTTCCCAGACTTTATACCATTTTTTTTCGAGACCGTGCGGGTTATATTTTGACGACAATTCGCCGGCTTCATTATTTTCTGTTTCATTTTTTAAAGGATCATCAGGCATATCGTCAATTCAATGTTCTGAAACACCGTGTCAATTTTCAAATACTGATTTTGTACTCTGGCAACTCATCTGTAAAAAAAGTATAAAACCAACCTTTAAAAAAGTGCTTTTAAATAATATATGTATATACTATTAAGCTTAAATTTTGGCAGATTAAATAAATTAGTGTTATATTTAAATAACTATTCAGTATAAAATAGAAATAAATGTTCACTAGGAGAAAAATGAAAATTAAAAATATATTTAGTATGGTTCTGCTGATATCAGCGGGATTGTTTGCTTTTAACTGCAGCTCAACTCAAAAAAAAGATGAGCCGGTTGTTGAAAAGAAAGAAGTTCCAACAACGAATGATGCTGCGGTTTTAAAAACAGAGGCTCCCGGCCCTGAGTCTATTATAGAAGAGGCAAATAATAAATTAAAAGACAAGTTTATAACAGGGTACGAAAAAAATCAAACGAAATTAAATGTACCCGGCTGGGTGAGTAATTCATTGCCTGAAGTAAAAGCAATTTTGGCAACCATTCCTGAGGGATATTCATTACTGGTAGAAGGCCATGCTGACGAATCAGGATCAAGCAGTATAAATCAGAAAATATCTTCTGAACGCGCAAAAAATATTTATGACCTGCTTGTAGCAAACGGAGTTTCTGCTAAAAAACTTAAACACCAGGGCTTCTCTAATAAATATTTATTAAGCGGCATTGATCCTCTCGACGGGAAAAACCGCCGAGTTACTTTTAAAGTTGTAAAGCAGTAGTTTGAAATTTTAAACAATAAAAACAGATAGGGGGAGAGCTCTCTCTATCTGTATAAATGCAACATCATCAACTAAAGATTATATAGTCCGTTGAGATATATTGTCTGGAAAATTTATTTTGAAAAGTTTATCGAAAATCCGGTTTGTTTTTTAGCTTCATACATGGCCTTGTCGGCTGCTTTTACAAGCGAGGTTGAGTCTAAAGGTTTTTCAGGCGTAGAGATTGCTATCCCCATGCTGCATTTAATTTCAGAAATTTCCTTGTTTTTTTCAAAGGATTCTTTGATTCGATTACAAACATTTTGACCGTCTTCAATCGTGCTTTCGGGTAATATTATACAAAACTCATCTCCTCCGTATCTTGCTCCGATTTCGCCATCTCTGATCGACTGCCTTATTGACTCTGCTACATTTTGAAGTACTTCGTCGCCGCGCTTGTGCCCTTGAGCATCATTGATTTTTTTAAATTCGTCAAGATCAAAATATATTAACGTGGTCGAGTGATTTCGTCTTAATCCTCGCGATAATTCCCGTTTTAATTCGGAATAAAATGCCTGTTGATTTAATAATCCTGTAAGACCGTCGTGGCTGGCTTGTTCTTTTAACAATTTTGTGCGATCTGAAATCACTTCTTCAAGAGAAACCGTATAATGTTCCAATTCTTCCTTGCTTCTTCTTGTTTCGTCCATTAAGCTGTAGATATAAGTATCAAAAGTTAAAGACAGGTCAAACATGATTATTTTTTCTATTGCAGCCATTCCCGGGGCGCATGATTTACACAGACCTTTGTGTTTTGCAATAATGAGGTTACGTAAAATCGTGCTTAAATTATGAACAGCCGACACGTAAAATTTCGGATCAACCCCGATACGTTTGTGAACCACTCCGACTCGAAGGCGGGAATGAACATAGTCTTCATCGTATTGACCGTCAAAAAGAGTTAATATATAGCTTCGCTGATGATTTTTTAATCTTCTGAGGGTTTCAGCGTCGCCGATTACCCTGTCCATTTCATCAAATGGAAGAATTCTTTTATAAAATTCTTCAACAATTTCATCAATGTTTTCAACCACATTTTCTCTGTAAGATACCAGAGCCTGAACATCTTTATCTGTAAAATCCAGATATTCTTTACGACGTTCAATTTCTCTTTTGGTGATTTTAAGTTGTTCAATAAGAGTATGGAATGTTGTTTTCATAAGATGATTGCATGAGATAAATATTTTTCTATTAAGTCAACATATTTTTAATTTTTAAATTTATACAGATGATAAATACAATTGTTTAATTTTAAAAAAACTATATATGTTTAAAACATGTCGTTTACAAATTCCATTTAACAAATAAAAAATCTATCAGAACAGGGGGTAGCCGCAAAAGGCCTGCCTTTGAAGGCGAAGGGGCGCTCCCCTTTTTACAACCGCCTTACAAATATTGAAAAAAACAATATACGAAAGGTATTCTTCTAAAAATAAGGCATTGCTTTTTAAAAGCTGTGAATTAACATGCATTTGCAGCGGTAGCTGGTTGTAATTTGCTGCCGATTGCTGAATGTAAATAAAAAACGAGGAAAAGTATATGTCACAAAAAACTCCAAAGATCATTTATACGGAAATTGATGAGGCGCCTGCATTGGCAACCTATTCGTTATTGCCGATCATCGAAGCCTTTACAAAAGTCGCCGGTGTTGCCGTTGAAACCCGCGATATTTCACTTGCAGGCCGAATCATTGCAAACTTTCCGGAAAACCTGACGGATTCCCAGAGAATTCCTGATTATCTTACAGAATTGGGTAATCTTGCCAACACTCCTGATGCCAATATTATTAAATTACCCAACATAAGCGCTTCTGTTCCGCAATTAAAAGAAGCTATTAAAGAATTACAATCGCAGGGCTATAAAGTACCCAATTATCCGGAAGATCCGCAAAATGACGCAGAAAAAGAAATTAAAGCCAGATACGGCAAAGTACTGGGAAGCGCTGTAAACCCTGTTTTACGAGAAGGTAATTCTGACCGTCGGGCAGCGGCATCTGTAAAACATTTCGCGCAAAAAAATCCTCATAAACTGGCAGCCTGGAGCCCTGATTCAAAAGCTCGTGTTGCGCACATGACCGGCGGCGATTTCTATGGCAGCGAAAAATCAATGGTTGTTAAAGAAGCTGCCAATGTAAAAATTGAATACGCTGGAAAAGATGGTAAAACAACTGTTTTAAAAGAAAAAACAGCCTTGATTAAAGATGAAGTCATTGATACATCTGTCATGAATGTTAAATCATTGAGAGCATTTTATGAAAAAGAAATTGATGAAGCCAAAAAAAATGGAGTCTTGTTGTCGCTTCACTTGAAAGCAACCATGATGAAAATATCTGACCCGATTATGTTTGGTCATGCGGTAACTGTTTTTTATAAAGATGTTTTTGAAAAACACGCGGCAGTTCTAAAAGAAATCGGCGTCAACGTCAACAACGGCCTTGGCGATTTATACGCTAAAATTCAAAAACTTCCTGAAGCGCAAAAAGCACAAATCGAAGCTGATATTCAGGCTGTGTATAAAAAGCGCCCTGAACTGGCGATGGTGGATTCATCTAAAGGCATAACCAACCTCCATGTACCAAACGACGTCATCATTGACGCTTCGATGCCGGTTGTTATTCGTGAAGGCGGTAAAATGTGGGGCACGGATGGAAAGCTTCATGATACTACGGCGATGATACCAGACAGATGTTACTCCCGAATGTACCAGGAGATGATTTCCGATTGTCAAAAGAATGGCGCATTTAACGTTTCAACAATGGGAAGTGTTCCTAACGTTGGTTTGATGGCGCAAAAAGCAGAAGAATACGGTTCGCACGATAAAACCTTTACAGCGCCTGGAAACGGCGTCATTCGCGTTGTGGATGCTTCGGGAAAAACCCTGTTGGAACAAAACGTCGAAGAAGGCGACATTTTTAGAATGTGCCAGACCAAAGATGCGCCAATTCAAGACTGGGTAAAACTTGCAGTAAATCGCGCCAGAGCAACGGGAGCTCCCGCAATTTTCTGGCTCGATAAAAACCGTTCGCATGATGCGCAGATCATTGAAAAAGTAAATATGTACTTAAAAAATCACGACACAAAAGGTCTTGATATTCAAATCATGGCGCCGGTTGAAGCCATGAGATTTTCACTTGAGCGTATTCGAAAAGGTAAAGATACCATTTCAGTAACCGGTAACGTTCTTCGTGATTACCTGACTGATTTGTTTCCGATTATAGAACTGGGAACCAGCGCTAAAATGCTTTCTATTGTACCTTTGATGGCCGGCGGGGGAATGTTTGAAACAGGCGCTGGCGGTTCGGCTCCAAAGCACGTTCAGCAGTTTCAACAGGAAGGTTATTTAAGATGGGATTCACTCGGCGAGTTTCTTGCCCTGGTTCCTTCACTTGAACACATAGGTCATTTTTCAAACAACAAAAAAGCGCTTGTATTGTCAGAGACATTGGATCAAGCTACTGGAAAAATTCTGGACAACAACAAGTCGCCGGCAAGAAAAGTAGGCGAGATTGATAACCGCGGCAGCCATTTCTACCTTGCGCTGTACTGGGCTCAAGCTCTGGCCGCACAAACAAAAGATGCTGAGCTTCAAAAGCATTTTACACCTGTGGCCAAAAAACTTTCTGAAAATGAAGCTAAAATTAACGAAGAGTTGATCGCAGCTCAGGGAAAACCTGTTGATATGGGCGGTTATTATCACCCTGACAAAGCCAAAACAGAAAAGGCTATGCGCCCAAGCGCAACCTTAAATTCGATCATTGGCTCCATTTAATTAAACGGATTGTCTAATAAGTCAAAATTTGAACCGCGAAGACGCAAAGAACGCAAAGGAATTAAAGAAAATGATAAGAAAAATCCCTTTATTTCTTAGTTTGCGCCCTTCTCGCCTTTGCGGTGAGACTTTTTAGACAGCCCCGCTTTAAAGCCCGCTCAATAAGTTATTGTGTCTTTTTAGAAAACTCCGGATAATCAATATCCGAAGCAGTAACAAAATGAGTGGGCTTTTTTATTGCCCAAAGAGCATATAATATTTCTGAAACTGGCTGAAATTTTAGTTTAGGCCTTGCTAATTTACCAGTACATATGCAGCATTAAACGATAAGATCTTCCTGTGACGGTTTCAATGGGGTCGCGATAACGTTCATTGGGTAACGTATATTCATAAAGTTCTGATCGGGAATCCAGTAAATTGTAAACGTCAAAAGATAAGGTTGTGCTGGTTTTTCCAACAGGTAATTTTAATGCAAGACGAACATCCCAGGTTAGAGCAAATGTATAACGCGGTACTCCATCAGGGGGCTGCGATCGATTCTGGTTTTGAATGATCACAGGCCCCTGATTTAACCCCTGTGCAATGACCATATGCCCGAATGGTTCGCCGTCTCTGTAACGCACTGTATTTGCAAGCGTTAACGGACCGGCATTAAACCCAAAAAGAATATTGATTAAATAGCCGCGTTCGCCGTCGGTGACGGCAAGATTATGAAGTTGTTTGTTAGGATCGGCGCTTGATTCGGCAAATCTGCCCATGTCGTTGTAATCGGGACCGTTTCCGGAAATGGTATATGCCTGGCTGTAATAGGTGCCGAGGCCTAATTGCGCAAACCAGGGATCTTTTTCATCGTTTTTCTTTAGTAGTTGAATTTCAATTCCAGCGTGGTAGCCGTCATGGGTAGAATTTGTGAGCATGTAAAGTTCTTTGCCCATTGCGTTTAAACTTCGATTATACAAAACCCCTCCAGCGACATCTCCTCTGGCAATTTCAGAGTAACCGGAATTTACAGAAGGATCAAATTCAACATTGTATAAGTTTGTATATCGCTTGCCTTGAACAGAGATCATGGCCCGCCATTTTTTAGAAAAATTATGCGCGATGCCAAAATACAATTCGTCTCTGGTCGGGTATTTCATGTTTTTTGACAAGGTATGATATTTACCGCCAGTTTTATTATAAAGTGTTCCCCTTTCGGCTGCCTCAGGAATTCCGTTTCCGTTTGAATCTGTCCATGAATATCTACCGCCCGATGGCGAATCAGGATTTAAAAACATAAGTTCATCTGATGATACCGGAATTGCATCATGCTGAATACCGGTATATACTTCCCATTTATTGCCGGGGTTGCTGAAAAGTTTTATACCTGCAGTTGGGTCAAAGCGGGTTAACAGATATTTGCCGGATGAAAAACCGCTTTCAAAAAGTCCACCTGCTGTTATTTCCAGTTGAATTGACTGCCATTGTTTTGTAAACTGAATTTCCGGATTTTCTCTAATGAGGTATTGTGAGTAAACATCATTATTGTCATAAATGGTAACATCATAAGCGACATGGTTAAAAGTGTGCGCCGTTATGTTGTTTACATAAAGATTTTTTTTATGAACCCCTTCGACCCGCATTCTTGAAAATGCGCTTACATCAAATATCCACATGCGCGTGATTTTATTAAAATTTAAATTGTTGGCTGCAAACCATGTATGACTTTCAGACGGTTCTGGAATTTTGCCGTAAACAATTTCATCTTCAAGGTCAAGCACAACAGGGTTTTTATTGTTTTGAGAATATTTTTTATGTGCATAACCTGCATTTACTCCATATGAAAATTTTTCATGTTCCGGATCGATGGATGCCATAGTAAACAAAACGGAGTCGCTGCCTCCATGTAAAGTCTTGTCGTCTTTGTTTCCGGTTTCGATTCCAAAATGATCGCGATCAAGATGCTGATATAAAACTGATGAGTTAAGGTTCTCGGTAATGTTTTGTCCGAGGTAGATTGTATTTCTGTTTCCGGATTCATAACCATTTAATGTTGTGAAGGTTCTTTGATGAGAAATGCCTTCGTAAAATACTCGAGCCGGCAAACGGTTGATACCGCTAAATCCTGAAGAAATTCCGCCTTCCGGCGAGGGAGCCATTGATCTTCTTTTGTAACTTGCCCCCCAGCTTTGCGCAGGTTCCCTGTCCATTGAGTTTGCAGGAATCCAGGTATCGCCGCCAAGGAATCCGGCAATAGCGCCATATAACATTTGATCGTCGTTTTCATTTTGTTGTATTTTCCAGTTTAAACCAAAATTATGGGTATATGAATACAGGGGGGATAAAGTTTCATAAGAAGTCCAAAGATCAATCGGCAAGTAAATGAAAGGTCTTCCCGGATCTTCAGGGTTTGTAATGTCCAGTGAGTTTAAGTGATAACGCAGCCATTTGGTTGATTCTCCATGAATGGCCAGCGTTACAGGTTCTAATGCTGAAAACCCCCCATTATCGGGATTTGAAAGTACAGCGCCGGGATACCAGTATTCCAGAGGTGAAAAATTATGATTACCGTTTGGTAAAACGTTCATGTCGTTTCGGGTAAATTCAAGTCTCCAGAATCGCCAATCCATAAGAGGGTTAAAAGGTTTTTGAGTTTTATCTGTTGAGGAATTATCTGAATCTATTTTTATACCTTGTGCAGCGTCATTGTCTGGTTCTGGAGTTTTCATTTCAGCTTCTTGACTATAAACTGCTGCGTGTGCCAATATCAGAAAACATAAAACCTTGATTTTAAAAAAATGCATGATAAGCTAAGGTACAGGTGTTGTACTTAGGGTTTCTCCTGTATCATATTTTCCATTTAAATTAGCGTCAAGTACACAGGTCTCATTGTAGGCATTAGCACCAAGCGCCGCAATTTTTGGAAATGTCTGGGTTATGCCTCCTGAAGTCACGATCGAAACAGGGAACCAGTCGCTTAAAACCAAAGTAGAGTCTTTTAAGTCAAATGGGTATTGCGGCATAGAAGAAATCAGCGCGCTGCTCCAGGCTGGTTTTGCCGTGGGCATATAAATACATATTTTTTGTTGACCGGCCGACGGCAAAGGCGTTGCGCTTGAAAATGCCGTCAAAGTTGCAGCTTGATACGGTACATTAAAATTTGTATAAATATCTGAGGTATTTACTCGGATCGATTGATAGGTTCCAAAGTCGCCGACATCGAGAATGCCGTTTCCAGATTGATCGACGTAAATTAAAACATCTGCAGAGGTAGTGTTTTGCGACAATACTATTTCGCCAAGCAGTCGGCCAGATGCATCGATGTAAAGGGCATAGTTTGACGGGTAGGTAAAAGCATTGTTTCCCTCCCAAAACCGAATGTACGTTTTTGACCCCGGATTAAAGCCGCTTAATGACAAAACAATGCGAGGTCTTGTATCGTTTAATTTTGAAGGGTTTGGAACGCGATCTGAGTTACAATTTGTGTTGACTAAAAAAACAAAGCAAAGCATGAACAATGTCCATACATTCGTCGTATTGGTGAAACGATAAAATTTCATATTGATAATAGTGACTTATTTTTTAGCTTTATTGGTTTGCTGATAATCGGTTAAAACAACGACAACTCTTTTTATTAAAGGAACATTTGCGCTGATGAGTACGGGTATAGAGTTTTCATCGTCTGTGAAAAAGATATCTACCTCACTTTTTACATTAAAAAAAATGTTTCCTCCGGAGGGTTTTTGATTTGGATTTGCCAGACCTGATTTTACATGAATAACCTTTACTTTGCCGCCTAGCGCCGGTACATCAAGTATATCTTTTCCAATGACCTGTATGATCATGTGTTTTTTAACTCCGGCAGGTAATACTTTTAATGTATAGGTTTCACCTGTTTTGGGATGGATACCGGATGATCGCAAAGTATAAAAAATACCAATCAAGTCCTGGTATTCGTTTCCGTCTATATAGTATTCATCAGTGGCATCTTTTTCAGGGGGTTGATCATGAGGCAAACCGGATTCAACAAATTTTACTTCACGTTTATTTACAAACACTCTATTATCGCTTTGAAACCGATAAGCTCTGCGCATGTACATATAGCCATCGTAAATATCTTCATATGCCATATATGATTTTTGAGTTTTATAATTCCACATTGCCCCAAAATTACCGCTAATGTAGTAAATGCCTTTAAGGCTGTCAAAGGTGTCTACTCTTGTATTTATTTGTAAAAATTCATTGCCGGTTTTTACGGTTCTCATTAAAATTGAGCCCACTGAAATTCCCTTTACGTCAATGGAAAATTTTAAAATTTCATTATAAAATGCCGGAACAGGTTTTTCTTCTTCTGAATAAATGTTGGTAAAAATAACCAGAGCAAGTACCAATGTAGAAATTTTATAGTTAATAAATTTCATAATCATGCTTAGAATTTGAGACTATCTTTTTAGCGAACATGGCGTCTACTGAAAAAGCATAGAAAATTTTTTTATCTGCAGGAATACTCATCTGGTGGTAATCAAGGTGACGACTTTAATTTGTTTTCGGTCATTCTTTTTTCAAGGTGGATGTTTTAGAATGTTTTTTTACTTGTCAATATCCCATGAAAAAGGTATTTTGTAAATAGAGGTATACTTAAAAGTAAATTATTAAATTTATGTATACATAAAGTGTTATTAAACAAAAAATAAATTTTAAATTTATATCTTTATTTTAAGGAGATCATATGAAAACTCTGGAACTAATTAAAAATACTCTGGATAGTATTCCTATCATGACTTCATGGTATCTTTCGGCTATTGATGAGTTTAAAGGGAAATTAGAGGTCTATAACAAACAATCTCCGGATAAACTTGAAGATCTTGAAAAACATGCGATGATTGAAAGTTCAATTTCTTCTAACCGTTTAGAAGGTTCAACCATTGCCAGCTCGAGAATTGAAACTGTAGTTTTTGGAAATTCACTGTTAAAGGATCGAAGTGAAGAAGAGGTCCGCGGTTACCAAAAGGCTTTAAGCTGGATTCATGACCAACATGATAAAATTGATGTCACCATGGACACTATTCTTGAATTGCATAAAATGATTCGCGGCGGAAAAGAAGACGCGGGAGAATGGAAGGTAAAAAAGACCGATGACATTGAAAAGCTTCCTAATGGAAAACCAATCAATGGTTTTAAATCGCCGGATGTTAAAGAAAGTATTCATCTTTTAGAACAAGCCGTTGAATTATGGCATGAACAAATTGATAAAAAACGAATTCCGCCGCTTATCTTGCTGTCAGCATTTAACTTTGACTTTCTTTGTATTCATCCGTTTCAAGATGGTAATGGTCGCGTATCGAGATTATTACTTGTGCTTCAACTTTACAAACTTGGATATGATGTCGGCCGTTTTGTCAGTATTGAAAGAATCATTGAAGAGAACAAAGAGCGTTATTATGAGTCTTTACAAAAAAGCTCTGAAGGCTGGTCTGTATCTAAAAATTCAATTTGGCCATATACAAATTATCTTCTTTTTGTTTTAAAAGAAGCCTATGGTGAGCTTGAGAAACGGCTTGAAAATTTACCTGAAAATTATCGATCTAAAACATATATCATTATGAATTTTGTAAACAATTACATGGGGCAATTTAATCTTTCAAAAATTAAATATTATTTGCCAGGGATTAATATGGAACTCATGCATAAGATTCTTAAAGAACTTCAAAAAGAAGGTAAAATTAGAAATCTTGGCCGCGGGATTAATGCAAAATGGATAAAGCAATGATCATCTGATCGTTGCTTTATTTTATAATTTCTCCATCTTTTAAAGTTACTTTCTGTAAAGCATGTT
This sequence comes from Spirochaetia bacterium, assembly GCA_029857955.1. Classification (GTDB taxonomy): domain Bacteria; phylum Spirochaetota; class Leptospiria; order Turneriellales; family JAOUFE01; genus JAOUFE01. Next base: position 35,747 of record JAOUFY010000017.1, read on the forward strand.
TAACTACGCGGGGATCATGAGTACTGAATATAAAAGCAACTTTGTGTTCTTTATTCATTTTCTGCATGATATCTATAATTTTTTCGCTATTTTCACTGTCAAGATTTGCGGTTGGTTCATCTGCAAGAACAATGGCTGGTTTGCCTACCAGGGCTCGAGCAATGGCAACACGCTGTTTTTGTCCGCCGGATAATTCATCTGGTTTTTTTTTCATATGATCTTTTAAACCGACTTCTTCAAGCAGCATGACAGCACGTTCTTCTTTTTCTTTTTCATTGATGTCGTTTCGAATCATAAGCGGCAGCGTGACATTTTCTTTGGCATTTAAAACGGGAACCAGGTTAAATCCCTGAAAAATAAATCCAATGTTAAATAATCTGTAATTTGACATTTCATCAAAGTTACTTAACAGCAGTTTTTTTTCGCCGAGATAGATATTACCCTGAGTCGGTTCAACCAAAAGACCAAGAATATTCAACATGGTTGATTTTCCAGAGCCTGACGGTCCCGATATTGTTAAAAAAGCCTTTTCAGGTATTTCCAGGTTAATATTTTTTAAAGCATCGACCTTGCTGTTTCCTGTTCCGTAACTCATTCGAATATTTTCAAGTTTCATGATTGGCATATTGTCTCCTATATTTTTGCTATAATAATGCAATGTAGTATTCCAGGCGAACCTGGTAGTCAAATGGAAAATAGTTTCCATAAAAAGATGTGGAGCTGCCGTATTTGTATAAACCGGCTAATGAAATTTTTGATGATTTATCAACTTTATAATCAGTTCTAAGAGAAAACAAGTATTCCTGATCAAAGGGATTTGTAACTACGTTTAATGCAACATCAAAAATATCTTTTATGTTTACTGCCAGCAAGCTTGCTACAAAATAATGGCGCATTGGTGTAGCTGCCTGATTGTTTGAATTTGACGACAATTGGCTTAACCATAATTTTTTTTGATCAATAGCCAGATCAGGGTAGTTTTGTAAATTTTCCTGACGATAAAGGTATTCAAGTGTTAACGTTGTGTAGTCGCCAATGTCAAATCGAAAACCAGTTAATGCATCAACATAAAATTTTCTATCAGGTTCAGCTACGATTATATCAGAATGTGGTTTTTCATAAAATAAAATCTCACCGTGCCATTCAAGGCGGTTTAAAAAATATCTGGAATATGAAATTCCTTCTTGATTTTGTTTTTCTGTGTAATAATAAATGGCATTAAAATCTCCCTTGAAAATGTCGAGATACAATCTTGCGAATTCTCCCTGTAAGTCGGTATTGTAAGATTCAGTTTCTTTTGAAACACCTAGAGGGCTTCTTGGGTTCAAGATAAATTTATCACGGTTATTTGCCGGCATTCCGTATTTATCCAGAAAAAAACCTGGCAAATAAGCGGCGCTGATTCTCCATCTGGATAAAATTTCGGTTTTAAAATCGCCGTCAAAAGATAACTGAGAAAGCCAAGCGCCTTCCCTTTGAGCCGGTTCGCCGGGCAATGCTGATTTTGGATTATGACGGTCCATTGGATTTTGAAATAAACCAGGCGAAAAAATGCGTCTGTATTTTCCAATTAAAAAAGACATACCCTGCACATTTGTACCCTCAAAAAACAATTCATTTAGTTTTAACCAGTCGCCGGCTCCTTTTTTAAAGAAAAAAGAATCGGCAGGGTATTGGCTGGATATTTTACCCTGCACATCTGTTTTAATTACCATGTTGGCATTTTGTGGTAATTTCGTATGACGGGTTAATTCAAGATTCATTTCTGCTGAAGCGCTTTTTCCCTGAAACAGCCCATTTGCAACCGCTAAATGTTGAGTATCTGTAATTGGTTGATACGAAAAATTTCCTATGGAATAAAGCCGATATTCATATTTGTTTTTTTCAGGATCATTTGATTTAAGATCTTCGCTGTTTTTTTCGTCTTTTTTATTCTCGTTGTTTATAACATTTGTTTTTTCAATGGGCGCATCTTCAATGATGGCATCAGGGATTCCCTGTGCAGTGATATCTGCAGCCGATAAAACGATAGACATAAAAACAGTTATAAACCGCATAAATTGAATGATCTTTATACTGCGAAATTTTACTGACTTTAATAAAAAAAGATCATATGTTTTCGCGCTGATTTTCATTTTACTTGCCGAGATTATCTGGTTTAAAACGACTTTCTGAGAGTCCCTGTGATTTTTGAAAGTCTTTTACGACAAGAACTGTTCGCTGTCCGGTAATTACATTTTCCATTATCAATGTCGCAGGCCGGTTAATTCCATGAAACTCTTTTACATCCCTGTATTTTAAAGTTTTTAAATGATGACCGGCATTATCGTAAAAATATTGTTGAACAGGCTGAAGGTCTGATTTTAAAACCCACAGACGAATTAAAAAATAAGCAGCGCCGGAGTTTTTTTGAGAGGTCATGTCGATTACGTATTGAGTTGGCGATTCCTTGACGACTTTAACATTATAAAGATCCAGCCAGTTTAATCTCAACACATCAGCGTTGTTAAAATCTCCATTACCGATACTGTCGCGATCAGCAAGGCGTACGATTTTACGAGAATCCGGTAAAAAACTCCAGATTTCGCCGTTAATGTTTAGTATCTGACGTCCTTTATCTCTGGGAGGTTCAAAAAAAGAAACGTGAATGGTTTTACTGTCTTTAGCGATAACTTCAAGCGAGTAACTTTGTTCTGATTTATCTACCCTGTAGTTTGTAAATGCATACCGTGCAATCCATTGGCCAGGGGAAAGTTTATTTAAAACATTTGAGACGATTTCTACAGCTTTTGAATCGCTTTGTTCATTTTGCCCGTAAAGATCATTGCCGGATTTAACCAACAAAGGTAAAATTAACATTGTCAAGACGATCAAAGGCGTTTTTGTAAATTTATTTTTCATTGTATTCTCCTTAATATTTAATACAGTCAGGTTTCATTATGATTCAATTATTATATATGCGTTAGCGCATCCATTGGAGTTAATCGAGAAGCTATTCGGGCCGGGTACAATGAACCAACAACGCCGGAAACCAGTCCAAAAACTACCGTTAAAAATATAAAAAAGAAAGTATTGAAGGGATGCAAAATAACCAGATCAACAGTGCCTGGTATTTTAAACGGAACTCCATGATAACCTAAAATAGCTACAATGATTGAACCTAAAATTGCTCCAATAACACTTCCGGCCAGACCAAGTCCCATGCTTTCGATCAAAAATAATTGAATGATGTGTTTACGTTTAAAGCCTATGGCCATGAGAGTTCCAATTTCACGAGTTCGTTCAGATACTGTCATAAAACCAGTTACAATGATGGCAAAAATCACAAAAATCATAATAACCGCCATGATTACTGAAAAAACAATATTTTGCAGACTCATGATGTTGCTGAAAAATTTATTGATTTCATCCCATGGTTCAGCAAGTAAATCAAACTTTGCTAAACGTTGATTTAATAACTGAGAGACTTTGTTTCGATTGTTTGTATCGTCAAGAGAGATGACCAATTCATTGATTTTACCTTCGCTGCCGAGAAGTCTTTGTGCGGCAGGAAGCGTCATGTAAATCATGGTTTTGCTTGCCGTAGGATTTGGAAAATCAATGATCGCGGTCAATTCGCCCTGTAGCGAATGTTGTGCGCCGTTTGGATCTGTCGTCATTAAAATAAGTTCATCGCCAATACCTGCGTATTCGGGGTGACCATTTACCATGGTTGAAAAACCTTCTTTCATCGTTGTGCCAAGCATGATCTGATGAAATTCGCTTACGCTGGCTTTTAAGTTTTTTGCAGTTTTGGGTGATACAGGTTTTGCTAAATTTACAGGACGATCAAGAGGAGCATCTTCAATATCTGAAAAGCTGATAGAATCGAGAACAAGATCTTTTTCAAGTGATGAATCCAGAAAGTGGCCGGCATCTTTTTTAACCATATCTTTAAGTCTGGGGCAGACACGATTTTCTCCTTCTGGATCAATACCTATACCCATAAATGGTGTCGTTGTCTGTGATTTTTGATGATTGATGATTCCGCCGAAAAACAATCTTTCGGTTACTCCGGTTACGTGAGGCGTATCCAGGATGATGTGTTTAATTTCTTCGGTCGATGTAAACAGGTAGTCATAGGATTTTGAAGGAAGTGCATTTCTAAATCCGTTTCGAGTTACCTGGATATCTCCGATTTCAGCTTTGGTATTACTTTCTTTAATCTCTTTCTGCAGGCCGTTTAAAAAACCGCGGATATTAAATAAAAATGTAATGCCTATGGCGGTTACCATAACCGTTAATAAACTTCGACGAAAATTTCTAGTTATATTTTTTAAAGCCAGTATGTAAAAGTTTTTCATATTTTATCCTTAATTTGTATTTAAAATAATATGTCAGAGCTCATGTAGACCAAGAATATTAACCTCTTTTATAGTGAGTAATTACTCACTCAAATGGTCAACTCTTTTTTTTAATCTAGTATAAAAAAAATTTTATTTGCCATTTTTAATATTTTTTTATAGATAAATTACTTTCTTTTAATTAATCCATTACACAAGATATCGATCATGGATTTAATTTGCATATCATCATCCCATTCTTCATCTGAAGATAAAATAAATCGTAAAATTGAGTATCCCAGAAAAGAAGACATCACCATGCGAATGATGATGGAAGGATCAAGATCAATGATCACACCTTTTTTTTGGTGGCGTTTGATAAATTCAGAGACCATGGGAAACATTTTTTCTGTAAATTGCTTTTTCGCAAAATTTTGCAATTCTGCGTCAAAGCTCATTTCCTGGATGATAATTCTCAGAAAAGTTCTGTGCTTTTTAATGAAATCAAGTCGTTCATTAAAAAACAAATTTAAAAAAAACCGTAAATCTGTGTAGTTTTCGGAAAGAATTTTTTTTGTTCTTAAAATAGTTAGCGGAAGAATTGTTTTCTCAACTGCCATAAAAGCAATTTTTTGAAACAACAGTTTTTTATTTTTAAAATGTTTGAATATTAAACCTTCAGCTACACCTGCTTTTTTAGCAATTTCTCCCGTAGACGTTCCCGAAAACCCTTTTTCTGCAAAGATTTCCAACGCAGATTCGTATATCTTTTTTTGTTTTTCAGTCATTCCCGAAAAATATAATTCATCTGAGTAGTCATTGTTGTCCATTCATAACAGCTGCCGATTAAAAACAGCCCGTCAAGCTTAACATTTAAATTATTTCATGATGATCGATTAGCAAGGATTTAATACTGTAGATTTATACCTTGGCGCACAGGCTCTGAATGTCCGAACTTTAGTCGGAACATAAGAATATTATGGATTGAAGAGTAAGATGCCCTTAAATGTATGGTCGTCAAGATTGGAAATGTAATATATGAATATAATTTATTTTTTATTAGGATTAATTTTATTGGTCATTGGTGCAGAGTTCTTGGTACGTGGCGCCTCTCGCTTGTCATTCGCATTAGGTATATCACCACTTGTCATAGGATTAACAGTTGTAGCATTTGGCACGAGCTCACCTGAATTAGCTGTAAGCGTGATCTCTGCGATAGATGGCAAAGCGGGTCTAAGCCTAGGAAATGTAGTGGGAAGTAATATATTTAATATTCTCTTTATCCTTGGAATTTCTGCGATGATTATTCCCTTAAGTGTTGCACAACAAATCATTCGTTTTGATGTACCCATTATGATTGGTTTATCATTCTTGTTGTTAATTGTATCTCTTGATGGAAATATCAGTCGTATAGATGGCATTATTTTCATTTTAGGGTTACTCCTTTATACTTTCTATATTATTAACAAAAGCAGATCGGAATCCAAAAATGCCAAAGAAGAGATTCAAACTGAACGAATAGAAACAAAAAATGGATCATGGGAGTGGATTAAAAATTCAGGATTGGTTATTTCGGGGCTCATACTACTCGTCGTTGGCTCCGAATGGTTGGTCGATAGCTCAATCACTTTTGCAAAAATGCTCGGTGTAAGTGAGATCGTAATCGGATTAACCATTGTTGCCGTAGGCACTTCCCTTCCGGAATTAGTAACATCCATTGTGGCCAGTATTAAAGGTGAACGAGATATTGCTGTAGGCAATGTTATTGGTAGTAATATTTTTAATATTATGGGAGTTTTAGGCTTATCCAGCATTATTCCTGAATCGGGTATTGCAGTATCTCCATCTTTTATCGGATTTGATTTACCAATAATGATTGCTGTGGCATTTTCATGCTTGCCTATATTTATTTCTGGAGGTCGAATTAGCAGGTTTGAAGGATTTCTGTTCTTTGGATACTATATTATGTATACAACATATCTTGTATTAAAAGTCACAGGGCACGATAAATTGGAAAAAATCAATAGCCTTGTTATTTATTATGTACTTCCGCTTACTGTTGTCACATTACTGGTCATATCATTTCAGGAGTATAAAAAAAGGATAAAACCAATCGGCTAAAGGCAATACAACTTATTCAGATAACGTCCGACGGCACTCGAAGTTAAAATGACTCTTCAGGCGCAGCTTTCTTTTGTATTGCGGATGAGCAATCAATTAAACTCTGGTTTGATGTGGCTCTGGGGGTTAAACGAAGGTCGTCTCACCACTTTTAAGTAACTAAATAAAAAAAGAAATTTTCACGATATGAACACTTAAAATAATAAACCCAGCTTTTTAGATGACTTAAAATCACCGGGTTTATTATTTCTCAACTGTTAAAAATCAAGCAGCTTTGCTTGCGGGTTGCGCTTTTTGTTTTTTTGCTTTGGATTTAAAGGGACGAATTCCAAAGTTGCTTACAATGGGATTTTTTTTGCCGAAAAAGCCATAGAGCATCGACTTATACCTCATTAATTCGTCTTTTACAGACTTTAGCTGGGCATTGTATTCCAGATAATGCTGACTGGCATCTGAACTTGACTTTTCATAATTATCTCTTGTACTTTTAAATTTGCTGATCATCTCCGTCAGTGATTCTTCTGAAACCACAGACGGAAAACCAGGCATGTCTTTGTAAGCTTTAACCCCCTGTAACATATTCTCTAATGTTTCTACTGTCTCATTGTAAGACTTTACATTGATTTCCGGCATATTTTCCTCCAATAAAAAATTTTTGTGTTCACAATTATAATTAAGAATCAAGCGCAATTTTTACACTTCTGGTTTATAAAATGTAAAAAATGATATTTTAAATTGTAAACTGTCATTGAAAATATATAAATTACCATTTTTATTGAAAAACCATGATTTTATATATACAAATAAATATTTCATTATAATAAATCATTAACTTTATATTTGAAAACGCCATTTTTATTTCAAAACTATCAGTTTATTATATTCAATGATCCTTTATTTTATATAAGTATTCTTTTTTAATTACAAAATAATAATTTTATATATTTTATCACTGTTGGTTGTAATATGTTTTAGATTTTTGCGGCTATGAGAGGTCGTGCGGTCATAATCAGAATAGGTGACATGTTATTTCGTCTGGTGATATTTTCAATGTCGTAGTTTTATAAATTGAAAAATACCGGCTTTCTGCATCTGTACCTGAATCTGTTACAACATATTTACTTTTGATCATTCCCAAAAAATAGTCATCCGAATCAAGTTTAATATCATTAACTATTTCAATATTTTTTGAATTTCACATAAATTTGTTTCATCAATTTTATCATTTTCTACTTTAACAAAAACAATTGTCGTTTAACGGCATATATTACTTTATCCTCATTGTATCTTTTAACAATTTTTCCAATAGCGCCATTTTTAAGGAAAGCTTTTATTTGGGAGGTTTCATCATGATTTTCTCTGAGCGTTAATCCAGATTTTGCATTTACGATAAAATTATCAGATTCAATATATTTTCATTTGCCGTTTATTATGTTATAACATATATTATGTTTGTCATTTTGTATTCTATGGAGGAAATAATTATGGGCCAATTATCAATATATATCGATGATGAAACATTAAAAAAAGTTGAGGAAGCAGCTAAGAGTCAGCATATGTCAGTTTCCAGGTGGATAACAAGTCGCATAAAAAATTCATTTAAAACAAGCTGGGATGATAACTTTTTTTCGTTATTTGGTTCAATTAAAGATGATTCGTTTAAACGCCCCGATCAAATCGGTTATGAACATGATTCTATGAGGGAAAGATTGTGAATCTATTTCTTGATTCTAATATTTGCATTTATTTTTTAACAGGTAAATATACAGTTATAACGGATAATATTAAAAATACGGATCCAATTCGCATAAAAATTCCTTCAATAGTTAAAGCTGAGTTGATCGTAGGGGCGTTAAAAAGTAATAAACGAGCCGAGAATCTTAAGTTTATAAATACATTTCTTTCTTACTTTGAAATTGTACCTTTCGGCGATAATGAGTCTGAAATTTATGCGGAAATTAGAGCGAACCTGGAAAAGAATGGTAAAACAATTGGCCCAAATGATCTGATTATTGCAAGCACTGTTATTGCAAATAATGGTATTTTAGTTACAAATAATGAAAAAGAATTTAAGAGAGTAAAAAATCTCCGTGTTGAAAACTGGATCAGTTGAGCAAATACTTTAGCTAACAGGCTTTTGAAAACTACATTTGCCCCGCAAGCGTTAAATGAAAAACCGTACCTATGCTTTGGTACATATAATAAAGATTTTACATCATAGATTAATATAATAAAATTCCCGTAACCCAAGAGCACCCTGCGCCCGTGCCGGGTGCAGGCGAAGAGAAACCAGAATTGGAGATATGATGACAAAGCTCAAAGACAATAACAACAAAGAACCTGCCCGTACGCTGCAAGCAGGCTGGGAGCCCATCGAAAAACAACTCTGGAAAGCGGCAGATAAACTTAGAAAAAATATCGATGCCGCTGAATACAAACATATTGTTCTTGGACTAATATTCCTTAAATACATTTCCGATGCCTTTGAAGAGCTTCACTCAAAACTAAAAAGTGGTACTGGCGATTATGCCGGCGCAGACCCGGAAGA
>JAOUFY010000067.1 GCA_029857955.1 Spirochaetia bacterium
TTAGCCAATCATTAAAGACATCATTTAATGACCTTTTTTACATCTTGGCCTTTAAACGTGCTTTTTCAAGCAGTTGCTCATCCGCTTTAAAAGTAATATTTTTCATATACATACATTAAGCACGAATTTCGTGCAATGTCAATAATTTTTTTAGTATTCTGTTGAAAGTTTCATTTTAAAATATTCTAGAAAATATAAGGCAGGAAAATAATTATTTATCCCAGAATTCTTTAAGATATTTACAAATATGTAAAAAACATAATTTCATAATAATAATCCAATATTCATTAAATAAATATGAGAATCAGGAAAATCAACTCTAGACTCTGGTAGTTAGCTTATCAACTATAATATGAATACAATAGAAACCCGAGAACACCCCCCAAAAAATTATGGGCCAATTTCAGATAACGTTTGTGGGCAAATGAAGTTTTTAGAGGCTCTGAGCCCGACTGGCGAGCGCAAACTAACCTCAAGTTTGGTGCGTTACCGAAGGTGGAGTTCAGTCCAATCGGATCAGCGAAGGCTTTTGAAAATGTGGTTGAGCAATGACGACAAGACATTAAAAGGTAAATTATCTTTGCAGCAAATCCAATACTTAGAAAGTAGAATTGCGAAACCAGAGACGCCGTTAGGCGTCGAAGTGTGTACCCGCTGTTGAGGGTGTAGAATAAGTCCATTTTGAAATTTTCAGTTAAAGTTACACGAGGTTACATGAAGTTACAAGAGCTTTTTTCACCTTTGAAACTACTTATTCTACACCCTCGTTAGGCGATGAAAAGAGCACCTCTTCGTATTTTTTCTCTAAATCCCGCCCCTTGCACAATCGGAGGATGCCGGAGATTGTTAGGAATACTACATAATGACAGGTAAGTGCCATATTTTATTTATGTTTAACGTTGATAAATGAAATCTAAGAATATATTATATTACTATATAATATATTCTTAGATTTTCTCAAATTTCGTATTATCCTTGTAGTATCTTTTATTATGACTTTTAAAAATTGTATATTATTGTGATCTTGACAATATATACTGAACTTACCATAATCTTTTAAAAACTTGTTATACATTGAATTTTCATTTAAACAACAATCTATTACAGCAAGGGGACATTCAGTGCATTTATCTTTATTCGTTTGTAGTTCACCATTTTTTTTTCTATAAACGTCAGAAGCTGCAATACAAAATGCACAAGTATGATAACCAAAGTTTTTTTTAAATTGATATTCATTTAAATATATTTTCTTACGATTTTTTAAATCTAATAATATATTTCTAATATCTATCCATTTTTTAATACTTAAATCTTTTGCTGTTAACCCCTTTTTTAATTTATCGCGAATATCATTAATAGAACTCTTAATTTCTTCAATATTAATTTTTGGAATTGTATCATAAATAACCGATCTCGATTCATCACCAAAATACCCTGACATTATTCCCCTTTTCTATCTACAAATTAATTTTATTAAAAAAACACAGCACCTAAGATTTATTATAATCTTGTGCCTGGTACATTTTATGAATTTGATATAGATATACAAGAATATTCACGCTCGACAAGGATGACGGGCGTTATTTGGCGGGATTGACATTAATTCATTAGGTGATAAATCTTTAAAGGATCTTGGAGCTCTTTCTTTCCGCACAACGTTTGCGCATAACTGACGTTTGAATGGGGCCTGTTAGCGAAGCTGGACTTTTGTAAGCCAGACGAGCACAAAACATTTTCATCTGAAAATGTGCGAGCTCTGGCTGTTAAGCGAAGACCCCATTCAAATGTGGTAAACAATCACGAAATTACAATAGAAGATAAATTGCCTTTACTGCGAATCCATATTTTATAAAGTAGAATTGTGAGACCGGAGCCGCTGAAAGCGGCGAACCAGTTATGCGCTGTTGAGGCTGTAGAATAAGTCCATTTTGAAATTTTCAGTTAAAGTTACACGAGGTTACATGAAGTTACAAGAGTTTTTTTCACCTTTGAAACTACTTATTCTACACCCTCGTTAGGCGATGGAAAAAGAGATTTGATGGATAATTTTTGAATCTCGCCCCTCTTTACCGCCGGAAACAGGGATGTTGGAGGCGGTAGAATAATCCCTAATAAATGTTAGACCTTTTGCCTATAAAGAATTCTAAAACAAATCAGAATGTGTTCCAGTACGTTCTAAATACAAATGATTATCTCGAATTCTATAAATTAACAGCCAATCGGGTTCAATATGACATTCTTGTCTATCTTGATAATTACCTATTAAATTATGGTTTTTGTACTTTTCCGGAAGTGCTATTTCATTAACTAATAATTCGAGAACCTTTTTTAATTTTTCAGTATCAGCGTTGCGCTTGACCATTCTTTTAACATCTTTTTTAAATTGGGATGTTCGAATTATATCCAGCATTAAATTCCAAGATCCTCATATAAATCATTAAGATTTTTATGTGATTTTATATTCTTACCATTTTCTGAATCTTGAAATGCTTTCATCGTTATTTTATTCGGAATTTTTACTTCAAAAGGTAAGCCCTTTCTTAACTCTACTTGTTTATAAAAAATTGTAATTGCTTCAGATGGGGTGATGCCAAGTTTACTCAAAATTAATTCTGCATTTCGTTTCAATTTATCTTCTATTCTAGCACTTATGACTGCATTTTTTGACATAAGTAAAATGTATTACAATCGTCATACATCGTCAACATATTTTTATTATATAAAAAATTCCATGGGAATTAAAATTGCAATTGATTACAATTTGGATTCTAAATTTCTAATGAAATCTATGAAATTTCCCATTTATCTTTTTTAAAAATAGGTCATATACAAATATAATATGGACATATACACAATATCACGATAAGGTCGGAATATATTTATACATACTTGCACAAAAATCTAATTCCCAAATAAAGGACAATTCCCAACCGTCAAGGATGACGGGTGGTACGGGGGCGAGATATTAATTTATTTCTTAAAGTAAATATATCATTAACAACTACCACTCTTTTACTTTCAACTAACGTTTGCGGGCATCCTTGACGTTTGAATGGGCCTGTTAGCGAAGCTGGACTTTTGTAAGCCAAACGAGCAACAAATTAAACTCCATATTTTTTGCGAGCTCTGGCTGTTAAGCGAAGACCCCATTCAAATGTGGTCGAGCAATGACGACAGTACATTAAAAGATTAATTGTCTTTACAGCAAATCCATTTGTTAGAAAGTAGAATTGCGAGACCCGAGACGCCGTTAGGCGTCGAAGTGTATGCCCGCTGTTATATGCAGTTAATACTTGGAATCTATGTAATCTGAGAAATATGATAAAAGAAAATTACGATTTTACTTCCGCACAGGAGGTGCGGAAGTTTTCAGCATTTATTGATTTTCAATTCTAAAAAGTTTTTCCTCCTGTGAGAGGATAACTGTAAAATAATCAGGATTGTTTAATTCAGAAGGAAGTTTATCTTTCAAAATTGAAGCCACAAATTGAATATTATGCTGTATCACTAAATTTGATATTTTTAGCAATTGATTATGATGCATTAGTTCCTTTTTATCATTTAATAGAAAATGTAAACAAGGTATCTCCTCAGAATCTGCGAATAATGTATAAGCAATATCAAAACAGGAAATTTCTCCTTGTTTTTTCCCAGAGCTTAAATTTGTATTGAATGCACTAAACTTATAAAGTCTTTGATTTTTTCTATTTGTAACTTTATCATACTTAATGGCATATTTTTCACCATACAATGCATTGGAAATTTGAGAAAAATACATATTGAATTTATTCACCTGGTTTTTAACCGTTTGCTCAAATTCTTCAGAAAATAATTGCTTATCAATTAACTCAAGGTCTATATTGTAGTTTTTTATGCTCGACTCTACTTCGGAAATTTGTTTAATTATATTCTCGTATTCGCCTTTTTGCCTATAATTTTCATTAAGTTCGGATATCAAATTTTCTAATTCCTCAAAGGTATCACTTGTTGCAAGCAATGCTGTAAGTTCTTTCTCCTTTGCTAATAAATCCCTTAATGCCAAATTGTGCTCGGCTATGTTTTTTTCTAATGTAGGCAATTCCGCTGTGATAAATTTTATTTTTTCATCTAACATTCGATTATGATAATTAACTAGATCAGAGAAGCTTTTTTGAATAGTATTGATGTTATCAGTTGCCTGTTTATAAATTAATTGTAACTGTGAAATATCTATATCAGTTTTATCTGAAGACAACTCATTCCCGGCTTCAATAATTGTATCACGTCGAATTTTCAATTTGTTAATCAAAGAACCTGATTTATTAATTTCATATTTTAACTGACTGAGTTCAGCCAAATCTCTTTCAAAATTCTCATTTATATTCAATTTTGATTTTTGCCGATTCAATCTCTCAATCTCAATTTCAATAAGTGAAAGAGAAGATTCATAAGCTGTTTTTGTTTGTTCCCGTTCTAAGCGATTTTTGTAAGTATATTCCTGGTTTATCTTTCCTAATATTGCCTGTTTAGAGTTGCCATCTTTATAATCACAATTAAATAAATATAAATAGAGAGCTTCATATTCAACATCGGATGTGAATTTATCAAGAGTCTTTAATGTGTTATTTAGATGTTCATCCTTATATCGGATATTGTGGGATATAATTTGGCGGAATGTCGGCTTTTCAGAGGAATGTTCAGGAAATATAAGTTCATTGAGTTTCAATTCAAATTCATCTTCTGTGTAATTTTTTCCATTTATTTTCCGTATATGTTTTGTTCGAGGTAAAAAATTCCTTTCAATTTTAATATTATTTGCGGTTTCGTCGTTCAGGTCTGTAGTCAAGATTAACGTTATTAAAACATTTTTATTGATAAGAAAATCTTTAACTAATAAATACTCATCCTTTTTAGTCTCTGGGTCAATGTAAATATTTTTCGGACTTGAACCTAAACAGAAATCAATTAACTTGAGTACAGTAGTTTTGCCGACATTGTTTCCAGTCGCAATTTGTTTACTTTTTGGTGTCTCATCAATAATTAAGTTCAGTCCATTATGAAAGATAATGTCACGAATAACTTTATCATCGCTGGTAATAGTTAGTGACCTTAAGAACATAATTCAATATCTCCGTTCGCGTCAAGAGTGGCAGCATCTATTAAAAATAACCAATCTAGACATAAAATAAATACAGAGAATGTCATTCTACGTTTTTCTAAAATGATCTGGTATAAATCCAGCAAATTTTTATTTTTGTTATTCTGTATTGCCTCTAAAACAAGGGCGCCATTATAATATATGCTGTTTTCTGGGTGAATATTTTCAGGTATTAGCATATTTATAATCTTGCGGGTTTTTAAATATCTTACAGCGAACAAAAGCATCAACTACTAAGATATTAATACAAAGCTCCAATTCATCTATAGGAATCGGTTTGAAATTGGCACTGCCAATTGTTTTTTGTTGCACGTTTTCAGATACGGTTAAAAATAATATATCTGCATCATTTATAGACAATGCCTTTAAATACTCCCTGCGAATTGTGCCTAGTACTGAACTACTTTTATTTTTACCCATTATATCAAATTGAGTATAAATCCTATTTACACGACTATAATGAATTTTATAATCATCAATTATACTTTTTACTTCATTTAACTGATTAAATTCTATTTTTCGATCTATTTCAAAAGTGTTTATTGCATCCGAAGATTCATTAATATCCCAATCTTCTTTAGACAAGATGTCAATAATAATCGAAAGATTAGATTCCAATTTTACTGAATCAACTTCATTACCTAATTCCCCCTTAATAAATTGGTATAAATCTTTAAGTGGATTTATTGTTAATGCATTTACTTGTTTTAAAATACTCACGATATCATAGATATCTTTTGAAGGATCAAAGTTGACTAAATGAACATTGTTATAAGTATTTTTTCGCAAAGCACTTGCATCTTTAGAGATCGAGATGAAGATAAACGTATAGTTTTTATGTTTAGATAGTATATCCTTAGACAAGGAACTATTGATTTTTTCTTTCGTTGATGTAGCCGAAACTTGTGCGATAATTTTATGTTCATGGTCCACAAGGTCTATAGCTTCAACGTTATGGACATTTGTATTCAGATTTTGGAGGTTCCATGAATATAATTTATTCAAAAATAAGCATAAAAATGTTCTGAATGGTTATGCAAATTCAGTATATTTAACTTTCCGCGAGAATTTATTCTTGTGGCATGAGTATTGAGTTTTTCGTCGATATAATCAAAATATAGGGAACGATTCATAATATTACTTAAAAAAATAATCCTATGATATACATTAAAATATCTAATATGAATAGTAAACAATAAATTGTAGTTTTGCGCTACATGGATGTAGCGCTCTTGAATTCGAAATTACATTTTCTTTTAATTAGAGTATTATTCATGAAGACGACATAAAGTATTAATTGCACTTAACATAATATACGTATGGGGTAATGGGGTTGTCTAAACATCCAAAATGGTTTGCTTCGGGTTTCTCTATTTACTTGTAGCGCAAAATTTATAACATTTTAGACAACTCCATTAGGGGAAAGACTTTTCCCCTGAAATTGTTTTTTAAAATTCTTGTTGCATGATTTTTTCGTAGGTATCAAACCACATTTTGGATATCTCAGATAACGATAAATACGTTGTATTTAATTCCGGTTCGTCGATCATTCTGGTTATGGGCAAATCAAGACCGCAACTTAAAATTGGTTTGTAATCGTTTAAATCGTTGTTTACATTTAAAGCCGCTCCGTGGTAAATTGCTCCTTTTTTGGCTGAAATTCCGATAAAAGCAATTTTTCCTCGCTTGGTCCAGACTCCGGTATGTTCGTCGTGTTGAAACGATGTGATTCCATACGATGAAAGAACGTTCATAATGCAAACTTCAAGTACACGGATGTATCGTTCAAGATTGTTGTTGATTTCGCCAAGCGGTAAAACGGTGTATAAGATCAATTGCCCTGGATTGTGAACGGTGATGGATCCGCCTCTTCGTGTTTTTACAAAGTTTATCGTTTGTAATATATGTTCCGGAGCTGTTTTTAAGCCTGCCGTATAAACCAATTCGTGCTCAAGACCATACACAAATCCTTTTTTTTGCTGTACAGCCTCAGTTATTTTTTGTTCCATTAAGTTTAAACTTTCTGAATATGGGATCATCTTCAGATATTGGTAAATATAACGCATTTGCTCCGAGATGATAACATGGACAAGCTTGAAAAGAATAAAATGAACGATTATCACATTGATATGAATACGGGCTTTCCCAAGTTACGGGCGGCAATTTTATTTTTTATCGAAAAAATACCAGAAAAATTAAATCGCGTAAGCCTTTGTAAACATCTGTACTATGCCGACGGTCATTTTTTTCAAAAATATTCGCGCTTGATCACTGAAATTCAATATCTACATATTGAGGGTAGCCCGCAGCCTGTAATGTTTAATGAAGTCATGCACACGATGGTCACAGAAGGCGACATTGAGATCACGCCGCTTTTAGTTAAAGAGCGAGGTTTAACGGGTTCAATGATTGTATTGAAAGGGCTTACTTACAAATCTAAAAGCAGTGTTCCCGATGTATTTACCAGAGAAGAATTGAAGGTTCTAAATTCTGTCGCCATGGTGTTTAAGGGCGACCTGAGTCTTGAAACCAGATACTATCCTAATTTATATCAGCACTATACCCAGACCGGTCTTTACGAAATGATCACGTTGCTGCCTCTGCCGGACGACGGAATGAGACCTCATTTAAGCTGGAAGGGTTGGGCAAACAAAATATTTAAACTCATGTGGCAATAAGCGATGCATTTAAAATAAGTAAGGAAAACTCATGAGTCTTGACTCCAACAATATAAAATGCCCAAGCTGCGGGCATCAAATCGACGTAAGTGAAATTTTGTCGCATCAAATCGAAGAAGAAATTAAAAAAAAATACAACGATCAACTTTCGGAAGAACGAAGCAAATTTAAAGTTCAGGAAGATCAAATAAAAGCTCAGCAGAAAGAGCTTGAAATTGAGAAAAAAAATATCGAGAGCAAAATTGAGTCTGGCATAAAAAATGAAAAAATAAAGATCGAAACATTGCTTAAGAAAAAACTTGAAGAAGAACAGTCTGAATTTGTTAAAGGTCTTCAAAATGAACTCAATGAAAAATCAGAGCAGGTTAAAGAGCTCAACAAATCAAAAGTTGAAATCGAGAAATTAAAGCGCGAAAAAGACGAACTGCGAGACGCTATTGAGCTTGAAATTCAACAAAAATTAAACGTGACGCTTCACCAAGAGCGCGAAAAAATTCAAAAAACTGAAGAAGCAAAGGCCATCATGAAAATTTCAGAGAGAGATCAATTGATTGATCAACTCAATGAAAAACTTAAAGAAGCGCAAAGGCAGGCGGAGCAAGGTTCCATGCAGCGTCAGGGCGAAGCCCAGGAGCTGGTCATTGAAGAGTGGTTGTCAGGTCAGTTTCCTTTCGATACGATAGAAGAAATTAAAAAAGGCGCACAGGGCGCAGATTGTTTTCAAATTGTTAATACCGCAGATCGTCAAAATTGCGGTTCCATATATTATGAAAGCAAACGGACAAAAAATTTTCAACCTGCATGGATCGAAAAATTTAAAGCCGACATCCGCCGAAAAAATGCCGACATCGGCGTTCTGGTTACCGAAGTTATGCCGGCAGATATGGAAAGAATGGGTCAAAAAGACGGCATATGGGTTTGTACATTTGAAGAATTTAAAAGTCTCTGCGTTGTACTTCGAGAAACGCTTGTGTTGCTGAGCAATGCCGCCGCCACCCAGGAAAACAAAGGCGAAAAAATGGTGATGCTGTATGGCTTTTTAACCAGCAACGAATTTAGACTGCAGATTGAAGCCATTGTTGAAGGTTTTACCCAGATGCAGATGGATCTTGAAAAAGAAAAAAATGCAATGAAGGGAATCTGGAGCAAGCGCGAAAAACAAATTGAGAAGGTGCTTTTAAACACAACCCACATGTACAGCTCCATTCGTGGAATCGCAGGGAATGCCGTTAAAGCCCTTCCGTTATTAGAGCTGGGTCAAGAAGAAGATTTAAAATCGAACGACGCCTCTGACGGGGAAGCCGATGACGATTCGA
This sequence comes from Spirochaetia bacterium, assembly GCA_029857955.1. Classification (GTDB taxonomy): domain Bacteria; phylum Spirochaetota; class Leptospiria; order Turneriellales; family JAOUFE01; genus JAOUFE01. Next base: position 9,132 of record JAOUFY010000067.1, read on the forward strand.
AATGAAAAACCCGTCGACAAAATTCTCCCCTCTGCATTTTATTTGCAAGATACGCTAACCCTGGCAAAAGCACTGCTGGGAAAACATTTTACCAGAATCATACACGGTAAAAAACTAATCGGCAAAATTGTGGAAACTGAAGCCTATCACGAAGACGGCGATCCGTCGTGTCATGCCCATCGCGGTAAAACCCCCCGCAATGCCGTGATGTTTGGTCAGCCCGGTTGTCTGTATGTGTATTTTACCTATGGAATGCACCATTGTATGAACATTGTTAGCGAGCCAGAAGATATTGCGGCGGCCGTTTTAATCCGCGCGCTTCAGCCGCTGGAAGGCATTGAAGTTATGCAAAAAAACAGAGGCAAAAATATTTCCACACGTCAATTGTGCAGCGGCCCGGCAAAACTTTGTCAGGCTTTTGACATTTCCAAAATACAAAATGGTCATTCGCTGCAAAGCAAAGACATTTATATTTCTAGCGGTGAAAATATTAACGATGACGATATTGAAGTTACAACAAGAATTGGAATTTCAAAGGGAATTGACCTGCCGTGGCGATTTTACATTAAAAACAATCCTTATGTTTCAAAACTAAAGGCATTATAAACAAGGTTGGTTTTTCGTGATCTGTAGAAACGCATGATCATGCGTTTCTACAGATTTTCATATTGGCACACGCAGCAATTTCTTTCTTTTTGCGCGTTGCGCGCAAAAAGGCCGTAAAGATTATAACAAACAATCCGCTGATGTTTACAAAATGATCCAAACTCTTTAATAGAGATTATAAGTGGCGCTGAAATGCAAGGTTTGTTTATATGCAATGGATTGAGGATTTTCTTGACAGAAAAATTCGCCATACAAATGAACGGATTGATCACATAGAGACAATGATACAGCCAGACTGGCTTGTCAGATCAAAAACAGATTTGCCAGCCTGGGTATTGATTTGTATTTTTTATGGACATAATATAATTTTTTGCATTTTCATTTTTTGCCGTTGATTTATTTGATTTGATTCAAGATAGTTTAAAAATCGAGCCGCCCATTTTATGTAAACCTTGGCTTTTTATAAAATTTCTTGACATCTTCGCTGGGTAATATAGAAACTATATAATTATATGTTATGCATCAAAGGAGTGAGCAATGGAAAAATGCAAAGTGGTGTTTGATTTCCTAGAGTGGCAAGAAGCGATGCCGGGTGCTCGCTTCAAAATATTTAGTGACGGAAAGAAGCAGATGCGATTGCTCGAATTTACATCCGATTTCGTTGAGCCGCACTGGTGCGAAAAAGGGCACATTGGTTTTGTTCTCAATGGAGAATTAGAAATTGATTTCGATGGCCAAATTGTTAGTTACAGCCCAGGTTCTGGTATCTTCATTCCAACGGGTGCTCTCACAAAACATAAAGCGCGTTCCATTACGCCAAGTGTTCAGCTCTTCCTAGTTGAGGATGTATGAGTTATTTGAAGCCCAACCCGGCAGTCAAAAGGGACTGCGCAAAAGCGCGCAGCCCCTTACTTTTACGTTATGCGTAGAAAACAAAGTGGAACCGTTTAAACAAATAGAAGGCGCAGTGTTAGAAAGCATTTCTACATCAGAAGCAACTTATGTAGATGTGGGCGATAAAAACGAGCTGTTGAAAATTAAAGGCTGCTCGCTAGATTTCGATCTCGGACAACTTGTTGTAGAGAATTCATTTATCGTGGTTAGCCCAAAACAAGAAAATATAGCGGTACAGCAATTGGTGGGGTTAAAAGTAAAATCGGCTCATTCTACTAATGAAGAATTACGAATAATTTTTGAATTTGGTGTGTATATCTCAGTATCAATGAAAGACAAAGACTATGTTGGCCCAGAGGCAGCAAGCTATTCACCAAAACAAGGAAATATAATTGTATTCAACTAAAACGCATAACAATGCGCTCGTGGGATGCAGACTACGCTGCGCTTCGTTTTCACCGCACAGCTTTGTCGTTATGTGGCAGAAATAGAGCATGGGCAATCCACTTAATAAAAGCAGCATGATGGAGTGTCCTACGCATGGTCTGCGGAAACCTTCGTTTGTTTGCTCACACCTTCAATGCGGAGAAGGGCTCGGTTTTCACCAACCGAGTGAGCCACATGACCCAGAACTTCCCTTTCAACATGCGTGGTGCGATGAGTATGACTCCATTTTAATAGAGGAAGGCGAATGGAACGACCGCTCTGAGGGTTTCGCAAAGATCATGGTAATTTGCGAAGGCTGTCTGGATGTAATTCGCAAACGCAACATTCGAGTAAATGAAAAAAATGCCACATAACACGTCGCTCGTGCCGACACAGGGGACAACGCGCCAAGTTTCCTGGTGTCTTCGTGGCCGGTGTGGCACATCTCGGCGTTATCTGATAGAGAAAACGATGAATCGAAAAAACATATTCTTGCTGATTCTTATAATCGGAATTAGTGCAAATTTTCTTCTTTTCGAATCCGCCGCGGGCCAATCTAGGCCGGAAGGAAAACTTACAACGATAAAATATGTTTTCGAACCTTCTCGAACTTTTAAGATCGAAGGCACACGCCTAAAAGGCGTTAAACTCAACGACCTGACAGAAGTGCTAAGGAAATATAAGTCGCAGCATCAAGATGCCGTATTTGAATTGTGGTCTGAAGTAAAAGTTACTCCGGAAGAGAGCGCAAAGATAATTGAGGCGATTCGAAGCGCAGGCATAAATTTGAAGCATTTTTGGGCGCCACGATCCTTCGTTGATCCCAATGCAAATATTGGCCCATATGGGTCCGCTCACGAAGATATCTTGAAAAGATAACATCGCGGTCCACAGCGACGCGCCCGAAGGCGGCGCGTGACCGCGTCGTTAGACATTACTCGGACACTCAAACACACTATGAAAATACTCATCTCAACATTTCTGTTTCTTGCTTCTGCCAGCATCACGTTTGCAGTAGGCGATTTCGCCAAGAAGTCCGCCGAGGATTCGATCTTCCGCGAGCCGTTCACACTTAACCTCCACATCGATAAGGAGCACTTCTACGAAGAGAAGTTCGAAA
>JAOUFY010000068.1 GCA_029857955.1 Spirochaetia bacterium
GGTTTAAATCAACAGTTTTTACGATCCATCCATAAATCAATTTTCAGTCTTCTCTTCTGAAAAATATTTTTGATGCAAGTAAAAAAGATGATGTTCTTCATGTAAAATTTGAGTCCAGACCGTATCTAATAAACTGGTATAACCTAATACAGGGTGTTCAAAAATAATATTTTTCAGTTCATCAATATTTTTGTCACTGATATTTTTTTTAAATAATGTCATGGAATTTTCCAAATGATTTAAAGCTTCTGTTTTTTTCAGTATTTGAATCGGCGTAACTCCCTCAGGATTTTTAACCTTCTTGTGTTTACGAAAATAATTCTCGATATAATCATAATCCGGAAAAACATAATTTTCTTTCATATTTTCAATGGTGCTGCTTTTTAATCGACCTTTAAAAATCAATGGAATGGATCGGGAGAACCTATCTTGTGTTAAAGCAAGATGCTCAACAATCTGCGACGCTGACCAGGTTTTATCCTCCATGGGTTTAATAAATAATGTATCTGGAATTTTTTTTATAGAATCTTTCAGTATATTTCGAACATTTATCCATACATCGATATATTCATGGATAAGCTTTATTTTGTCGGGTCTGGGAATATTTATGATTTGAATATTCATGGAATAATTTATGTGTATCAAAGACATCGTCAAGAAGTATTCCTTTTGTATTTGAATTTGCCGCCAGGTAAAAGTAACCGCAAAAATACTTTCTTGTTGACAGCCTCGCCTGTACAAAAACTCTCTGCAGTTTACTATACATGTACAAATATTTTCTAAAAAGTCCATGGCTTATTCTATCTTTCATTTTAATATCAAAAAATGTCTACACGATAGAACTCCAACACACCTTTGATCTACGTACAGGCGCTGAAATCAATACGTCGTTTGGTTGGCGACTTGTAAATGAAGCAAAGTATGAACTGATACTTGATAAGCACTGGCAGTTAAGTCCCGGACTTTTACTGGCGCCCGGCTGGAGTTTTTTAAGCGCTTACAATCTTGAAACTGGGTATAATCAACTTTTCATAGAATCATTATCGGTTCATTTGAAATTTTTAAATATGTCTTATCATGCCGTTTCTGTTGCTGAAAATTCGATCATTCCTTATTTTAGCTGGAGAAGTAAAAACTTCGAAGCCGATCTTGGTTTAAACTTTCGATTTACCAATTTTGGGCCGCAAAACCTGGATTTTATTTTTTATTATCCTAAAGATTTATTTTTAACTTTTTTTGTATTTCGAATAGCCGGATACCTGAACTGGGAAAACCCCGGAATACGCCTGGGAATTGAAATGAAAAACATCGACTGGAATTATGCCGGAAACTCAATGGAAATATCATTCGATATAGACGGTATTTACCAAATTACAAATGCCCTTGCTTTAAAATTAAACATGGGTACAATCCCGAGCGGCATCAGCGGTTTAAGCCTTGATTTTAATCGCTTCAATATTTTACTGGGAGCGCAATACCGGCTATGAAAATAAAAATTAATTTATTTCGACAGTTTTTTATCTTTAGCCTGATTTCAATTTCCCTGTTCAATTGCTCCATTGATGATGTAAACCGGCGTTTTCATGAAAGTCTTGCATTACCCCAACCTTCGCCGATTTCTATTGTAGATCCAAACAATTTCAGTTTCATTCATATTACCGATTTACATGTCGTTAACGGCAAAAATCCGCATTTAACGGCGTTTGGCAGTCGTTTAATTTCAACCGATGCCTTTATCATTGCCTCCGGAGACTTGACTGATAACGGACAACAAGGTGATTTTGCTGCATACGGCAAAATCATGAAAAGTTTTGGAATCCCTTATTTTTCAGGCATTGGTAATCATGACCTTTGGTTTGGTGGATGGGATTCATTTAAAACGCTGGTTGGCCCAAGTGTTTACTCTACCACTGCGGGAAACCTGCGAATCATTTTTCTAGACACTGCCGACGACACCATCGGAGCAGATCAATTGCAGTGGTTAAAAAAAGAACTTGAACAAAAAACCGAACCGTACTGTATTGTTGTATCGCACTACAATTTCTTTCTGCCGACAATTTTAGAAACAGCTATGCCTACAAATATGCAGGAAATCTACGCAATGATGAGATTGTTTGAAAAATATCGTGTTGATTATGTTTTAATGGGACATTCTCACATTTACGATTATCGCAAGATCAACGGTATCTCCTATCTTGTCGACAGCGCATTAAAACAATATTCGGCCAATGAACAAAAATACTACAATCGCATTACAGTATCAAACGGCAAAATGACTCATCAAAGATTTGCCATTTATTGATAATCAAACATTTTACGGTTCAATCAATTTTTTCTGACAATATACTGAGAGCATTAAATGCCGCAACCGCAGCAGGCGTTCCGCCTTTTCTACCTATGTTCGTTATAAATGGAATATCGAGTTTTGCCAGTTCTTCTTTTGATTCCGCAGCTGATACAAAACCTACGGGTAAACCAATTACAAGCGATGGTCGAATTTTATCTTCTTTAATCAGACGAATGAGTTCAAGCAAGGCCGTCGGCGCATTTCCAATTACAAAAATACCTTCAGGGTTTTCAACTACGGCAAGTCTTGTTGCCATGATGCTTCTGGTTAAATTTAGTTTTTTGGCCTCTTCAATAACGACAGGATTACTGATGTAGGTTAAAACCTTGCATCCGTTTTTTTCTACCCGCGCTTTTGAAATACCCGTTTGAACCATACCGACATCGGCAATGATATTCTTTCCTTTTTTAAGAGCGTCAATTCCGGATTTTATCGCCGTTGGATGAAATAATAAACTCTTGCCGAGATCAAAATCAGCCGTAGCATGAATAACCCTTCTTACGACAGGGTATTCTTGTGTACTAAATTTATGAGCTCCAATTTCTTCGTCAATGATTCGAAAACTTTCCTGTTCAATTTCCTGAGGTTGTATGGTCACAGGCTTAAATGTATTATCTTGGTTCATATTTTATTCCTTACTTAAAATTTTTATCAGACTTTCTTTTACTTCATTAAAACTTCGACAAAGGTTTTGATACTTTAAATCTGGTCGATTAACTACAATGGATTTAATACCCAGTTCGCCGGCGGCAAGTATCTTTTCTTCGGTTGAACCGGCGCTTCCGCTTTCTTTAGAAATCAAAACATCAATTTTATATTTTAAAAAAAGTTCCTTATTGAGCTCTTTGCTAAAAGGCCCCTGCATAGCAATGATGTCAGCCTGCGAAATATTGTACTTCTGACACAACAGAAGATTTTCAACGGAAGGCAAAAGTCTTACCACAGTATGAAACCCGATGGAAGCCAAAAGTTTCTGGCAATAAAATTCAAGACTTTTTACACCCGTTGTGAGCATGATCGTTAAATTTTTATTGAGTTTTTTTTGCAATGAAATTGCTAACCGAACCGCCTCTTCATGATTTTCAACACAAAAAACAAGATCATTTTCACCAGGTATAATTAAGTCCGTTTTGTCGTTTTCAGAGTTATTTTTAATTTGCGTTTTGGGTCGTTCATAACGAATATAATGTATTTTTGCCTGATCGGCTGACAGCATGGCGTTTCGAGAGACCTCCGCCGCAAACGGATGAGTAGCATCAATGATCATTGAAATGGATTGATCTTCAACAAGTTTTTTCATTTCTAAAATGTCCATCGCTCCCGATCGAACGGGAAATTTTTTTTCATTATACTCAATAGCGGCATTTTCACCCACAACGCTTATCAAGAATTCAGCATTATGCGCAACTAAAACAGGAACAAGATATTCGATGAGATTTCTGGCATCGCCTGTACCGGCCAGTATGAGCGCTTTATTTATTTGTTTGTCGGAAACTAAAGTCATGGCGCGTTATCAGCTCTAATGAGTGTGAGTATGAGAGTGAGTGTGCTCATGGTGATGATGATGGTGATTGTTTTCTGCATCAATTCGGTATTTACATAAATCACAGTTTAATTGTGACTGACCGGCAATGGCTTCTTTTATTCGACGAGCGACAATTTCTTCGAGCAAAGGATGAAATCCGAAATAATCGGCTAATTGAATTTTAATTTCTGGATATTCTTTTGCATAATCCTCTGTATATTTTTTCATCCGCTCAATTAAAATACCGGTGAATAAAAAATATGGTAAAATTACAATATGTTTTGCCCCAAGAAGACGACAACGATCGAGACCCTCTTTCATCAAAGGCTGGGTGATTCCCATAAACGCAGTTTCTACCATTTGAAATTCTTGCTGATGCTCCCAGAAAAGACGGGCAATACGAACCAGGGTACTGTTTGCGTCGGCGTCGCTGCTGCCGCGGCCAAGCAGTAAAACGGAAGTTTCTTTTAAGGCTGGTCGAATTCCATTTGAAGGTTCATTCCAGATATTTTCCATTCTCTGATTTAATATTTCCAAAATGGCAAGATCTGTACCAACCGGCGTTCCATAATAAAATTTTACATTGGGATACTTTAGTTTACCCTGATCGATAGCAAGCGGGATATGAATCTTGGAATGTCCTGCCGGTAATAAAATAATCGGTATCACTATTATTTCGGAGGCGCCTTTGACAACACAGTTTTCTATACCGGTTATAATATCAGGTTTGCCAAATTCCAGAAAACAAACTTCTGAATGAAGATAATTTTTCTTTTTTACAAGACCGCGAACAAATGTTCTGACTTCTTCGTTACCGTCTTCATCGCGGCTTCCGTGACCGACAAATAAAATATATCTCATTGCTCCTGCCCTGCCGTCTTCTGAACCTCAGAAGTTCTTAAAATGTATTTAAAAAATTTTTCCCCATGAAAAGCTTCGCTCTTATACCGGCTTACAATATTTTCGACTATGGCTATCATTTCTTCACCGCTTAAATGTAAATGAGTGTACAATGGCAGGCGGACATTTCGTCCCATTTTTTTGCCGCCGACATAAACTTCAAAATCCCCTCGAAAATATACAATACCGATATCTTCCATAACGGCGCCATGACATGACATTCCACATCCATTAAACCCGATGTGCAATTGCCCGGGAACGCTTACTGTTGTTATTAAATCATTTAGCTTGCTCAACCAGGGAAGACTTTCAATTTTATCGCCTTCACAAAAGTTACACTTTTTAATAATTACAAAGCTTTCGTCATCAAATAAATCAAGTCCGCTTTTATGAAGCTCTTTTTTTACTGATTCATCTATCTCATTGCAAATGATACTCAGTCTGCCGTCAGAGGAACTTTCAATTCGACTATTTTCTGTTAAAAATTTACCGATTAGATTTAAAAATTTTATATTAAATATTTTTTCTGAATCTGCGCCGGAATCATTTACAAATTCACGGGTTTTAATAAAGTACTTATGTAACGAATTCCCTGATTGATTTTCTTTCAAAGTCAACATGGAATTAAAACTAAAATGACCTTCGTTTTTAGTTATTTCTTTCTCATCAGACAAAAGATTTGCAGAATTATCTTTTAAATTTTCAACTGAATTTTTTAACGCCCATGGTTCATGCCGGGCATTTAATCTATCGCTGAGTTTTATATCTTGTTGAGTTTTATCAAGATCATATTTCTTATGATATCCTCGTGGTGTGATCATTTTGCCGTGAATGACGCTGGTGGTCGAATTACCAATCATAATCGTAGTCATCATTCCCATTGGATAATCAAGCATTCCAGCGATATCAGTAATTACAACGCTTTGATCTGGTCGATATGCCGCTGTAACAATGCCAACAGGATTTTCAGGATCTCTATGCTTTAAAAGAATATCGCGTGCGCGCACAATTTGTTCTTTGCGGCGCCCGCTTTTGGGATTATAAAGAGCAATGACAAAATCCCCAAGAGCCGCAAGTTCAAGTCTTTTTTCGATTGTCTTCCATGGGGTAAGATGATCGCTCAGACTAATGGCACAAAAATCATGCATAACGGGGGACCCCAGAAGAGAAGCTGCCGAGATTAAGGCCGTTACGCCGGGTACAATCTCCACATCCACTTCCAGATTTGCATTCATTTTATCCAGAACTTCATATATTAATCCTGCCATCCCATATAATCCTGAATCTCCGCTTGAAATTACTCCGACATTTTTTGCGTTTTGATTTTCGCCTCGGGCAAGTTCGACGGCCTTCTGGGCACGGTAAACTTCTTCGGTCATTCCCGCACGAATGATTTCCTGAGAAGGTTTTAGCAAATGCTTGATTAAATCAATATAGGTATCGTAACCAATGATGACGTCGCATAAACCCAGAGTTTCTCTGGCATACAGGGTCATCTGACTTTCAGAGCCAGGTCCAATTCCAATGACAAATATTTTTCCGTTAGCTTTTGATGTTGTTTTCAAGATGTATTCCGTAGTTGTAAGTGCCTTTAACGCGATATTCGCCCGAGACTGTCTTTAAGATAATTATAAACCTAAAAAGTATAAAAATAGTCACTGTCAAGCAGCAAATCGGCAAGTTGTCAGATATTCGTTGGAGAGACTACTTTTTGGTAAAGTATGGTTGTTTTCATGCGCGTAGCGCGCCAAAACGTCACCTTTCTACCAGGAAGTAACCGCTCTCTGTTCATTTTATTTAAGAGAGCCTCCCGAAACCCGTCCATGGATTTTGAGATGCGCTCTTAAATATTTAAAGAAACTCTTTAAAAGTAAATGTATATTATCTATTATGGCTGAATTAATAAATGAAATATTCTCAATTACGCCTTTAAACTGGTCGGGAATCCTCAGCACCTTAATTGCCGGCGCAATTGTTGGATTCGAAAGGCAATACATGGGAAAACCCGTTGGGATGAGAACATCTATGCTAATTTGTACAGGAACCTACACCTTCGTGGTGGTATCTAATTCGGTTTCCGGAACGATGACGGATCCATCTCGTATCATTGGTCAGATTGTAACCGGCATTGGATTTCTTGGCGCAGGGGTAATACTTACAAAAGATGGTATTGTTGTCGGAGTAACTTCCGCTTCGGCTATATGGGTACTTTCAGCTATTGGAATTTTAATCGGCTCCGGTTTTTATTACACAGGTATAAAAATAGCGATACTTACAGTTATCATTTTGATCGGAATCGACGTTATCGAGTATTTTTTCGGAAGTATGGCAAAAGGGGTTTATAAGAAAAGACCACGGATATTTAAAAAGTTTTCAGGCGACTGATTTTTAAATTTATGAATTTTAGCGATTGTGGATAACAGTTTTTTGACATGGCCTGAGTGAGCCGGCCGAGCGAAAAATTAACCTCAATGTTTTTTGCGAGCTCCGGCTGTTAAGTAGAGGCCATGTCAAAATGCAGTCGAACAGTCACGAGAGAACATTAGCAAATAAAATACGTTTACGATAAATCCATATTTTAGAAAGTAGAATTGTGAGACCCGCGACCAGCTTTGGTCTTTCGTCTTCGAGAGCCGCGAATGCGGAGCAGCTATTGATGCGCTGTTGAGGCTGTAGAATAAGTCCATTTTGAAATTTTCAGTTAAAGTTACACAAGGTTACATGAAGTTACAAGAGCTTTTTTCACCTTTGAAACCACTTATTCTACACCCTCGTTATCAGATGAAAACGGTTAATATATGCAAACGAGATACCATGGGCATGGGCAACTTAAATGACAAAAAAATATGAATTGACTTTACATCAATATTAAATATAGTATTAAAAATATATAAAAATGGTGTTATGCCAAAGAATACAAAGTTGATTTGTAAAACTTAGGGAGAAATGAGATGAATATTAAAAAATATATTTGGCTTTTCGTTACACAGACAGACAGACAGACAGACAGACAAGCTTAGCGTATAACGCACAACAGCTCATTCGTAATTCTAGGTGTTCTTTATTACCCCATTTTCGTACAAATCTTTTTGAGTGTCTATGCACGATTATAATTCTTGCAACGCTTGTATTTACAGTCAACTGCGCTGTTAAAAGTGGTAATACTAACGGTTCAGGAAGTACAACCGGTACTGCGCCGACCGTGAGCTATTCCGGTTCACCTTATAATTTTGCTAAAAACGCGACTATTACTCTAATAACGCCAACTCTCGGCGGCGATACACCAACAAGTTGCGCCTCCACGCCGACCCTGCCGGTTGGTCTTTTAATTGATGGAACAACATGCTCATTAAGTGGAACACCTACCGTATTACAAGGTGCCACTGCTTATACTATTACGGCAACCAATGGATCGGGCAGTTCCACAGTTAGTATTTCAATATCGATTAGTGCGGTGGTCGTAAGTTATACCGGATCACCGTTTACATTTATACAAAATGCAGCGATAATGGCAATTACACCCATACTCACCGGCAATACGCCTACGAGTTGCACTTCATCGCCCGCACTACCAGCCGGACTTTTAATAAATGCAACTTCTTGCCAGATCACCGGTACTCCAACTGTGCCGCAAACATCGGTGACATACACAATTACGGCTACGAATGCATTTGGAAACGCAACCGCAAATATTAATATTATAGTAAATTACTATTTCGGCGGTACGGTGAGTGGCCTGACAGGTACGCTCATCTTACAAAACAACGGCGCAAATGCATTGACCCTCACTGCAAATGGCGTATATCAGTTTGCTAATGGCCTTGCCAATGGTAGCGCTTATAAAGTAACAGTGAAAAGCCAACCAACGAATCAGGGCTGTACCATTGCTAATAGTATAAGTACAGTGAGCGGACTCGACGTAACGAATGTCAATGTGACGTGTGCAACATCGGGAACCGAAGATACGGTTAATTGGAACAAGACCGTTACCTCTACAGGCATTGATAACGCCAAAGCAATTGCAACAGATTCTATGGGTAATGTCTATGTCGTAGGTAGTGGTACGAATCTTGTAAACGTCACGAGCGGTGGTGATTGGTGGATCAAGAAATATAGCCCAACTGGTGTAGAAAATACTGTAAACTGGAATAAATCATTTAGCTCGGCTGGAACAAATGCTGATTCTGCTAATGCTATTGCAATCGACTCTGCCAACAATGTTTATGTCGTAGGTAGTGGTACGAATCTCGTAAACGTCACGAGCGGCCAAGACTGGTGGATGAAGAAGTTTAGCTCAACCGGCGTAGAAGATACAGTAAACTGGAATAAATTTTATGATTTTGGTGGAACAACGGTCATTGATATTGCATGGGGGGTTGCCGTAGATTCTTCGAATAATGTCTATGTTGTGGGTAGTTCTTCCGGTTCTTCTCTAATAAAGAAGTTCAGTGTCAATGGCTTGGAAGATCAAATAAACTGGAATTTAATCGGTGGCGCAAAAAATTATTTTAAGGTTAAATTAGATTCCTCAGACAATGTTTATCTTGTAGGTAGTAGTTTTACAAATGATTATTATATTACGAAATTTTCTTCAAATGGTATTGAGGATACAGTAAATTGGAATAAGTCATTTAATTCATCAGGAACAAATATTGATCAAGCGTACAGTATTGCGATTGATTCTGCAAATAATGTCTATGTCGCTGGTTATGGTAAGAACCTTGTTAGTGGAACAAGTGGTTCGGCCGATTGGTGGCTAAAGAAATTCAGCTCTACAGGTGTAGAGGATACAGCTAATTGGAACAAGATATTCAGTTCTGCTGGTACGAATTCTGATTATGCAAACTCCATTGCAATTGATTCATCAGACAATATTTATGTGGTCGGCAATGGTAATAATTTTGCTGGCGCAACCTTTCAGGACTGGTGGCTCAAAAAATTCAATGCCAGCGGTGTTGAAGACACCGTAAATTGGAACAAAATGATTGATTTTTTAGGTTTAACAGATAATGCAAACTCTATTACCGTTGGTACCGGCGGCGATATCTACGTTGCCGGTGACTGTAGTTCTACAGATTCCAACTGGTGTATCAAGAAGTTTGCGCCATAGTAATGTAGTGTTTAAAAAATCACAATTAATGGAGAATATAATGAACAATGATATTGAAGAATTGCTCAATGATTTAAACAGAATACTGAGTTGGTGCAGTAACAATAATAAAAATCCATCTAAAAGTGCAGTCGAGTATATCGCTGCTAATGAACAAATAATTAAATTTTTTATCGGCGTATTCTCCAAAATGAATAGTGAAGATCGAGGCGCATTACATAAATTGCATCAAGAATTAGATGAAAATATGATACTTGGGGATGGTTCATTTGCCATAGATGCAGTGAATCAGGCAATAGAACAAGCTAGGGGTAATCCGTTGGCAGAACTTGAGGATGATGATATGAACATGCTTATTCGACCGCTTGCATACGCCAGATATTGTGAATGCGATAGCTCCAAATACAAACTCAATCTTAGTCCGGTAAAAATATAGAAAGTAAGTGAATTATTGAATTTCGGCGATTTATATGATTTGGCGAGAATAATTATGTTTAAAAGATTATATTAAGGGAGTTTGATTATGCGTTTGATATATAAAAGTTGCATTGTTCTAATTATATTTGTCATAGCGACAGGTTGCTGCAAAGAGAAGACTCAACCAATTCCTTTAGTCGACTCTGATGGTGATCCATGTGTAGGAACGATAATTCAACCGCCACCAGAGATTTTAGCCGAAGTTGATGCTAAAAAGGTCAAAGGTCTTTTAAATGATGCAAGTGGCGCTAAAGGTAAAGGCAAACTCTGCACGGGCAAAGTATTTATTGTTAAAAAACCTATTACTGTTTATCGTGTTTGGGGCAAAACATTTGAAGGTCAATGGTGGTCGTTTTCTTATCCAGAGGGACCTCAAGACGCTTATCGAAAGGCAAATAATATTTGTAAAGAATGGAATTCATTAGATAAATTAACAGTTTGTTACTTAAAAGAAAATTCATTAATCGTTATTGGTCCAGGACAAAGTGCAGATTGTAAGCAGAATGGTCCCCCTTATTTAAATTATCCTAAATCGCCAGTAAATCAAGTCTATGTGCCTGTAATGGATCTTGTGGGTAATTGTACAAATCAGGTTAAATGGCCTGCCAAGTAGTTATATGTCATAAAAACTAATGTTGTGAGTAATAAGAGAGTTATATTTATGAATGAAAATATTGAAAAGAAATTATCGGATATTAAATCTATTTTTGCATCGATAGAAGCCGACGTAAAAAACTGTAAACCATCAAAAGATAGGTCTAAAAATATATGGGAAAATATAGCGCATTTTATATTGGGGTTTATGGTATTGTTTTTAGGATTATTTGCGATTTGTTTAAAGATTAAAGGAATGGCATTAATAGCTATAATTCTCGTTAATATTTATCTTGTTATACTAATCTGTGAATGTGCAGTTCGTAGTATGACAAAAAAGAATTATATACCCTTACCCGATAGAACTCTGAGTCTTTTTTTAATGATTTGTCTTCTTATTTCGACCGTAACTTCATTTGGTGAGTTATATCTGGATTCAGGCGAGGTTATTCATACCTTTTGTGATAAAAAACCAACACCGCAGTGTGACAACAGTAATAAAGAAGTATTATCTAATGAAATAGATGCCATTTACTTCAGTGCTGTAACCATAACAACGCTCGGTTATGGAGATTATGCGCCAGCCGGGACTACGGCACGTTGTTACGTTGTTTGGGAACTTGTTTCGGGGTTACTTATCCTACTGCTTATTTTCCCAATTGTTGTTAACCGGATATCGAATTTAGATTAGCTGTGGAAAATCCTTGTACAAAAGTTTTTTAAATTTAAAAGGCAATCTATTGTCGTTTAAAATAAGAATACTTTCATATTGAATTTGATTGAGGCGTTTGGCTTTATTATCATTTTCAGACGATAACAGTTTTTGAACTTGGTTTGAATAATTATTAATCTAATCTACATCTACAGTTTTATTCCCGAACCGCACGATGCGGCGTGTTACCGAAGGTGGAGCCCTGTCCAGGAGGAATATCTTGAGCCTTTAAAAATGTGGTTTTAGCAATACCCCGCCTTTTGATCTATTATATGGAATTTAGATTGACTTACCATTTCTGTTCCCGTGACATGATAAAAAGTACATTCATATAACAACTGAAAATGAATCCAGGAAAGAAAGATAATCAATTTGAAAGAATCATGTCCCTGACACAGGTCATAAGGTATCCTGACCATCGAATATATACGTTTGGGGATACTGATTT
>JAOUFY010000018.1 GCA_029857955.1 Spirochaetia bacterium
CGATGCGGACATTATCAAAAGAAGACTTGTTATATAAAGAACTTTACGAAAAATTATCGACGTTGAATAAAAAAACCGTTGAATAAAAAAACCACCGCTACTTCCTTATATAAAAATCCCACCCATTCACCGAGAATGGCTGAGTTGATAGTTTCTTCTTTACATCATATCCAATTTATAAATAAAGAACTCATCCTTATGATGATTGATCCAAATATTAGCCCAAAAGTAATTGCAATCGGCGATTCAATCACTCGCGGACACCCCGATGATTATTCATGGACAAAAATTGTTTCTAAAAAACTTGACATAGAAATTGAAAATATGGGGCTTAAGGGAGATACCTTTGCTGGTATTCTTATGCGTCTTGATAAAGATGTTATTTCTAAAGAACCGGATTTTTGCATAATAACCGCCGGAACAAACGACTTTTCATTGGGTTATGAAGTTGAAGACGTTAAAAAACAAATTAAAGAAATCATCGTTGAACTTGAAAAAGAAGGAATTATACCTGTCATAGGAGTTCCTATTCCTACCATTGAAGAATATGCTGAAAAAAAACTTAAACTTTTACGATCATGGATAATTGCCGTATGTTCACATTCCATACCTTTCCATAAAGCGTTTAGTCAAGAAAATTTACTTTCTGGTTCAATGCTTTTAGATGGGGTTCATCCTACGCACGAGGGACATAACCGAATGGCTGAAGTATGTTCTCATGAACTTAGAATGTTGATCATGCACTTAAATAAACATTAAGCGCCGGTTATTTTAATCATTTCGAAACAATTAATCTTTACAGTTTAAATTTGTATTAAATTCAGGTGCAGATGAATTCTTTTCAACGAAAAATTGTTGTTACATGGCTTGGCATTATTTGTATGCTTATATTTTCAATGGTGATTGTTGGTGGTGTTACAAGACTAACACATTCAGGTCTTTCTATTGTCGAATGGAAACCATTGATGGGGATCATTCCGCCGACAAATGAAGAGGCATGGAATAAAACCTTCGACCTCTATAAACAGTACCCTGAGTATAAAATCACCAATCGGCACATGGAATTATCTGATTTTAAATTTATCTTTTACTGGGAATATTTTCATAGACTTCTGGGGCGATTGATTGGTGTTGTGTATCTGATTCCTTTTTTGTTTTTTTATTTTAGTAAATATTTCAATAATAAATTAGCCTTTAAATTATTCGCAGGATTTCTTCTCGGAGGTCTTCAAGGACTTGTCGGCTGGTTTATGGTTAAAAGCGGTCTTGCAAACGATCCCAGTGTAAGTCATTATCGATTGGCTTTGCACCTTTCGATCGCGTTCGGGATTGCAGCCTATCTTTTCTGGAACATTCTCGATATCCTGTCTGAAAATAAAAAATCAAACGCAATACATAAAAGATTTAAACAATCGCTGCTCTTGACAGCAGGTATCTGCCTGCAAATCATTTACGGAGCATTTACAGCAGGTAAAAAAGCAGGTTTTGGTTACAATACATTCCCCAAAATGGATGATGCATGGATTCCAGAAGCGGTTTTTTCAATTCAACCATCGTGGCTGAATTTTCTTGAAACCAACGCAGCGATTCAATTTACACATCGAATGATTGCATGGTCTTTAATCATCGGTATTCCTGTTTTCTTATGGAAAATCAGAAATGAACTCAATAAGCTTCAAAAATTTTCCATGAATTTACTTTTTGCAGCCCTGTGCATTCAATTTACCCTGGGTGTTGTTACCATATTGTTTATAGGAAGTTATGAGGTTGTACTGCCCGCGATTCATCAGTCGGGAGCTTTTATATTATTTTCAACAGCGATATTTTTTAATCATCGCCTCTACAAAAATCAAAACTAAAATCTATTTAAAATAATAACAATAAAAAATGTTCTCATTGTACAAAAATAAAGCCCTGCAAAACGAAAGAAAAAATATTTTTTTCCGAAAAACAATAAAAGATACATCCATTGCTGAAGGCGTAGGGCTTCATTCTGGAGAAATAACAAAATTGATTTTTCACCCTGCTGAAGAACATACCGGAATTCAATTTCATACTTATTTAAAAAATAACCGTGTTAATAAAATAGCGGCAACTCTGGAAAATGTAATGGACACTTCTATGGCGGTAACACTTGGTAAAAACCATATGTATATCCAAACCATTGAGCATCTTATGTTTGCAATTTCTATACTTGGTATCACCGATATGGTCATTGAAGTGATTGGCGGCTCTGAAATTCCAATTCTGGATGGATCTGCCCAACCCTATATTGAAATTCTCGAAAACTGCGAATTTCACGAATACTCCAGTATCGTTTCGCCGATTGAAATAAAAAGTCCAATCATGGTTACCGACGGCGACAGGTACATCGTCGGAATTCCAGCAAACCAGTTGAAAATTTCTTACAGCGTAGATTACAATCACCCTATGTTAAAAAATCTATCCTGTGAAATAAACTATACTCGAGAATTCTTTGTAAACCATATTGCCAAGGCACGGACTTTTGGTTTTATGAAAGATGTAGAAATTTTGCGGAACAAAGGTCTGGCCCAGGGCGGAACCATTGACAACGTTTTAGTCTTTAATCAAAATTCAACCGTCAATAAAGAAAGATTTTTACACGAAGCCCTTTATCACAAAGTACTCGACTTAATGGGCGATCTCTCTCTGTGCAATCGCCCCATCAAAGGTCACTTGCTTGGTTCAAAAGGAGGTCACGCTCTTGATATCGCCTTTGCTAAAAAACTTATAAAACAATCACAGGAATATGATCACCAAACAAATATTCCCATCGTTAAAGAATTATCTTTTTAATTGTATAATTTCAACTTCGCTTAAATGTAAATCTTCCGGGTTTTTACCTGCTGCAATCATGGCGCAAAAACCTGTTCCATAGGCATCTGCAATGGCTCCGCTTCGGTCTTCAACCGTGCTTTTTACCGTAATCGAATGACATTTACCCGAGGGCAAACCGGTATGAGGATCAACAATGTGAGAATATTTTTTGCCATCAATTGTATAAAATCTATTGTAATTGCCGGAGGTTTGAACAGAACCATTTGTCAATGAAATTGTATTTTGACCAATTCCCGTGTGTGATTTTTGATCGTAACTTCGCTTGTCAGGATTATAAATATTTATAACAAACGGTTTTGGAATTTCATTACGATCAAATACAACAACTCCGCCCCCGCAATTGATCAGGCCCCTTTTTATACCCAGTTTTTCCATTATTTTTTGGCTTTCATCGCCCATGTATCCCTTGGCAATAGCGCCAAGATCAAGCTCCATCGCCCCTGTTTTAAAAAAAACCGTATGAGTATCATCATTAAGAGCTATTTTTTTATAAGATACTTTTTCAAGAGCCCGATTTATCGTATCAGAAGACGGCAGACGATTTTGCTTTTGGGCATTTTTCCAGACATCAAGAATCGGCAAAACAGTGATGTCATAATAACCAAGAGTATTTTCAGAAACACGGATAGATTCTTTCACCATCTTGTAAGTATGGACCGGTAACTTTACTTCGCGCTTGTTTTCCTGACGGTTTATGCCAGATATAAAACTGTTATCCCGATAATTACTGATTTCGTTCTCGATATCTTCAAAAAATATTTGAATCCGGCTGCAGGCTTTATCCATTGTTTTTTTATCGGTCGCATAACCTTGTATTTCGGTGAGTATTCCGCCCATGGAATAAAACGAACATGAACGCCGCATCGGGGCGTATAAAAACAAAAAATACATCATCCCTGTAACGGCTATAATGACGGGCAATATTATTTTTTTATTTTTAAACATAGAAGGTTTTTATTTAGCGTTAAAATTGGCACACGCAGCATTTTCGATTATTATCAAAAAGGATTTTCTTCTGAAAAAAAATCAACTTTAATTTTAAATTTTTTTTCTAAATGGCCGCCCAAAAGTTTTACGCCAATACATTCGCTTTTATAATGCCCCATAGAACTAAAGGCAATGTTATTTTCAATGGCCAGATTATAAACCCATTCAGAGTTTTCTCCCGTTATAAAAGCGTCAAAACCCTGGTCAATTGCTTTTTGTAAATACGAGACACCGTTACCTGAAACAATCGCAACATGCTGTATTTTTCCGTTTTTGGGAATATGAAAACCTGTCGTGTGGTAGTACTTGTCAAGTAATATGGAAAATTTATATGAATCCATGGGTGTTTTTAATTTTCCAGAATACCCTGTATTTTCAAAAGGTTTAATGTTACTTAATTTAAGATCGCGCAAAACAGGGGCATTATTTCCATATTCATTTAAAAAATCAAGCGGCAAATGATAGGCAAAAAGATTGATATTGTGATTTAACATTAGTTTTAATCTTTCTTTACAGGGTCCAGTTACTTTTCGAGATTCATGTTCCCAGAACATTCCATGATGAACCAAAATTGCTTCTGCGCCAAGCTCAATGGCTTTATTCATCACCGCCAATGAAATGGACGGCGACGTTAATATACGTTTAATTTCAGAAGCGCCTTCAATTTGAAGACCATTGGGACAATAGTCTTTAAATTCATTAACCGCCATTAATGTATTTAAATAGTTTTCTAAAGATTTGTTGTTCATTTTTCATGCCTGGCTATCTAAAATTACTAACCGCTAAGGCGCAAAGGACGCAAAGGTCATAAAGTAAAGAGATAAACCAGTTTTTCGTGCTTTTCTCTTCAACTCCTTTGCGATCATGGCGTCTTTGCAATTCATTTTTTATATTTTCATATTATTTCATTTTTTCATGCATGCCGATAAGAAGCGAGAACATCAAGGTTGTTCGAAACAATAAATGGAATATGTATTCGTGCAAGTATTGCTTACACCAGTGGTACTTCCATCCCAAGTCCATGAACTTAAAATTGTATAATTTCCCCCCTCTCCATTCATGGCTGTTGTTCCTATTGTCCAATCTGTACAATGGCTTCCTGCTGAAGTAAGTGTTCCGCCATTCATTGTTCCAGTCCAGCTACCAGGAGCATTAATTGCAACTCCTGGCGGAGCACTATTTATTTCTGTAGTATCAATATTTCGCAATGGAATACCACCATTACTTATATAATCCCAACTATAAAAAAGTAAATTACCATTTATATCTACATAAGACGCTTTGGTCGGTTTATAACTACCACAGCTTTTCTTTCCTTTAATGCCCACGATATTACATATTGCATCCGTAGTACTGTCAGAAAGCCATGCTCTAAAAACTTTTTTACTCGAAGTTATCAGCCCTGCATTAATAGCGCTTTGTTGACATACACAATTAGCATTTAGTAAACCTGAACTATTCGGGCACTGGGGAAATGCAACGGCACCACCAAGCGTAAAATTCATATCACCTGGAGTCACATTTGATGTAACAAACACCATCAACGGCGCAGGCGAATACATTTTACCCATAATATCCCACGAATAACATTCAAAAATGGTTACACTTGTCAGAGATAAGCCTGTTAGTAAAATTATTTTTCGAAGTTTTACTTTTAAGTTTTTCATATATTTTCCTTTATTTACATATGCCTGGCTATCTAAAATTACTAACCGCTAAGGCGCAAAGGGCGCAAAGGTCATAAAGTGAAGAGATAAACCAGTTTTTCTTGCTTTTCTCTTCAACTCCTTTGCGATCATGGCGTCTTTGCGGTTCAAATTTTATATTTTCATATTATTTCACTTTTTCATGCCTGCCTGGCTGTCTAAAATTACTAACCGCTAAGGCGCAAAGGGCGCAAAGGTCATAAAGTGAAGAAATAAACCAGTTTTCTTGCTTTTCTCTGCGACTCCTTTGCGATCATAGCGTCTTTGCGGTTCATTTTTTCATGTCTGCCGATAAGAAGCAAGATCACGGCTGCTCAAAACAATAAATGGGGTATGTCATGGTCGCACAGGCTGTTGAACCAAATGAAGCTCCAAAACTAAGCGTATCTGTTGTCCAATACAATGCATTTTGAGTATTACCAACCATCCCGCTACCCAGATTGCCCCAATCCATTGTCCCATTGGGACAATAACTTGTACCGCCGACCCCGCCGCTAACCGTACCCGTCCAGGCGTTTAACGAAGCTGTAGTTGTTTTATTTTCTGTTATATTGATCGGTCGATTTGGAATCTTGCCCGATTTAATATCATCCCAACTGTTAAAAAGAAGGTTGCCGTTTACATCAACATAGTTTGCATTGGTTGTATAACCTCCGCATTGCGCCAATTTTTGCCCTTTTCTTCCTATGATGTTACAAATGGCATCGGTGGTACTATCTGAAAGCCAGGCATTGTATACAGCTCCATTTTGTGCCATATTTGCATTAAATGCCAACTGTTGACAGGCGCAATTGGCATTGAAAATACCTGTTCCTATACACTGAGGTATCATAGACATAAATGCTAAATCCCCCATAGTATTAAGCGACGTTACAAATACCCTTAGTTGCTTTGGCGGCGCAGGCGGCGCAGGCGAATACATTTTACCCATAATATCCCAC
Organism: Spirochaetia bacterium; assembly: GCA_029857955.1. GTDB lineage: Bacteria > Spirochaetota > Leptospiria > Turneriellales > JAOUFE01 > JAOUFE01. The sequence goes on from JAOUFY010000018.1 coordinate 6,494, forward strand.
GAATAACATTCATATAACGTGATACCTGTCAGGGTTAGGCCTGTTAATAAAATTATTTTTCGAAGTTTTACTTTTAAGTTTTTCATATATTTTCCTTTTATAGTTGTGTGGGCTGTCTAAAATTACTAACCGCTAAGGCGCAAAGGGCATAAAGTAAAGAAATAAACCAGTTTTTCTTGCTTTTTCTTTAACTCCTTTGCGAACAAGGCGTCTTTGCGGTTCATTTTTTATATTATTCTTAAAATGTTACGCCCATATTAAACAATAAATTTAAATTTAAAATGGGCAACGGACGATCGTAGTATACATCAAACGTAGTGCTTAAACCGGCAGATAAAAACGAAAGAAGCAGCAAATCGACCCCCAACCTGGCTCCAAATATCGGATTTTGTACCTTGTATCTGGTATAACTTCCACCTGTTGAGTTTGATGCAAATACATTGTAATTGAGCTCTCCAGAGTAATAACCGGCGCCAAGATCACCATATGCATATAGCCGCTTTTGGATGTAAAATCCATAACCGCCGTACAACATTAAATCTTGCACACTTAAATTAGAGTGATTGTAGTTTGTGTTCTGAGTTTCAAAATCGAGATGACGAAATCTCAGTGAAGTCTGCAACGACGGTATAGGCCAAAAACGCACATCAATGTAGACGTTATTAATACGATATTCGTTTGGCAGCAAATTTACTGTTCTTGGCGTTGGAATCAACGATGTACCCATTCCGAGCGATATAAGAAATTTTTTAGCAGCCCAGTCATAAACGGGGCCTTTTCCAATATTTTTTGTTAAAGCCTTTTTTTCATCTGGTTTTTTGGTTTCCTGATCATTTTCAGCCACCTGTTTCTTGGCGCCGGCTGCTTCTTCAATCATTATGTTGATCGTATCTACAATGTTTTTGGCAACCTTGTCTGTTGCTTTAAAAATGGTATTATCTACAACATTATTATTCTCGTCCAAATCTCTTACAGCGTCAGAAGCCGCCACATATATGGATGTATTGAATATCAGTTCGTTTGTTTCGTTATTATAATTATAGTTACCATATATAACAATGTCTGATTTTAAGTCGCTGGATATTTTTCTGGCAAAATTTAACTGATCTTCATCTAACTGAAGCTCGGCTGCGGTTTTAACTCTTTTTCCATCATTTTTATCAGCTTTGTTTTTTGGTTTTTGCTTAATTTTATTTTTTTTAACATATTGATCAACTTCATACGTTACTTTTTGTACTTCTTTTGGGTCTACCCGATTAAAAGTAAAATTTTTCAGCATCGATGTACTGATGGCATCGCTTAAGCTTTCCGACATATATACAAAATTTTTCGTGTTTGTTCTATCACTAAAAGGTAAGATGATCACCCTTGCCAACTCCTCTTTTTTGGTATCGTCTGCAGCAGGAGCCGCATTTCCCTGTGCAAAAATAAAATGAGAATATATTGCAATGATAAAAAAATAAATTACCCGAAAATTCTTGTTCATAACGTATAAAGAAACCCACCCCCACGGTCGTCAACAAAAAATTTATTCTAAATTTTACGATAGCAGATTCATGATCCACAAAACAAAAAACGGGCAATACGCTTGGGGTAAGAATTCATTTACAAGGTCAATAAACACATGGGTTTATCCTATGCGCGTACTTATTCTTGGAAGCGGCGGTCGTGAACATGCCCTGTTTTTAAAAATTTCAGCCAGCCCTCTGGTTAAAGAACTTTATATAGCTCCCGGAAACGGAGGAATTCCTGAAAATCAAAAAATAGAGCTTGATGTTTGCGATTTTAATTCTATTTTAAAAGTAATTATCGATAAAAAAATTGAATTATTGGTTGTAGGTCCCGAAATGCCGTTGGCAGCAGGTATAAAAAACTTTTTTAAAGAAAAAATTCCCGCTTTATTGGTTTTCGGACCAGATCAACATAGCGCCCGTCTTGAAGCATCAAAAGTATTTTCATATGAATTTATGGAAAAGGCAAACATTCCAACCGCCAAAAGTCATGTGGCGCGAAATTTAATTGAAGCCGAAGCGGTCATTAAAAATCATTCATTACCCCTGGTGATAAAAGCCGATGGACTGGCCTCAGGCAAGGGCGTCAGCATTCATCATGATACCAAAGAAGCTTTGGATAAATGCTCTGAAATATTTAACGATAAAATTTTTGGCAGCTCCGGCGATTCAATTTTAATTCAGGAATTTATGCAGGGCAAAGAGGCTTCTTTGTTTGCCATTTGCAACGGTAAAGAAGCCATTTATCTGCCGACTGCCTGTGACTACAAAAGAGTTTACGATCATGGCCAGGGACCAAACACCGGCGGCATGGGTTCATTTTCGCCCGGAAACATTTTAACGCAGGAACATATTGAAAAAGCTCATACCCTCATTGTAGAAAAGGTTTTGCGTGAATTTAATTATACGGGTATTTTATATACAGGTTTAATGATCGGCGATAACACAATGAACGTCGTTGAATTTAATTGCCGTCTTGGCGATCCTGAAACTCAATGCGTTTTACCAATGATGGAAACCGATCTTATACCGTATATTTTGTGGAGCTGCGGAAAAGAAAATGCCCCTTTTCGAATAAAAAACAACGAAACTTACAGTGTTCCTACCAAACCAGGTTATTGCATCAATGTTGTACTAACGGCAGCCGGCTACCCTTCTTCAGATTATGTTAAAAATATTTCTTTAAAATTTCCGGACGAATTACCTGAAAATTTACACATGGTTCATGCCGGTACAAAATTTACCAATGGCGCAGTTGTATCACATGGGGGCCGAATAGCCAGTGTTGTTGTGTACGACAAAAATCCAAACATAGCACGTGATAAAATTTATAATTTCATCGACTCTTTGAAAAAATTAAATGACTTTTCAAATCTTCATTATAGACTGGATATAGGCCAAATTTAGTGAAATTTTATATAAAAATCAAAATTTCGCTGAAGCTAAAAGTAAATAGCCTAAACCAAGTTTTAACCGTCAAAGGCCGATAATTAAATAATGTACTCTTTAACTGAAATAATTCATACAGGTAATCCGAAATATCTGCAATATTTTTCCAAAAAAACCGGATTTTTAATTACCGATTTTAAATCAACAAACAACGCCAATTTACAGTGGTTATGGAAACATATCGCCAAAAATTTTAATTTTATCAATGACTTCAGCAAATTAAATTATACTGAAAAACAAAAGCTTGGCGAAATTTTAAATAACTTTGGCTGCCTTCCTCAGTCAGATAAAACGTGCGATGAAATGGAAAAAAAGCTGCCCTGGGTATTTATTCATCCGGTATCGGGAATCTTTATTCCGCTTGAAATTGTCAAGCTGCTCATGCAGGAAGAAACATTTTTCAGGGAAAATTACTTGTTCAGTCTTCTTTACAAATTAAAAATCAAAGAACAAAAATACTTTACATCTTTCATTGGAAGTTCTCTTGATGCTAAAGTAAATTTGTCGTTTGAAAGCAGCCCTTTGGATATGGCGTTGGTTTTATACATCTGGCTTTCTGAACAAATACGCGCCATTACCGACATTCGAAATATAATACCCGAGAGAGGTAAAATATTAAAAAGTCCTTTTACGTTCGCGCGAGAAATCAACATGGATTCAATTGCCTCTGTAAATAATGCTTCTACGCTGATTCCTGAAAAGCCAGTTCCCATCTGGGATTACCTGTATTTACACTTCTCTCACTTAAAAGAAGATATTGATAAATTACATACGCTGGTTACAAGGGGAAATAAAGGTTTTTATCGATCTGTAAGTTTACTGAAAAATCAAAACAGCGATTTAATCAGAGCGTTTAAAGGAGGAATATTGATTCCCGTATTGGTCTCTACAGGGAAAAGTTCTCCGATAAAACTTGTTTCTCCAGTCGAATTGCATTATACCCTAAAAAACAACCAGGTTAAAAATTCCACAATTGTAAATGAATTACTTGGATCGCGTCGCGATCCAAGCTAAATTAAATAAATTGCAACGTTATTTTTAATCGTTTGACCTGCCGCCAAGCAAACCGGCTCTAATTAAATAATAGATAAGAGTTACAATTGCGCTTACTGCGGCTGCAACATAGGTTAAGGCTGCAGCGTTTAAAACGGCGGAAACGCCTTCTCTTTCTGAAGCCTGTGAAAGTACGCCCGTATCCCACAATAATTTTTTGGCGCGTGCCGAGGCATCGAATTCAACCGGTAGAGTTATTAATTGAAATACAACTACAGCAGAAAAAAGAGCAATTCCGGCATATACAAGACCGGTCATTTGCAATAAAAATCCGCCAAAAAGTATAAAATAACTTAAATTGCTGCCGATGGATGCCATCGGAACCAGAGCGGTTCTAAATGAGAGCATGGCGTACTTTGTTTTATGTTGAATCGCATGACCGGCCTCATGAGCGCCGACTCCGGCGGCAGCTATGGTGCATCCGTCATAAACTTCGGAAGAAAGACGTAACACCTTATGGGCAGGGTCATAGTGATCAGACAAAAAACCGTCAACTCTCTCGATTCTCACATCTGTTATTCCGCCGGAACGTAAAACGGCCTCTGCAGCCTGTGCGCCGCTCATGCCCGATCTGGTCGCAATTTTTGAATATTTATTAAAGCGGCTCTTTACTAAAAAAGACGCTACCAGCGAAAATAAAAATGTCGGAGCAATTAAAATCAGGTACAATGGATCAAATCCAATCATGTTAAAACTCCTTAAGTTTAAAGATTTAATTTCGAAAATATTTCCGAATCCTGTTCTTCAACAAGATTCCAAAAATCATCTGCAGAAAGCCCTTCGACTTTGGCAGAATGTAGAAGTTTGTTTAATTTGCCTTTGTATTCTTCTATGTTAAATTTATCCTTATGCTCACATTCAATATAAGCTTCCCTTATCTCATCAACGTATTGACGAATAAGACCGTCATGAAAACTTTCATTATCCATTGGCCATATTCTGTATAAATATACACTCCTTCAATCACTAATTTAAACAAGGTTGGGTTATCATTTTTATTTTATTTTATAGATTGACGGCGATGCTTTCACACATTATGTGGGTAAAAAGTAATTTTATTTAATTTCCTAATTGATTAAAATACAGATCTAATAAATTTATGAATACATTTTCAACACAATTTAATGCATTTGAAGCCGATATGAAAAAATTAAAGCAAGATCTTCGTAAACTTGGTTATCTGGAACGACCTGTAGGATTTATTATTTTTTCCTGGGTATATAATCTGACATTTGCCATAATTCCAGCAATTATTTTTTTTTATAATGAAAATTTTATCGTGAAAGTTTTATGTGTTTTTTTAGCCGGATTAGGTTGCGTGGGAATCGCAACATGTTCTCACAATGCATCGCATGGAAATTCGTTTAAAACAAAGCTGGTAAACCAGTTTATGGATATTTTTGGCTTTGATTTTATCATTGGGATCTCTTCAAGATTTTGGGATAATTTTCATAATAAATTACATCACCCAAATACAAGCATCGTATCGATTGATCCTGATACGGACATCTTGCCATGGTTTGCCCTGCATGAAAAACAAGTTGAAAATGCCGGTAGTATAACAAAAATATATTACAAATACCAGTGGATTTTTTTTCCTTTTTTGGTAGGCTTTTACGTAATCATGTTACAGGTGATGGGATGGAAATTTTTATTAAAAAAACTAATTCATTTTAATATCCTCGACCATAAGCAGCGATTACTGCATATACTTGATGTTATTGTTTTGGCGGCACACTATGTATTTTGGATTGCTCTTCCATATTCATTTAATTTTTCTATCACTGAAATTTTAATACTGTATATTGGTAAAAATTTCATATCGGGCATGCTTTGTTTTTTTGCTCTGGCGCCTACACATTATGTAAGAGATGCATTGTACTTTGATGAGGAAATTTTAAAGTTAAGTTACTATAGTCGCCAAATGTTTTCAACCATTAACTTTCGAGTTGGTTTTTTTGGTACACCTTTATTGAACGGAGTTGAGCATCACCTGGATCATCATCTTTTTCCTCAAGTTAGCCCCTCATTGTGCAAACGTCTGGGCAACGATATTAAAAAGATTGCACAAAAACATGGAATGCCCTATCGTTCCCTCAGTTGGTTAGAAATTATCATTGACTCTTATCGTGTGATCATGAAACCAAAAGTAGTTGATAATTCATTGATTGAAAAATACATAACAAAACTTTCGTAATTACCTGCCAACCTGCGATATAGCGTATGGGGTAAAGCGCTGTATAAAAAGTCAAAAGAAAACTGAAAGCCTGGCAGTTTACACCTTTAGCCGGATTATTTAACCAATAAAAATACTCTACTTTTTAAACAGCGCTTTAGGGGAAAGACTTTTCCCCTTTTACTTATTCATTACCAATTTTTTTTAAAAATCTCAAATGCGATGCATAAGCCTTTAATAATGTTGGTTGATTATTGTAAGGAAGTTTATACTTTTCAATTGTCTTTTTTATTATAGGATGAATGTCCGGGTAATGAATACTGCATATCCATGGGAACAAATGATGCTCAATCTGGTAGTTTAATCCGCCGCAAAACCATGTTAATAATTTATTGTTTAATGAAAAATTACTCGATGAGGTTACCTGATTTTCTGCCCAGGTTGCCTTTAAATTTCCCTTTTTATCGGGTATGGCATGAGTTGTATTTTCCATAATATGAGCTACCTGGAAAATTGGACACAATACAGCGCTGGTTGATACATGGAGGGCTAAAAATCCTGTCATGATTTTCCAAAAAGGGAGATCTAGCAACAAGTAAGGAATCACAATGATGTAAAAAAGATAAAATATACGCCAAAAAATAATTCCAACAATTTTCATAAACGGGTGTTTTCTTTGATCTCCCTCAGCAAATTCACTGAACACACGCAAATGAAACATATCATAAAACAATAACCAGAACAAGGTATAATACGGATAAATCATAATAGAAGCATATATATGCTGGTACTTATGAAACCATCGCTTGGGAGCCTCCGGCGAATGTCGAACCAGCCAGATTTTTACCATGTCATAATCATATTTATATACATTCGTATACATATGATGCAAGGAATTATGTCGAAGATCCCATATATATTTATGGCTCCCTGCAAAGTTTAATAAACTGCCCATGATGTAATTTACAAATTTATTTTCAGAATATGAATTATGACTGCCGTCATGCATGATACCCATACCAATGCCCGCAATACCAACTCCCATAACACAGGCTAAAAGTAACATAACAATTTCAGGCAGGTTCCCAAATAATATTAAAAAATAACTGCCGTAAGTTATGACCAACAATACCGCGGTGATTAAATACATTTTAATATTTCCTTTTTTAGAAATATTTTTTTCTTTAAAATAATTATTCACCTTTTCTTTTAATTCCGCATAAAACTTGTCTTCTTTTTTGTTATAAAATACATCGATGCTCATTTATTTACCTTTTATAAAATAAAGATTTAATTTTTATTTCTCTTGTCAATCAGATTTATGCCTGACAATTAACGGTTAATTTATAACTTGACGATGTAAAAACATTTATCAAACTAAAAAGGGGGTTAGCGACCCCCTCGCCGACAAAGGCAAGCCTTTTTTGGCTACCCCTTGCGTTAAGGATGCAAATGAAGTATATTTTAATTACAGGAGTATCCACCGGAATTGGACAGGGTATTTTAATTGAACTTGTAAAAAACGGATATTTTGTTTTTGGAACTGTCAGAAGTAAAAATGACGCTGAACGTTTAAAAAAAGAAGTCAACAGTGATTTGTTTTTTCCCATTTTAACAGATGTAACTGATGAAAAATCAATTCAGTCTGCGTTTGAAATAATAAGAGATAAACTTCAAAATAATATATTATTTGCATTGATCAATAATGCCGGTATTTTAATTGGAGGTCCGCTTGTTCATCTAAATCTAGACCATTACCGCCAGGTTATGGAAGTAAACTTTTTTGGCACCGTAAAAATGATGCAAACTTTTATCCCATTAATGTCAAGTATTCATAAAAATAAAGCCGCCAGCCAAATCATCAACATCAGTTCCGTACTTGGACACTATGGACTTCCCTATATTTCTACATATACAGCTTCTAAATATGCCATAGAAGGTTTTTCCGATTCAGTAAGAAGAGAAATTAAAAAATTAAACATCAATCTGGTTTTACTGATTCCCGGAGCGGTAAAAACTTTAATTTTTAAAAAAGGAGCAAATGAAGAAGATTATGATTACGCAAAAAATACAGTCTTTGAGCATAGCGGTAAAAATCTCAGAAAACAAATGTTAAAACGCGAAGAATTGGGAATAAGCTCACAAAAAATAGGAAAAAAAGTAATTCAAATTTTAAAAAATCCAAACCCAAAACCAAGATACAGCATCACCGGCAGCCCAATGGTCGAATGGTATTGGCCAAAATACCTTCCCGATCGAATTCTTGATTTTATTTTAAATAAAATTCTTAAATAGTAAACGATGTTTAATATTTAAATTGAACCACGCTAAAAACCATTCCGGCGCTGGCAGGAAAAAGTATTACACTGTCTCCCCTCTTCATTCTGTTTTCATCTAAAGCGCGTCGAATACCGGCAGGAACACTCGCTGAAACCAGATTACCATAAGCAGGAAAAACTTCCGCATACATTTTATCTCGCTCAATACCAAGATCAACGCCGCCTAATAAATAAGCAGTACTGGTAGCAGCATGGGGAAAATAAATATCAGGATGATTGTAACTTGGAACAACGCTTTTTACCAATTCCTGAAGATAAATGGTGGCGTGATTGATCATTTCCTGACCAAAGGATACAAATTTATTTGGACCAGAAAGGCCGAGCCGTACCGAATCATCCACAAAATCCTTATAATTTTCATGAGGAATCGTGCATAGATCGGCAAGTTGAGGTTTTGAAATATAATCAAACGACCAGATATCATCTGAAGCAGTAAGCAAGGTTGCCGAAGCCGCCTCGCCAATTGTATAGGTCGGGAAGGTATGTTTGATTTGTTTAATATCTTTAATCTCAAATAGTTCTGGGTAACCATGCTCATAGGCGTTGAATTCGCCGTTTACAATTAAAATATTACGATATCGACCGGTTTTTAAAAACTGATATGAAATCTCCAGGGCTCGAATCCAGCTCATACAGGCATCTGTTATGTCAAAGCAGGAGGCTTCCATTCCGAACATTTTTGCATAAAAATATGCATTGGCAGGTTCAATAAAACCCTTACCAATTCCGCAATAAATGACAAGATCAATCTCGTCTTTTTTAACTCCGCTATCATCAAAAACTTCCTGAATGGCAGCCCGTATAAAATCAGAAGATTTTTCGCCTTTGTCCAGATCGCGAATATAACGGTCTCGTGCACCGCTTTTTTTAAGCATGTGCATCACCATACGCTGGTATGCCTTTAATATAACCTTTGATACCTTTGGGCTGTGTTCCTCAATCATATCCATGATGGTTTGATTGGTAACCTTTTTACTTGGGATTTTAACCGCAATGCTTTGTATTTTCATAAGTTAATTTCTTTAAACTTTATCAGATATAAATGATATAAAAACATTGTCAGTATGTATCTAACTATTGCATTTTTTCATTAAAATGAATGTAATTATATCATATGTAAATAACGTCTTAAATTTTGATTTGAAACGTCAACCAATAATTAAGTATATAAGAATTCTTTAATGTATTTAATGGCAAACGGCTACTTCTTGCTATAAAGGCGGCGTTTTGGCGTACGTAGAGCGTCAAAACAACCAAATTTATCCAAAATAAATGGCTCGGCATCAATCAAGTTCTCGATTTTTATCAAAATTAAGAGTAAAACTCAATTCATAGAATAATTATTTATAATATTTACCATATCTAATATTCATTTTTACATAGACGGGGCAACGTACAGGGAAAAATATGACTTTTATTTGCTAAATAATTGTTTAATAATGTATAATATGATGGAACCATATGAGTGAGACATACGAAAAAGAAACTGTCCTTATCGTTGAAGACGATGAAATTCAAAGGATCATTCTTATTGAATTTTTTAAAACACTGGGTTATGAAGTTGATTATGCTGCTGATGGCCAACAAGGCCTGGAAAAAGCATTATCAAATAAGCCTGATATCATCTTGCTTGATGTTTATCTGCCCATAAAAGACGGCCTTGAAATACTCGAAGAAATTCGTGATAACCCTGAAATGAGTTATACCATCATTGTGATGATGTCTGCCGATAGCTCCGAAGATACAACCATTCTTGGGTTAATGAAACAGGCCGATGAATTTGTTTATAAACCCGTACGCACCACCGAGCTTGCTTTAAAACTTCGTCAATTGGTAGATAGAAAAAACAATCGACTCGCCCTTGATGAAATGAACAAAAAATTGCGCGCTGAAAAAGAAATTTTGTCGCATTATTTTTCAGACGACGTAGTAGCAAAAATCGTTGAAAATAAAGATGAAAATAAAATGAGCGGTGAAAACCTGGTTGCGTCTATTTTATTTTTTGACATTAGAAATTTTACCAGCATTAGCGAAAATTTAAAACCAAATCTTGTGGCCGATTTGTTAAATTTAATTTTCACAGATGTGATGGATCTTATTTTAAGCCATGACGGATCGGTTAATAAACTCATCGGAGACGCTATTCTTGCAACGTTTGGGTGTCCTTTTAATTCAGATAAAGACGCTCTCAATGCTGTAAAATGCGCTTTGTCCATTGCCAGTACCATTGAATTTTTTAACAAAGTCAAGCCATCTTACCTGGATAACGAAATAAAGATTGGCATCGGAATTACGACTGGTGAAGTTTTTGCAGGAAACATTGGCTCATACCGTCGAATGGAGTATACCGTCATTGGCGATATTGTAAACACGGCCAGCAGACTTCAAAACCTCACTAAAAAAGCCGGGGTAAACATTTTAATCGACGGTAATACGCGCAATGCTGTTAAAGATATCACCAGATGTCGAAAGGTTATTGTAAAAGGTATTCGAGGCAAACAGCAAGAAATTGAAATATATTCACTTGATGGCCTGGTTGACGACAGTCAAAGTACAAAAGATATTGACGATTTAACGTATTTTTAAATTTATTTATTTTTTAAATAATACAGCCAGATTTCAGGATATTTTTCACGAATGAGTTTCAGGCTGTTTTTTTTTATGCCGTATAACCCCTTTTCTTTTTTCTCAAACCACCCATAATGATTTTGATATAAAATGGAATACGTTTTATCGGAAGTTCCCAACTCTTGAAGTTTTTTAGCGCTGCGGGCCTCATTATCAGAAAGTATTACGGCAATTTGTACGGCGCTTTCAAGATAGGCCGTTTCCAGTTTTTTACCGGTTACGCCGCCGATATTACGCGAAGCCTTTCTGCCGTTAAATTCTTTAAGAATAGATGCGCGCTGGATGTTCGATTTTTTAGCGCTAAATATACCCGGCTCTGAAAGAAACTTCACATTTTCTGAGTCAATTACAATTGCTCCAATGTTCAAACGCCTGCAAAGACTTTTCACCATAGTCCAAAACGACATCGCCTGACGCGCTTGCGGTTTAAAAAAAGCAATGTACACAAATTCTGTTGCAGAAAGCCTGCGCGTAGCCTGATAAAGAAGTTTTACATTAAAACTTTTTTTTAGCTCTATTATGATGACTTTTTCACCTTTTACAGCGACAAGGTCACAGCCGCAAACTTCACCCTGAACATCATAACCTAATTTACGATAGTACTTTTCAAGAACGATGTACAAATCGGATTCCATCATTAAGTGCAAATATTTGCTTTACAGACATTATGTCACTTAATTATAAGCATGCAGCCGAATATGCTTTGAGGGGTTGTCTAAAGAATCTCTCACCGCAAAGGCGCGAAGGGCGCAAAGTAAAGAAATAAAGGGATTTTTCTTATCATTTTCTTTAATTCCTTTGCGTCTTCGCGGTTCAAATTTTGACTAGACAACCCCCATCATTCATAGCGGCCGCAACCGAATTTATCGAGATGGTTCGAAAACAGATTGTATCTGAATCTATATTTAACAAACGAAACACCGTTATCAATACACAAAAGTAAACAAAAGCTGCAATTTAAGAGGCGTATACAAATAGTAGGGTGGTGGATATGTATTATAAGCCACGTTGTTCTCATAATGATAAACTTCAGGTTTAAAATTAAAAAAAATTTCAGTGCCCGCTTTTAACCCCATGGAATAATGCTTTGAAACCAGCCATTCAGCTCCTGCCCCAAGAGCCAAACCAAGCATAAAACCTTCATTAGTTGACTCGAGGCCAGGACCACCTTCTACAAACCAATGGAAGTTTTTTTTCGAAACGCTATAACCCGCCGAAGGAATAAATTTAAAACCAGTAAATGCGTATGTACCATGACCATTCACATGTCGACCTCCTAAATCGGCATAAAACGAGACCTGTAGGTTGTTGTATAAATCAGGATAAAAGCGAATATAGGCAGCAAGTACTTGCCACTCATAACCTACAAGCAAATATTTTGCATTCGACAAGTCGGCAGATAATAAAAGTCCGCCTCCCGTTCCTACCCAAAATCCCCATGAGAACACTTTTCCTTCCCATGAAGGGGCGACCATGGCGGCGTCTTCTTTGGTTAAAACAACCTTTTCGTTAGCTTTTTCTTCAACCTGATTTGTATCAGCTTCTTTTTTAGCTACTGTGCTTTTTGAATGTCTTTCATTAACGATTTCTTTAATGTTCTTTACCAAATTTTGAGAAACCTTCTCTGTGGCTTTAAAAATAGTACTGTCGACGTTATTTTTAATTAAATCCATATCTCGTTTTACATCTGCCGCAGGTAAATATAAACTTACATTAAATAAAATCATATTGTCTTTTTCACTGTATGCATATTCACCAAATATTACGACATCGGCGCTTAACTCCTTTGCTGCCATTTTTACAATTTCAAGTTTCCCTTTTTTAACGGGATTCGCATTTTCCGTACTCTCAATACCAGAAAATACCTCGTCAGTTTTATTAAACTCTACCGCTTCATATGTAAAGTTTTTCATCATCGAATTATTAATGGCTTCTCTAAGTGAACCGGAAAGATATTTAAAATTTTCAGTTCCGGTTTTATCTTCAAAAGACATAATAACAACTCTTGCCAGATTTGCATTTTCTTGACCAAATATTCCAGATACAATGCAGGCATTTACAGCAATTATAAATAACATATTTCTATGTATTGCATAATGCCGGTATATTTTGTTCATCGTTAAATTCAAAAAATTCTCGCATTTAAACATGGAACCCTCCAGCGAAATCAAAAATAAAAGCCAAATACATATTTCACATATCGTCTATTTTGTCAATACTATTGTCTTATTAAATGAGAATAATTTTGGTATTCCTGCAGTTTGCCAAAGCGCAATAGTACCCAATATTTTTAATTTAAATTACAACTGTTTTATTTTTATATGTATATTATCAATAATTCAATAATTATTTTAAATTTGGATGTTATTTATGAATAAAAAAAAGCTTACATTAACCATTGCTGGCGGCTCAGGGGTAGTTGGCAGACACCTCATTCGCCATGCTCAAAAACAAGGATGGAAAATCCGGGTTCTTACACGAAAAGATATTGAAAACTCCAATGATGTTATTTATTATAAATGGAATACAGTTGAAAATGACAAATTTGACAATAACGATGATGAAATTGTCAAAGCTTTGGAAGGTTCTGATTTTCTAATAAATCTTGCCGGCACCAGTATTGCAACGGGAAGACTCGATAAAAAAATGCAAAATACTGTATTGATGAGCCGCTTAAATGCAACAAATTCATTGATCGAAGCGTACAAAAAATGCAAGAATCCTCCAAAAGTATGGGGGCAGGCCTCAGCCATTGGTTTTTATGGTGATACAAAAGAAGAAATCATTCATGAAAATAAAAATTCAGGCAATCTTTTTTTAAGCGAAGTATGTGTTCAATGGGAAAATTCTGCCAGGCGCATTTTAGAAATAAACCCCTCAGTAAAATTAATTATAGCAAGATTCGGCCTGGTTCTGGCAAAAGACGCGCCGGCATGGCAAGAAATGATAAAGCCTGTAAGAATGGGCTTTGGCGGAGCCATTGGTTCAGGTAATCAATGGTTTTCATGGATTGATGCATATGATCTTGCCGAAGCTTTTTTTTATCTTTTTCGCCAAAAAGACTCCGGTGGTGTTTATAACTTTACATCCCCTGAGCCTATTCGCCAAAAAGAGCTTTCAAAAATAACTGCAAAATTTTATAACAAACCAAATTTCATGAAAATTCCTAAATTTTTAATACGAATGATCATGGGTAAAACTGCAGACGAATTACTTCTTGCGTCATGCAAAGCCTTGCCGCAGAAATTAGTTCATGATGGTTTTAAATTTACGTTTAAAGATATAGATCATGAAATCAAGCATTTACTAAAATAGAATTTTAAAAATAAAAATGAATTTTTAATTGACAATTCAACAACTAAAATATATTCTTTATATCATGAAAAAAATATCCGTAACATTTTTATTTCTTTTTATTTTAATGAGAACAGAAGGTCTTTTTGCCGACTCCGATACAATGATAGAAGTTGACAATTTAATTAAATACGGCCGCACATACAATAAAAATTTAATAATAAAAAAATCTCAAGATTTATCTTCCAATGAAAAAAATTTTTTATTAGAAAAAAATAAAATTGAAGCAGGAATTCCCGTTGGTTTAAATTTATTCCTTGGTCTCGGGATTGGTTCCTATGTTCAAGGCGATACTTTAGGCGGAATCGTTGGAACCTTATCGGATTTATTTGGTGTCGGGGCAATGTTTGCCTCTACAGCTTTTATGTCGCCAAGATACAATAGCGTTATTCCAGCAAGTCTAATATTATCCGGTTTGGGAATACTTGCTTTCAGTAAAGTATACCAGATAGTAAGACCATTTACATTTGCAAACATGAAAAATGCAGAATTAGGTAATATGCTATTTAGCAGCAATAAAATTTCTTTTTTATTTATTCCCTATCACAGAAACCTGAATTTTTATGATTTACAAGAAGACGGGGCTGTCGCCGGCTTTAGTTTACGCTTTTAATTTACATACTATCAAGTAAATTCTTGGTTTACATACATCTCTGTTTTTTTTATTGACATCTTGTTATTTTAATCAAGGAAACAATATGAAAATTTTTATTAAAGTATTTATTGTTATTTACGCATTTTATTTTACTCAAACCATTTTTGCAGAACAAGATTCTGACTTAAAAATTGAAGTTGATAGCTTGATTAAATATGGTAGAGAACATAACAAAGAACAAATTCTACGAAGATCTGCTAAATTAAAAGCTATTGAAAAACAGGAAATTTTAGAAAACAATAAAATTACATCCGAAGTGCCAATTGTAGCAAATGTCTTCTTACGCTTTGGAATTGGTTCTTACATACAAGGTGACTTTATTGGCGGAATGATTGGTACATCGGGTGATTTATTGGCTGCCGGTATTATTTATATTCCTTTGGTATCTGGATATAGTTTTGACGCTATAACAAAATCTCTTTCAATAGGTATTGGAGTGTTTGTAATCAACACACTGTTCATGGTCATTAAACCAATTTTATATGCAAACATAAAAAACCAGGAATTAAGCAATATGCTTTTTAGCGATGAAAAAATTACTTTTCTTTTTACTCCCTATCAAAGGCCTCATGATTTATTAAATAAGCAAGAAGGCGGTATAATTTCAGGTATTCGATTTCGTTTTTAACAGGAATATACAACAGGTAATGAAGGTTACAGCAAATTCAATATTAAGATTTTTTTCTTCTTCATCGGCTTTAATTTTATTTTTAACTTTTTTTATGCCTGCTGTAAATGGCTGCAACTGTTTTGCTCTTTGCAGGTTTAATAGAAGATTTTAAGACAAAAATCTCAATTGTACTTTCTTCATAAAATGAAGTCAAATCCCATTAAAAGTAAATTAACTATTGATGGGTTTATAATTTTTAATGGACTCTTCTGTAAACGCATCATGCAACAATTGATTGTAAAACTCTTTAAGTTCGTTGGCATCTAATCCCATTTTATTATTAACCCTTTTTTCAAGAGCTATCATTAATTTAAGAATAACTTCTTCAGCGTGTTCTCTTTTAATTTCTAACATTATTAACAATACCTGATATTCACCAGGAATTTCAAGTTCTTTTTCAATAAATATAAATCTGGCGCGAAAATACATTTTCACTTGACTTTTGCGTGGGGTCGAGGTACCGTGTACCTGCCGAGGGGCGTGCTAAGCCCCTTTTATGTGATCTTAAAATCAATACCAACGGTAATATTTTAAACCTGCAATGTAGAGTATAACACCGAACGTTACAAGATATAAAATTGAAAATCCAATGCTCATGAAACTTGCGTTATAAAGAAATACATTGCGCATCGTGTCTGCCAGAATCGTTAACGGCAAATACTGAATGATCGACACCATCCAATCAGGGAAACTGTGATAGCTAAAAAATACGCCAGAAAGTAAAAACATAGGCATAGTCACAATGTTGATTAAACCATTTCCTACACGGGTATTGTTGGTCCGCGAAGCCAGTAAAATACTTAAACCGCTAAAGGCAATATGACCTGCCAAAAAAAGAACAGCAAAGGTTAAAAAATCCCCCTGAAGTCGAACGTCAAAAAAATACCTTGCAAACAAGAACAATATACCGGCTTCAATTACACTGAGCCCCATACGCACAATAGAAATAGACAGCATAAAATCAATTTTTCGCATGGGTGTAACAATCATTCTACGCAAAAATTTCTTGATACGAAACTCTATTAATGTCCATCCGATCCCCCACAATGTAGAATTCATAATTCCAAGCGCGAT
Organism: Spirochaetia bacterium; assembly: GCA_029857955.1. Lineage (GTDB taxonomy): Bacteria > Spirochaetota > Leptospiria > Turneriellales > JAOUFE01 > JAOUFE01. Next base: position 23,403 of record JAOUFY010000018.1, read on the forward strand.
AAGTCCTGGAATTAAACGGTCAATGTATCGACTTCCCCTTTGGTTTAATTTTAGCACTTGAGATTTTACATTTGATGAATTTTCATGTATCCGATTATCAATCCAAAGGTATAAATTTTCTGCGCGTTCATTGGCCGGATCGTATAAATACTGTAAACTCCCGTCAATCTGCAACTGGACAATGATTTCAATTTTTCCGCTTCGATATGCCTTTTCTGCACTTTCGCGATCCATTTTTTCAAAACTGATTTTTCGTATGCTTTTTCCCGGCAAATCGATCTGAAGATTTTCAAAAAAATGGGCAAGATTTTGAAAGTTTTTCTGATTAGATTTAATAATATCATTTGTCTTTATGTGATCAAGATTCTGACGGTTATTTTCGCTGCTTTCTTGAACAATATACGCTACCCTGTGATTTTCTGCGGGCTTGAAAGAATACAAAAGACCAAGAACGCTGGCAATCATGATTGGAAAGCCAAGCGTCCAAAACAAAACCTCGGGAGCCCTCCAATACTCTCTAAATTGAACGATGATTAATTCTCTTAAAACTTTATTCATGTAAGTGCTGACCTGCCATTAATATAAATAAGTCATCCAGTGTCATGGTTCTAACCTGAAGATCGCTTATTATAACATTTTGTTCTTCCGTAATTCCCAAAATATTTTTTAAAAAAACTGCCGGCGTTTTACTTTTCAGGTAAATTGTTTTTTCTGCCAACTGACATGTTGAATCTGTGACTGAAATTAAATCATAAAGCTTTAATGCATCGGTTTCATTTTCAAGTCTGATTTCAATAATACCGCCCTCGCTGTGCGCAGCTAAAAGCTCCTCTAATCTGCCCTGGGCCAGAATTCGACCGGTATGCATGATGAGAATTTTTTCGCAAAGAAATTCAGCTTCCTCCATATAATGAGTAGTTAATATCATGCTTCTGCCCTGATTTTTAAGGTTTTTTAAAATCATCCATATCTCTCGTCTGGCCTGAGGATCAAGACCCGTGGTAGGTTCGTCCAATAAAAGTATCTTGGGGTTGTTTAAAAGCGCGATTCCAATGGCCAGCTTTTGACGCTGTCCTCCCGACAAGTTTTCAACATAACTATTTTTCTTTTCTGAAAGATTTATAAGTTCTAAAACCTCATCAACACGGCCTGAACCTATGTTGTAAAATGCACAAAACAATTTAAGAGTTTCTGAAACGGTTGATTTATCCATAAACCGGGTTTCCTGAAAAGAAACACCGAGTATCGATTTTAAATAACGATCATCACCCTTCCAGGTTAAACCCTCAATTAGTATCTCTCCTGAATCTGGTTTTATAATTCCTTCAATCATTTCAACAATCGTGGTTTTGCCGGCTCCATTTGGACCAAGTAGAGCGACATACTCGCCCTGATTGATTGTAAAACTGACTTGATCAACAGCAAGCTGATCTTTATAGCGCTTCACTACGTTTTTAATTTCAATGATTGGTTTACCTTTTGATGATTTCATAATTTATTAAATAAAATTAATGAGAAATATTTTCCCGCGTCAAAATGACACGATAAGTATTTTAAATTTACATTGCTGTTTTTCGTAATCAATATTTGCATTAAATAATCTTTATACTTACAATATCCGTTAAATTTTAATGTAACATCCGGCAAATATTTTTATTCCCGAATTCTGGTATGGGTAATATTCTGTGTATTTTTGATTTAGTAAATTTTCACCGCTTGCCATAAGCGAAAAAGAAGGAGTCAGCCAGTATTTTAAACTTAAACCAGTCAAATAATAATCGCTCAACACAATGTTATCGAGATTTCTTTTGCCAACCGCTTTAAAAGAAATTGCCGCATCAAATTTTTCTGTATTATAATTTAATACGGCTAAAAATGAAACCACCGGTCTCATATTAACAGCATTTAATCCAAAATTTAATTCAAAAGAAGTCTCGAGCAAAAATGAACGAAAAAAAGAATATTCCCAGCTAAAATGTCCATATATTTCTTTATACGCTATGGGAACCTGATAATAAAGATAATTTGAATCAAGTCGAGGATTATAATAAACCTCATATTGCTTATAACCTGACTTTAGTTTCAACGTATTTTCTGAATTGATTAAAAAACTATTGTCCCAAAAACCATGCCAGTAATTTAAAGGTAACTGGTAAAACACTGGTTTTTCATAATACGCAGCCAAATATGATTCTTCAATTTTTAAATTTTCAAGAGATTTTTCAAAACCTAATCTGGAATTCCATATGTCCAGCTTGCTATCAATATATACCTTTGCGATGGGCTGTATTTTAATCAAATCCTTGTAGAAACCGCCGCCTCCTGCCGTAAGATCGAGTTGCCATGGAAAACTTTTTGAAATACGCGTTCTTACAAGAGGAAAATGAAACAACAATTCTCCTTTAATTGACGAGGCCATAGATTTTTTTTTATCAATATCGTTTAAATATGTATAATCGTAACCAGCATTTGTCTCAATGCTGATTTTATTTTGAAAGATATAAATCCAGTTTGCATTTATTCCTGAATTAAAATATAGAGGCTTGCTTTCAGGCAAGCTAAGTCCAATATAATTGGATTGTAAATAATTTCCCGTCAGGTCAATGTTTAACACCTGTTTATCATCCGGCTTAATGTTATTTTGAAAAATAAAACTTCCCCATTTTTCAGTCATACCTGAAAAGCTGGCATTATTTTGAAATCCAACGTTATCGCCAATATACTTTGCATTCACCATAAGTAAATACCTGGGTAAAATACGACTTCCCACGGTTACATTGACGTCATCAGAAGATTTGCCGCTGTTGATTATACGAATTCCATTATACCCTTCAGAGACGATATCATCGCGAATATATCTTAGCTGATAGAGTCCAAATTTGTCGCTTTTAGCAAATTTTAAATTTAAATATGAATTATCATACATTCCGTATGCCAATACAATATCTCCGCTTTTTTCATTGTTTTTTTTCTTTGTTTTACCATCCTTATCAAGTTGATCTTTATCATTTAACCATCTTATCGATGACGGGTTAGTAGGTGAGATAAATGAAGTATCGCTTTTAGGAATACGAATCAACTGCTCGTCTTGTCCTGAAATGATGATATCCTCAGTTTCTTTATCTTTATCATCTGATGACTCAATTCCTTTTTCAAGCTCATCTTCAATTTGAATTTGAAATTTTTGTTTATCCGATTTATTTGCCGCTTCCTGGGCAAAAGCATTGGGTGAAAATATAAATAATTGACTGATCCATAAAAAAATCGTTACATATCTAGCGCAAATATCGATTTTATTTGTCTTGCAAATTATTAGCATGAGAATTTTGCAACATTCGATTTCCTGAATACGTTGAACACCAAGATTTGTATTTTATAAAACAATCTAAACAGGGGGCTGTCTAAAAAGTCTCACCGCAAAGGCGCGAAGGGCGCAAAGCAAAGAAATAAAGGGACTTTTCTTGTCATTTTCTTTAATTCCTTTGCGTCTTCGCGGTTCAAATTTTGACTTATTAGACAACCCCTCGATCTTTGCTTATAAAAAGAATAATTGAAATTAGAGAACGCTACAAAAAAGTATCCCAATATTAATTTATGATCTTTAGAAAAACTCATGTATTGTTTTTAATTTTGGTTTTAACCGCAGGATGCGCCGGAAGCCGGATACTACGGCCTGCCATGAAAATGGAAGAATATCAGTCTCTTTCATGGGATAAAAAAATTGAGTATTTTAACTCTTTAAAAGAGAAAAGTAAAAATGTAATTGAAAAATTTAAATTGCCCGGAGCTGAAATTTATGCCAGCGCTTTTAAAGATCCAATACCTGCTGTAGTAATCTCAGCATTGGACAGTATCGACAAAAAACATACTACTGCTTTTAAACCGCAATTTTACAAATTGTTATTACATAAAAATCCGGTTGTACGCTGGAAAGCCTGTCTTCAAATTACTTCCGACCCTGCCGCAGAGGATCTTCCCTATTTCTCGATTATTTTCTCTGATTTAGACTGGATGGTAAAAGAATGTGCATTTGGCCAGATTAGATTATATCGCGAAGAAAAAAATAAAAAATCATATTTTTTTACAATTGTATCTCACCTTGATGAAAAAAATCCGCAGGTTTTAAAAGAGATCTATCAAACCCTGAAATGGTATGACGATGTTAGAACTTATCCATATATGTATAAACGCATGTTTTTAACTACAGACTCATCAGAACTGATCATCATCATGCGAGAAATGGCAGCCTATAAAAACTATGAAGTAAAGCAAAGACTATGGTATCTTTCGCAAAAGCATCGTGATTTTTTTGTCCGAGAAGAGGCAAGTAATCTTTTAAAAGAAATGTAATGCGCGGATTAAGCGCCTGCCCTTTTCGGCGGACTTCAAAATGTAAATGAGGACCGGTTACGTTCCCTGTCGCGCCTGAAAGCGCTATTTTCTGGCCCCGCGTTACAATTTGATTTTTTTGTACTAAAGACGAATTTAAATGTCCATAAAGAGAGCGATATCCGTTTTGATGTTCAATGATGATTAAATTTCCATAACCGCTCATCTGACCGTTAAAAATAACTTTTCCGGAAGCTGCGGCTGTTACATCCGAACCCGTCGGGCATACAATATCAATTCCTTTATGAAACTGATGTTTATTTGAAAACGGATCCTGACGCAAACCAAATTTTGAAGAAATAATTCCGCGCACAGGTTTTAAAAAAACAGTTCCGTTTAAAAAACCGCGCTCGCTTGAATCAAATGATTTGCCCTCAATAAAATACAGAGAATTTTTACCCGGAACCGGCGTAATCTCGTCTTCTGCAACATTGTATTTTTTTGATAACTCAACAGGATCGCCGAAAACTGCAATTCCTCTCATATTGGGAATAAGCCATGTTGCTCCGGGCTCAACATCCCACAAAGTTGCCAGAGCATTGACGCTGGAAAGCGTATCATGATCCATCATTGTTTTTGCCATAATAGAAAAAAATGTATCATTTTTCTTTACATAGTATTTTCTAAATTCCGGTTTAACAAAATCACCTTTACTGATTTTAACTAAATTTATTTTTATCTCTTCTCGTAACGCCTTAATTTCTGAATTACTATAGTCCAGATTTTTAATGAGACGAATATCTGTTGTTTTTGCATTTACAAATGACGAAAAGCAAAATAAAACAGATAACAATATAAGCAAAGATTTCACAACTGATTATAATTTCGGACAAAACAAAATATCAATGAACAATAAAAAAGGGGCAAAGCGTGCCCCTGAGGCTGTCTAAAAAGAAACGAATTTTACAAAAATGAAAAAAGACTTTTTATACAGCCTCACCCCTAAGCGAAATTTCGTATGGGGTCGGGGCTGTCTAAAAAGTCTCACCGCAAAGGCGCGAAGGGCGCACAGTAAAGAAATAAATGGATTTTTCTTGTCATTTTCTTTAATTCCTTTGCGTTCTTTGCGTCTTCGCGGTTCAAATTTTGACTTATTAGACAACCCCTGTTATTCAAGAAAAAACTGCTTTTCGTATTTTATCCATGTCGAGACTGCTTTTTACAATGTCTGCGAAATTTTCAATTGCAGAATCTACATCATAAGGAACAACATTTCCAAATGGCTTTCGGTTTTTTTTACTGAGCAATTTGTTAAAAAACCATTTACGAAATTCGTCGTTATCAAAAACGCCATGGATATAAGTACCCCAGACACGATCGTCGCTTGACGAAAGACCCGCGATATCATTGGATTGTAAAATTGTTTTTTCGCTGCCCTCGGTTATGCCATGATGAATTTCATAACCATAAACGGATATATTTGACGCTAAATGTTTTCCGGAAAAACGTTTCAGGGTTTTATCGTAAGCAAGCTCCGTCGTCATGCTCAATAAACCCAAACCGTTGATCTCGCCGCGAGTGGATTCAATGGAATGCGGGTCTTTAATTGCTTTACCCAGGATTTGAAATCCGCCGCAGAGACCGATTATTTCAGCGTTGGTATTTTCTCTTAAATGATGAATATAGTTTGCAAGACCGCTTTCGTTTAGCCAGTTCATGTCCGAGATGACGTTTTTGGAACCGGGTATAATCAGGGCATCCGGAGCTTCATCATGACTTTGCAGGTGGTCAGCAGCGATGGAATCTAAAAATATCAAGTTAATTTCTTCCTGTTGAAAAAACGGATCAAAGTCGGTAAAATTTGACATATGCGGCAATCGTATAACGTATATGTCTAAAATTTTATCTGACATTTTCATATTGTTTTTTTGATTTAAGATTCTGCCAGATCTCTGACGCGCTGAAAACGCCATGGAATCTTCATCGGGCAACAGTAATTTTTCTACAAAAGGAATCACGCCTACAACGGGCTTGCCGGTAATTTTCTCAAGTAAAACTCTGCCTTCTTTAAATAAATTTTCATCGCCGCGAAACTGATTTACAATTAAACCGATAATACTCTGACGCTCTCTTTCGTTGAGCAGCATAAGGGTGCCTGCAAGCGATGCATATATTCCGCCAAAATCAATGTTCCCTGCCAAAAGAACTTTTGCCTCTGCGTATCCGGCCATTCTCATATTAACAATGTCGTGATTTTTTAAATTCATTTCGACGGGCGAACCGGCGCCCTCAAGTATCATCAGGTCGGCATTGGCAGATAAATTGTCATAGGCCTGGCAAACGGTTTTCCAGATAGATTCTTTATTTTCACGGTATTCCATGTAGCCTTGATTTCCGATTGGTTTTCCCATTAAGATTACTTGCGAGGTTAATTTTCCAACGGGTTTTAATAATACCGGATTCATTTTAATATCCGGTTCAACGCGAGCCGCCTGAGCCTGCAGATATTGTGCCCGGCTAAGCTCCATACCATCAAGGGTAACGCATGAGTTCAATGACATGTTTTGCGCTTTAAAAGGAAAAACCCTCAGACCTTCGTTTAAAAATATTCTACACAATGCGGTCGTCAATAATGACTTACCTACATTAGAGCCCGTTCCTGCAATCATCAAAGCGGGAGTTTTTTTATTTTTATTAAAATAAATTGCGCTGACATTGTCTTTTAAATTGAAATAACCCTCGAGCGCTTCGATAAATTTTTGATTTTCTATCGCGGTTAAAATAGCCATACGATAAAATGAAGCATCGAGTCCATGGAAATTATTGCAGGTTCGAATGATGATACCATATTTTAACAGGTAGTCATAAAGTTTTTCTCGATGATTTTTTTGATCAATGATTTTAAATAAAATAAAATTTACCCGCGATGGATAGACTTTGATTTGATTTATTTTTTTTAGCTTTTCAAATAGAAATTTTCTTTGTTCATCAATGTATTTACGCGTAGCTTTAACATGATTTTGAAAAAATATTGAATTTTTCATTATCATTTCGCCGGTATTTTGAGCAAAGGTATTTAACGGCCATGAAGATTGTAATTTTTTTGCCTGATTAACAAGATCTTGATGCCCAATCGCGAAACCGACCCGTAACCCTGCAATGGAATACATTTTTGTTAAAGATGATATTACAATTAAGTTTGGTAATATTGTATCGCACAAACTTTCATTTGTTTCATCTTCTTTGAAATTTATAAAGTCGATAAAAGCTTCATCAATGATAAAAACAGACTCTGATTTTTTTTTAATTAAATTTAAAATATCTTTTTTTGCAGTAAAATTTCCGCTGGGATTATTTGGTCTTCCAAGTATAACCATTTCATTTCCGGTTAAAGCCTTTTCTAACAAATCACAGTTTAATATAAAATTTTCATTTTCTTTTAAATTAAAATACTCGATTTCTTTTTGCTCAAGCAATGCCGCTCTTTCATAGTCGCTGTATGAAGGGGTAACAATAACGACTTTCTTTTTTTCAATCACTCTAACAAAGGAAAAAAAAAGCTCTGATGCGCCGTTTCCGGCGATAATATTTTCAAATTTAACGCTAAATCTCTTTGATATACTTTCTAAAAAATCAACACTTTTCGGATCGGGATAATGAGTGATCTCTTCAAGCCGCTGTAAAATACAATACTTTAATTCATCCGTTAAACCCAGGGGATTTATATTTGCCGAAAAATCAATCCAGTCATTTTTAGGAAAATCCAGTTCTCGATTGATCTTATTTAAATTACCGCCATGCTCAAAAATCTCCATCAAGCCAGACTTCAATCTTTAGATCGTTTAGACATCTAAAAAATCAAACACAATTTTTTTTAGATAATTTTTCAATAAAAAGGATTCTGTATATTACTCGTTTTTTGTACATAAGTCTGTATATTGAAAATCCGCTATTTTCGATTAATTTTATCGTCCTTCCATTCATCTTTTATTTGACATATTTCATTTTCTATTGAAAGAAATCGATCAACTAATGTCGGGTCAAAGTGAGCTCCGGATTCCTTTCGAATTAAATCAAACGCCTGATCAACACTCCAGGATTTTTTATAAGGCCGTGACATGGTTAAAGCATCAAAAACATCCGCAATGGCAATGATACGGGCAGATAGGGGTATATCTTCGCCGATTTTTCCATTTGGATAACCTGTACCATTCCATTTTTCATGATGATTTAATGCAATGTCAGCGGCCATGTTATAAATGGGCGTATGACCTTGTGATAAAATAGAATAACCAATGGTGGTATGCTGCTTCATAATTACCCATTCATCATCTGTTAATTTTCTTGGCGCTTTTAAAATTGAGTCGGGTATTCCGATTTTTCCTGTATCGTGCATTGGCGCCGCAAGTTCTAGCATTTCAGCCTGTGCGACAGGCCAATCCAAAGCTTGTGCCAAAGCCCTGCTGTATGAAGACATTCTCCAGATATGAACTCCCGTTTCTGTGTCATTGTAATGACCTGCTTCGGCCAACATAAAAATGCCGGCTTTTTGATTTGCAAAAAGCTCTCTGGTTTTTAGTTCTACATTTTTTTCACAATCCCGCTTTTGGTTGGCCATGGCTATGTGAGTTGCAATGCGGGCGAGAGTAATAGGCCCTGAAACAGGTTTTTGAATATAATCAACCGCGCCAACTTCAAAACCATGAGTTTCATCATCCATCCCGGTCATGGCGGTTATAAATATAACCGGAATAGCTGCAGTTTGCGGATTGGCTTTTAATTTTTTGCACACTTCAAATCCATCCATGTCGGGCAACATGATATCTAAAAGTATCAACTCCGGCATAGGCTGCAAAAGTACACGAACAATGGCCTCCTCTCCGTTTAAAGCAACCCTGGTTTCATATTTATCTTTTAAAATTTCTCTCAATAGTTTAATATTATTTGACTCATCATCAACTATAAGTATTGTCGATTTTTGCATAGACTTCTCCACTAGACGTTTTTTGCAATATTTAATTTTATTGCAATATTACTTAAAATATCTTTAGCGCTTTCGAAATTAAAATTATCAACAGCAACTGTCAAATGATTCAATTGTACTTCTGAAATATGGCCATTCAGTAACGTTTTGAACTCTAAATAATTTTTATCATCCGTTTCGCCTCGATCAAATTGCAGATGAAGATCCTTCAGCATTTTTTCAACAATTTCAAGATTCAATTCCGCAACTTTTTTTTCGATTTTCTCTTCAGGATACTTAATTTCTTCAATTGTTTTTAGAACTACCTGCATCGCTTTTTCTAATTTTGGCAATAACTGACGCGCTTCATCGATAGATTTAACTTTTAACAACGAATCAATGCTGCTAGCTATATCAGCTACCTCAATTAGCGCCAGATTTCCCGCTACCCCCTTTAATGAATGAGAGTACATATAAGCTCCTGAATAATCCAAGTCATCCATCATATTGTAGAATATTTGAACGGCATTTTTATATTTTTGTGAAAAATATTGCAGCGTGTTTGCATAAATTTCGGGATTATTCCATATTTGAAGACCTCGTTTTAAATCGATGCCATCAATTTTCCCTGGCCAAAGAATGTCTCTGCGTCTTTCAAGATCTACATTTAATTGTACCACTGTTTTACCTAAATCATTTGGAACATTTTTTTCCATTACTTTAAACAGTTCATTAAAGTTTATAGGTTTACCGACAATATCATCCATGCCGGATTTAATACAATCTTGCTTATCTTTTTGCATAACGCTGGCAGTTAAAGCTAAAATCGTAATGTGCTTTCCTGTTTCTGATTCAATTTTTCGAATTTCTCTTGTCGCCTCGAGCCCGTCCATAATGGGCATTTGTACATCCATCAAGATTAAATCAAAATTATCCTTTTTATATGCCTCTACGGCATCTCTGCCGTTTTGTACATTCTCAACGATACAATTTTGTTCTTTTAATCGAATATTTAAAAGCGTGGCATTTTCGGCAATATCCTCAGCTACCAAGATTTTAAATGTACGTTTTAACTCCGGTAAAATTATTTCTCCCGGATGTACATGATTATCGCAGTTTAAATCGCACTCAGCTCCGCAATTTGGAGTTTCAAACGGCAGATTAAAATAAAATGTTGTACCTTGATTGATAACACTTTCAGCCCATATTTTTCCGCCCAGCAATTCTACCAACTGCTTACTGATCGTTGTACCAAGACCTGTGCCGCCATACCTTCTCGAAGTAGTTTCGTCAGCCTGGGTAAATGGTTCAAAAATTTTCTTTAATTGGTTTTGAGTCATGCCAATTCCTGTATCTGTAATGGAAAATTGAAATGTATCCTTATCTAAGAGACGAGTTGATATATTGATGCTACCTTTTTCAGTAAATTTTATTGAGTTACCAATTATGTTAATTAAAATCTGACGCATCCGCGTTACATCGGAAATTATACACTGGTATAATTCCGTTGCAATTTCTAAATTTAGTTTCAGTGCTTTTTCTTCAGCTTTTATATTTAATATTTGCATTGTCTCTTTTAAAAAACGCGGTAAATGAAATATCGTTTTATCTACTTCTATTTTTCCAGCTTCCAGTTTACTTATATCCAGAATATCGTTTATAACCACCATCAATCCTTTGGCTGAATTATACGCCGTATGCAAATAAGATCTGATTTCGCCGGTAATACCGGGGTATTCCATGGAAAGTTCCATAAACCCAATGATTGAATTCATGGGAGTTCGTATCTCATGGCTCATATTTGCAAGAAACGTTGATTTGGCACGGGCTCCTGACTCGGCGTATTCTTTTGCCATTCGCAGGTCTTCTTCAAGTTTTTTACGTGTGGTGATATCTTGAACTACACCCAACATTCTGTATGGTTTTTCTTTGTTGTCTCTAATAACATCGCCCTTTTCAAGTAACCACCTGATTTCTCCATTGGGCCAGACTACCCTATGTTCAATGGCATACCTTGCGCCACTTGTTACACAGTCATTTACAGCTGAAGTTACACTATTTCGATCTTCCGGATGAATGGCATTTAAAAAGTTTTCATATGACGTTTCCAGGGTTCCTACCTGATACCCAAACATTGGGGCAATCCGCTCAGACCAGAACAAATCTCCTGTGATGATATTCCAGTCCCAATATCCAATATTTGCAAATCTTTGTGAAAGTGTTGCGCGCTCCTCAATGAGAAGTAAATCTTTTTCAAAACTTTTCATTTGAGTAATGTCTACTAAAATTGCAATAAAATATATTTCATCCCCGAGTGGTAATTCCCCAACCGACAATCGTAAAAATATAGTTGAACCGTCTTTCTTAAGACCAATGACGTCTGAACCTATTCCAATGATGTATGGTATTTTATTTAATAAATTTTCCTGAGTGTCTTCTTCTATTCGGGTGCTAAATTCTGACAGCAAGGTAGAAATATTTGTTCCAATGATGTCACTGCTTAAAAAACCAAGCAATTTCTCGGTAACAGAATTATTGTATAAAATGATTCCGTCACGATTTAAAATGATCACTGCGTCAGGCATTATATCAAATACCTTAATCAGTACCTCATCTAAATTTATTTTATTCTTCATAAAAAATTCTCCTTTACTCAAATATAAATTTCAATTTTAACATTTTATTTAATAATTTCAGCATGAATGAACAAATATATGGGCAATATATGTATATTTTTATACAATGTCTAAATTAAGTGAGGTTATACTTTAATGATGAAAATAAAATTCGTGCTTGCAATGATATTCCTTCAATTTTTATTTTTCCATGTTACGACAGTTTATGCGGCAGATAAAAACGCACACTGGAGTTACGACGGTAAAACCGGGCCGCAATATTGGGGTAATTTATCACAAGATTATAATCTTTGCAAAACAGGAAAAACACAGTCGCCCATAGATATCCAGAACGCAGAATCCGGAAATCTAAAATCAATTGCTTTTAATTATAATTCAAGTTCTTTAAAAATTTTAAATAACGGACATACCCTTCAGGTCAACAATGAAAGAGCAGGGTTCATTACAGTAGAAAATGGTAAATATGAACTTGTTCAATTTCACTTTCATACACCGAGCGAAAATAAAATTAATGGCAAATCCTTTCCTTTAGAACTTCACCTGGTTCATAAAAACAGTCAAGGCGAATTAACGGTCATTGGAGTAATGTTTGAAGAAGGCGTAAAAAACGATATAATAGAAAAAATATGGAACAATGCTCCCGAAAGTTCAGATAAAGCAGCTACCATAGAAAGCGTTTCAATTAACCCTTTGGATATTTTGCCTGAAAACGGTTCATACTATCAATTTAAAGGTTCTCTTACCACGCCGCCTTGTTCTGAAGGAGTAAATTGGTATGTATTACAAACACCTGCTCAATTATCAAAAGATCAAATTACTAAATTTACAACATTTTTTGGAGAGAATGCACGACCTGTTCAACCACTAAATGAACGCAAGATTTTCGAATTTAAAACAGATGTCGTAACACAAACTTTATTAAACAATATTAAAAGTGACAAATTAAAAGATTTAAGTGATCAGCAAAGTTCATCAAAAACCAAATTTTTTAGCGGCATCAAAACTATAATGATGATCGTGATAACATTGATTATTATTATAATTTTAGTTTATATTTTAAGGGGTAATGGTATGCACTGGTTTAATAATTTAAAAATTCAAACAAAGCTTTTGTCAGGATTTATTGTCATCGCTATTTTAGGAGCCTTCATTGGCATTGTGGGAATGCGCGCAGTAAATATAATTGCCAATGCCAATAAAATAATGTATGAAAAAATGGCTATTCCAATAGGTCAGCTTGGTCATATTTCGACTTATTTTCAAAGAGTGAGAATCAATCTCAGAGATTATGTAACGGCAGACAGCAATCAAGAACGCGAAAAATACTGGAAAACCATTGAGGATTTACGCAGTAAAATCGGTGACATTAGCAATGAATTTGAAAAAACTATTTTAACTGAACATGGAAAAGAAGAATTTGAAAAATTTAAAATAGCAAGAAAAAACTATGGCGAAATATTAATTCAAATTAAAGAATTAGTAGACAGTAACAAAATTTCAGACGCTGAACAATTGGTAAAGGGTAAAGGAAGAGAGTTAGCATCTTTAGAACAAAAAGAAATTGATGCCTTGGTTGATTCAAAACTGGAAATTACACATGCAACTGCAGTTGAAGACAGTTTACTGGCTAGAAATACTACATTGATAATGATTGTGATAATTATTCTGGCCTTTGGGTTTTCTCTATTTATCGGTATTTTTATTGCTCGGTTAATCATTGGTTCAATCAAAGAAGCTCAAAAAAACGTAAACGCAATTTCCGCTGGAGATTTAAATCGGCGAAATGCAAACATCTCTGAAGATGAGATGGGCGCTATGGTAAAATCTCTTAATGAAATGGGAGAAAGTCTGGCAAATATTATAGGTAAAGTTTTATCTCATACTGAAAATGTCGCAAATGCTGCAGAACAGCTAAGCTCCACTGCTCAATCCATGAGCCAGGGTTCTACCGAACAGGCAGCCAGCGTTGAAGAAACCAGCGCGGCTGTTGAAGAAATGACCGCAAGTATAAGACAAAATGCTGAAAATGCAAAGGTAACACAGGGTATTGCCAGTAAAACCTCTGTCGATGCCGTAGCCGGAGGCAAAGCAGTACAAGAAACCGTTGCTGCAATGAATCAAATTTCAGAAAAAATCAACATGGTAGAAGATATTGCCTACAATACAAATTTGCTGGCATTAAATGCCGCCATCGAAGCCGCCAGAGCCGGTGAACACGGAAAGGGCTTTGCTGTTGTTGCTTCTGAAGTACGTAAACTGGCAGAAAAAAGTCAGCTGGCGGCAAAGGAAATCAGAGAACTGGCTTCAAACAGTGTGACTATTTCTGACAAAGCAGGCGAAATGTTAAAATCAATTGTACCGAGTACGCAAAAAACGTCTGATCTGGTTGAAGAAATTACTGCAGCATCCGAGCAGCAGTCCATTGGCGTTGGACAGATCAATCAGTCTATGTCGCAACTGGATTCTGTGACCAACCAAAATGCATCGGGAGCAGAAGAGCTTGCAGCCACCGCCGAAGAACTTAACGGATCTGTAGAATCTTTGCGCGACTTGCTAAGTTTTTTCAAAATCGACGGACTTGATAAAGTAAAAAAACAAATGGCTGAAAACGCAGTAAGTCATATAAAACAACATCCTGTATCGACAATTCATGTTCAACACTTTCACCCCACAAATGGAGGACATGCCAATAATGAACACAATAAAACCGAAAATGCAGCAATAAATGCAAAAACTAACCAATTACCAAAGGTTAATGGTCATCATGACCCGGATAAAACTGGCGCAAAAAAAATAAGTTCAAAGACCGCGAAACCGGATTTTGAAAAGTTTTAGACTATTTACTTTTTGGTTTTATTTGCATTTTTGACTCCAAAGGAGGGTGTTATGGATTTAATTGACTTTCACTTATATCTTGTTTTTGTTTCAGAAAAATATTTTTTTGCCATCAACATTAAAAATATAAAAAAATTATATCGTATGCATGAAAAGAATGTTACCATAGGCAGACCGGCAGAAGATATTCACGAAACAAACCGTCTTTTAAATATTGACTTTAAAAAAACTGTATTTCTTCCAGATAGTAAGGATAATGAATTCAATAAATCGTATTATTTTCCGCTTAAAATACCTACATTCATTGAACTTTTGTCGCCAGAAATAGAGTTTAATTCAACCCCTGCCATTGTTGTAGATTTGGTCATCGGAATGTATCAAATCCCCCCTGATGAATTTAATTCAAATTTATCGATAAATAATTTACAAATTCAAAGTCAGCTAAACACCTTAAATCTTGATTTTCTTGACGGTCACTGTTTATTACCCGTTACAGGAAAATTAAATCAGACAACTGAAACTCCCGTGTACATCGTTTCTATTGAAAAACTTCTGTCACATGGAGTTAAATCAACATAAATCTGTATGGGGTCGGTCGGCGCACTTGCGCAGACCGCAGGGGAAAGACTTTTCCCCTTTAAATTAATTAAAAAATATCACCTGGTTTCGACCATTATTTTTAGCAAGGTACAACGCCTTATCTGAGTTACGCATTAAATCAGCCAATGTATCTCCGTTATTAAATTGTGCAACACCGACGCTAATAGTAATTTTAATGTTATCTTTTGTTCCAAAACTTGAATGTTCAATCAAGTGTCTCAAATTTTCAGCTAAAATATCAGCGCCGTGCATTTCTGTGTTAGGCGCAAGTAAAATAAATTCTTCGCCGCCGATTCGCGCCAATACATCGCTTTTTCTTATCATTGATTTTAATTTTTTTGAAAATTCAATTAAGATCACATCTCCCTCAGGGTGCCCGTATTGATCATTTACTGCTTTAAAATGATCAATATCAATTGTTAAAAGCGACATGGGTATTCCATAACGTTCACTTTTAAATATCTCCTGCGCGGCTAGATCCATAAAAAATCGGCGATTATAAAGCGATGTTAAATGATCTGTTCTTGCAATCTCTAAAAGGTCATTTTGAAATTTTTCCCTTTGTTCAATTTCCTTTTCAAGTCTCGCGTTTAATTTTTGTTCCAGTATCAAACTTAAATATTCTTTTCTGCTTGAAATATTTATGTTTCGATTATATATTATACCAATTAGATTTGCTAGTATAAAGGCAAATATTATCGTTTGTAATGACGGTACATCCAGATCTCCATAAATAATATGAGATACGATAATTACAATCGAAGCCGGTATTGCAGAAAGTAAAGAATATAGAAACCTTTGCTTTAATAAAACGTAGATCACAATTATACTTATTATCTCACTTAGAGAATATATGATAGAATGATTTTTCATGGTAATGATTACAATTGTTATGTTTATGGTTATTAAGTTTGATAGTATAAATAGCAGTCTATGAAAAACAACAGGTTTATTGACTCGCTTTATCACTACAAACATGAGATATACTGCAATAGAAAAAATAGTTCTGGATATCGATGAAATGATTAACGACTTGTTTAAACCCGACTTTAGAAAGTCTGGAATGATGAAAGCAATGGTAGCAAAAATACCAACATAGACCATTATTTTAAAAAAATTAAAATGATCCGGAAAGCTCCATTCCAAAAATTTTTTTTCTTTACCTTGATCTCTCAATACTACCAGAAATGGGTGAATTTCATTTTTAAATTTATTCATATTTTGATGATTTAATAAACTGATATTTTCATAAATACTGGTTTATCTTTATAAAATATTAAAATCGACAGTAACAGACCATATAAATATTACTTTTTGCTAATGGATAAGGATTAAAAGTTTACTTATAAAACCAACAATTTTTTTCTAAAAATAAAAAAGACGGCTCCTGAAAGACAAAGTCCTGCCCATAGATAGTCAAGGCTCATCTTTTCTTTCATGTATATAACAGCAAATGGTACAAACACCGATAAAGTGATCACCTCTTGAAGAATTTTAAGCTCGCCGATGTTCATAACCTGATTCCCGATTCGATTGGCTGGTACTTGCAACAGATATTCAAAAAAGGCAATGCTCCAGCTTGCCAATGCCGCAACAAACCAGGGACGATGGCCAAGATTTTTTAAATGCCCATACCAGGCAAAGGTCATAAATACGTTGCTGCACACCAGCATTAACATCGAGATTAAGTATGAATTCATGCTCCTCATTTTCTTTTTTCGAACCATCGTAAATAATTTAATAACGGACCTTTCGCCAGGAAGTAGCCGCTCCGTCAACTTTGAAATGAACTGAAAATCTTGTGATTTACGGCATGTTCATGTTAAACCTCCTTACTCTTAATTTCTCATGGGTGATTATATAACTGAAATCATGGCGCCGGTTGGCAATAAAGCGATGCTAGAGGCAGCCATTCATAATGGAGCCGATTCTGTTTATCTGGGTATGCCCGGTTTTAACGCTCGCGGCAGAGCCGATGACCTTTCGCTGGTCGAACTTGCAGAGTTTATCGATACGGCACATATTTATGGCGTAAAGGTTTATGTTGCTTTTAATATATTGGTCTTTGATGACGAAATTACAGAAGCCTTTAATTTATTTTTGAAAATAAATCATCTTGGCCCGGATGCCTGGATCATTCAAGACGCCGGACTAGCCTTACTCATAAAAACGATTGCGCCAGATGTACATTTACATGCATCGACTCAAATGACCATTGTAAACAATCTGGACATCTTGTTTTATTCCAATTTAAACTTCAAGCGATACACTTTGGCAAGAGAATTGTCTCTCAAAGAAATTGAGCAAATTAATAAACAATCGCAGGTTGAGCTTGAAGTTTTTATTCATGGATCGCTTTGCATTGCTTATTCAGGACAATGTTTTACTTCTTCTGGATTTGGCGGCAGATCTGCCAATCGCGGAGAATGTGCTCAAAGTTGCCGTCATGACTATGAACTTTTTGCCGACAATAAAAAAATACATACCGGCGGCAACTATCTTGTCTCACCCCGCGATTTAATCGGCGCCGAGCAGGCTAAAAAACTTTCAGAAGCAGGCATTCATGCCCTTAAAATTGAAGGACGATTAAAGTCCCCTGAATATGTTGCCGCTGCCGTTGAACTTTACCGCTCAATCATTGATTTAAAAACAAAAAATACATCTCATCTAATTTCCGCAAACCAACTAACTTTTAATCGTGATGCAAAAGCAGGCTGGCTTGAGGGAGTTGATAACAAAGAGCTGGTAAATGCCCATATAAATTCACACACAGGAGTTTACCTCGGTAAAGTTCAAGATATAAAACCTGGCAGGTACATTACCATTGAACTTCCGTCAAAACTGCCAATTGAGATAAACAAAGGCGACGGTATAGTTGTAGCTTGTAACCAAGATTCGTATGGCAGCCATGTATACAATGTAAATGTATTAGACAAAAGCAAGGCGACGTTAATTCAACTTTCTCTGGCAAATGATTTTTCTTATTTCAAAATTAAACCATCTATGCCGGTTTATTTAACATCATCATCCAGGGTTCAACGAGAACTTACAAAATCTTTCACCGATAAAAACAGGTTGAAACATATACCTGTCGAAATTTCATTAACCGGAATAATTGGCGAAAAGTTACGCCTTTCTTTACATGATTATCAACAAAATTCAAACCTTAAATTCGCGCATGAAATTATAATTTACAGCGAATTTCCTTTAGAAAAATCTCAAAAATATCCAGCCGACGTTGAATTGATTAAAAATGAGTTAAGCGCACTTTCAGGCTCGCCATATACTGCAAAAAATATTCAACTTAACATTGATCCAGACGGATTTTACCCAAATCGTGTAATTAAAGAATTACGGCAGCAGGCAATAGAACAACTTACTAAAGCCAGGATACATCGCGAAATAAACCAAAAAAACAGTCTTCAAATTGATGAAAACTATTTGGCAAAAATAATTCAAAATACTTTTAACAAACAAATTCCGGTTCAAAATAACCATAGCACAACTCATGAATGCCGTCTTCACGTACTTGTTAGAAATCCAGATCAGCTCAATGCTGTTTTAAATCTCGATAAATCAATTATCCATACAGTGTATCTTGATTTTACCTACGGATACGAATTTGCCGATGCTGTAACAAAAATAAAAAACAATAACCTACATGCGGGTATTGCAACCGCTCGTATATACAAGCCCGGCGAAGAAAAACAATTGAACTTGCTGGTCTCGCTTAAACCAGATTTTATCCTCGCGCGAAATGTAACTTCCATGCAATATCTCAAGGGGTTACAAAACAATATTGCGCTCATCGGCGACTTCAGTTTAAACATAACAAATCAAATGAGTTCCCAATATTTTTTACAAAAAGGACTGCAAAGAATAACCGCCTCGTATGACCTTGTTTCTGATCATGGCAGAGAACAAAATATTGATAAAATTTTTACGTTTTTAAAATCTACTCCTCCAAATTTGGTCGAAGTGAACATGAGTTATTACCTGCCGTCTTTTTATATGGAATACTGCCTTTTTACAAAACACCTTGGCAACGGCCTTGATTCCCCAGGCTGCGGCTTTCCCTGTAAAGATCACGATGTGGTTTTAAAGGATCGTAAAGGAGAAGTTCATCCGGTAATTGCCGACAGAAATTGCAGGAACACAATGTTTAACGGAAAACAAAAAAATTTAATGGGTCAGATGAATAAACACATGACCGGTTTATTGAAGGTTGGAATAAAAAACTTTCGTGTCGAGTTAAGCCCCGATAAACAACAACTTCAAAACGATTTGGAAATGGTTTCTAAAATTTACCAATGCTTTTAAACATAGAAATACCTCCCATATTTTCAGTCGGTAAATAATATTTATCTAAGGCAGAAACCCCGAACCCGTGCGCACAAAGGAGAGTTACTGCTCAACGCAATAGAAACCAAAAATACTATTGCATGCATAATTACCACTTCTAATTGCCCCCGAAGTTGCTAAATTATCTGTTCCACCATAGCCACCTTGAGCTGCAGCACTACTTGTCCATAAAGAACAATTACCATTTCCAGCGGCAGTATCTGACGCTGCTTGCCAAACTGCAGTTAAACCTGTCCAATTTCCAAAACCACCTATAGCAACACTGTTTAGTAATGGGAATGTCATTAATCCATTATTATCCGTATTTTGTATTATCGTTATTCCATCAATTCGATAATAAGTTGCATTGGGTTTTAAAACCCATGCTTTTAAAACAGGAATTCTATTTACCCCATCTGAAAGAAGAGCTTTATACGTACCGACTCCAGGATAACCCGTATCTGTCATACAAAAAGTATCTGCTCCAGCAATACCACCAAAAGCACCGCCTGTTCCCAAATTAGTAGAAAATATCTTTTTATCATTATTAATATTTGTCACTGTGATATTATAAAATGTCAATGCATTGTAAGCTACATCAGTACTGGTTACATCCCCAAGTTGAACGGTATAAATTACATCGGGGTCAATCGCTGTATCATTTGTTGGTGTAATCGTTATTGTCTGCGGAGCAAACCAGTTAGTCGGTGTAAATGTAAGACTTGCAGGCGCGACATTACCTTCGGTTAAATTTGGTCCGATATTTGCAACAGGAATTACTACATTACCAGTTGGTTGACTTGGTATTGTTACCTGAATTTGTACAGGGGAACCGCCCTCTGTCGTAGAAAGTGCAACCGCGCTTAAATTTACTCCCGCCGCATCATCATCAATATTTCTCAATATCACATCGGGAGCATTTAAACCATTATATAAAACGTTTGTACTGATTGCCGGTTGGGTAATGATATTATAAATAAAATTACCATCTACTAAATAATCATCTGCTCCTGTAACCGTAACCGGTTGCGCAGTACACCAGTTACCTGTTCCAGGGCAGGCGCCGCCGGTAAAAGATAGCGAAGCAACGCCAATGGTTCCTTCTGTTGTATCATTAGAATACATTGGCACAGTAACGGTATTACCAAGACCAGGATCCTGGCTTAAAGAAACATTAAATGTGCATTGATTTGCAGGTGGAACGCCTCCTTCTGTTGTGGTTCCTCCTCCGCAGGCGCTAACATTGAAA
>JAOUFY010000123.1 GCA_029857955.1 Spirochaetia bacterium
ATTTCCTCGACCTCCTGTCTCGTCAAATTACTACAAAATACAGCATCTAACAGCATTTACAAGCTGCAAGCCTTCGGCTTTCGGGCTGCGCCACATGCCTACGGCACGTCTTGTAAATGCAAACGTTAGCGGCAATAATGCAGTTTAATCTACAATATCGCCGCCATCCTTGGCGGCTCTGGTCAAAGAACTTCCTCTAAGATTCTCCATGATTTTAACGCATAGTTTTCAAACAATACTTCAACCGGGATATTTTTTAGCTTGTCAACAGAATCAACCTTTGCCTGTTTTAATAATTTTGAAACACTTCGCATTATATCGGTGTATTGTTTGTCTCTATCAGATTCAGACCATTTGCAATTTATTGACCACTTTATTAGCTCACAATCCCATGCACTCTCAGAACTATCCGCACTCCAGCCATCGCCGCTAAACGAATAATGCAAACCAAGCATAGCATCTTGATATCCTCCAATCCCGAATTTTATATTTGTTATTTTCCCAAGTTTTTTCTCAATCATATTCCCTCTCTTATTTATAAATAAATCCTTCTATGCTCTCCGACATCCATGTCTTCGAGATGCCGAGCATTACAGCCGCTAACAGCCGATATTGGTCGCTCACGCTCAATTGCTTCGCAACTGCCAATATAGGCAAACGTTAGCGGCAATAATGCAGTTTAATCTACAATATCGCCGCCATCCTTGGCGGCTCTGATCAGCCCTTAATATTAATCATAGGCCTCACATGGTGCAATGTTTCGACAAGTTCTTTTTGAAAACTCATTACCTCAAAAATGTTTTTATATGCGAAAGGTGATTCGTCCAGAGTTTCTTTGTCAATCTTTGCAGTTACGCCAATCATAGCTTTCTCAAAATCTTCGATGTTTAATTCTCTTTGCGCTTGTTTTCGACCAAGAACACGGCCTGCCCCGTGAGAGCTTGAAAACAAAGAATCTGGATTCCCTTTGCCGCGAACAATAAATGAACCGTCTCGCATGTTTCCGGGGATAACTCCCATCATTCCGTTTTCTGCATGAGTAGCTCCTTTACGGTGTATCCAAAGACCATCCTTTAATTCAGCGTGATTATGGTTTCTGTTTATTAATCTTGACCAGTCGCCTTCGCCATTGCAATAGAAACTCAATTCACGTTCAACCCTTGCAATAATTTTCTTTCTGTTTTCTAAGGCAAATTCAAGACAAAAATTCAGATCAAGAATATAATCTTTCCCGCTTTGAGAATTTACATCAAATCCGAAATGGCCTTCTCTGGCTTTCCCGTCACCGGATGCAAGTCTCATGTAATGAGACGCCACTGCGTGACCAATACCTCTTGAACCAGAATGAATAATGATCCAGATTTTACCATCTTCGTCATAGCCGATTTCAATGAAATGATTTCCACCTCCGAGCGAGGCCAACTGCATAAGCCCGTTTCTGTCAAAAATAGTTCGGGCGGTATCTGTCATTTCCGGAATTTCACCCCATGCTGAATTTTCCTTGTTGTGATTAAACCCGACTGGAATTGACCGGTAAATTGATTTAAACAATTCGTCTTTTCGTTCTTCGACAAATCCTTTTTCAATATTTGTTGGCAAGGCACACATCCCGCACCCGATGTCATAACCAACCCAAGCCGGTAAAATATAATCCCTGGTAGCGACAACCGCACCGATAGGGAGTGAATACCCTGCGTGACAATCCGGCATTATTGCCCCTTTGACGACAAAATCTTGATTCATCGCAGACTCAAATTGATTTTGTGCTTCTTTCTCAATCAAATCAATATCCGCAAAAATGTGGTGTTCTTTTTCAATATTCATATTTATCTCCTTAATTCAAAATATAAATCCTCAATTGCTCTCCGACATCCTGTCTTCGAGATGTACGGGCATTACAGCCGCTAACACGGCATAAAAGCTACGGCCTGACGGCCTCGGGTTTCACTGCGTTCAACCACAGTCTCATTTCATTCGACCGTCATTTATGCCGGAACGTTAGATGCCATAATATTAGTCAGTCCTACCGTTCTTTGACGGCATCCGTGCCGTCAGAATATCGTTGTAAAATCTCATTCAAAAAATCATCGTGATCAAAATCTTTCCGCATGTTTTTAGATTTCCACTCATAATATTTTTGATAATATTTTTCTTTTGTTTTTTCAGACACTCTTAAATGTATTGTTGTAGTCATAATTAATATTCCAAAATTTATTATTTTATGCTAAAATTTCAATTTCTTTTTCTTCAAAAATCCAGCCCATTCTTATGATGTCTTTATTTTCAAAAACACCATTCGATTGATCTATTAATATCATTTCATTCTTTTTGTTTATTTTGCCGTTGGCATACATCTTTTTTGTATACAATTGATAATTGTAAATAACTTTGACTGACTCAGATTTTTGTTTAATCTCAGTTTTATCAGTAATAACCAAATATTCAGTAAAAGGTTTTACTGATTTATATCTATAATTAACTACTTTTCTGTGTGCAATTGTTTTTAATGTTTCCATGTAATCAATGTAATCATTGTAGAGATATTGTCAACAATTTATTGATAAAAAGAGCGAAATATCGAAAAAAAGTTTATTTTTCTGTGGTTCCCGTGCATCCATGCACGGTCAATATCGGCAATATTACGGAACCTAACAGCGCGTATCAGCTTCGGCGAGTACGCGCTTAAATTTTTAAAATAATTTTCGACTCGTTCATGGTTCTTACTCCTTATATTTTATCCTCTCGCCTTAACCACATTGGCATTTCGGCAAATGCCTCTTATGCATATCACTTTAACTCCCCCGTCCTGACATACTCCTCAATCCTCGGTTGCGTCGCTCTGTAAAAGTCGT
>JAOUFY010000069.1 GCA_029857955.1 Spirochaetia bacterium
CTTTAGAGAATCAATTTCAAGACGACTGTTATTTCCCCTCGCCACGCCATACCCATCGTACATTTCATCAGGCATTTTAGCCGGTCTCATTTTAACAGAATCAAGCAGCATAAAGATACCCTCAGCCTCTGAAATAACAATTCCGGATTCATCGATCATCCTGTATTTTCTGTAGGCGTTAAATTTAATCAGGTTATAACCTTCTGTACCAATTCGAATTTTTTCATATAATTTAGGATATCGACTCACCTTGATTCGCATTTTGTACAGCACCCAGTACAAATTTCGCTCATTTAAATATTTAAATGAAATTCCTGCCTTGATGGTGTGCGCAAGCGCTATTTCTGTATAATAGTTTACCAAAGATGACATTGTTAAATTATGAAATTGATCTACATTGTAATAATAAACCGTATGATTCTGCTCAATTTTATTTCTGTCCATAGATATTTTCAGCGTTATAAAAAATATACTACCGGTCGAGATAAAAAAATATTTTTATAAATTTGTCGAAAGAATTATCAAAAAATAGATAAAATATTGACAAAATGAAATATAAATGTAATGTGTAAAAAGACAAAGAGATAACTGATCTGTATTTGGCAAAAACAAAATAATTGTTGTCTGCTGATTTTATTTTTCGGGGGAAAATATGAAATTCAGATTTTTTATTCAATTTGTCTCTTTTCTTTTTTCCAGTATGCCTTTATGGGCTTCTTTATCGCCAGATGGTTCTTTTAATTATGAAGTAAAAATTTCAGTACCGCAGGGAACTAACCAGTTAACGCCGCAGATAAAATTAAACTACAACTCCAATAACTTTTTTCGCAGGTTATTTGGCTAAAGATCAGGGAATATGATTAAAAAAGCCATCATTTGCGTATTTATCTTTTTATGGTTTTCTGCTTTTTTATATGGGCAGAATTCCGGCTCTAAAGTAAATACAGAAAATACAATAAAAGCGGAACAAGCAGTTCAAGCAGAGCCAAAAGGTCTATACCCAAAATTTAATATTTTAATTGGCTTCAATATGCTTATGCCAGGATACAATTACATCAGGCCATCACCCGGGTGGAGTTTACCGCCCGAAAGAGAGAAGGAGCTCATTCCTCCGTATAAAGGTTATGATTTTTCTGAACTGGGATCATTAATTAATGTGTACTGGTTTTTGTTTCAAAACTTCGGTCTAACTTTTGGTTTGGAACGTCATCAACCCTGGATTTTTCTGTACGATAGTAACAATAACCCAGAGGGTTACTTTTTATTCTCCATATACGCAGCCTACGTCGGTTTACAGGCTCGATACTTGCTAGGCGAGCATGTAATTTTCGGTAAAGCGCTTTCTGATGAAGAAAAACAAAGCAACCCTTACCAGTATTGCTGTAGCGTTTTTGCCGAATTTAAAATAGGTACAAATTACCTGTATTATGAACCAGAATACGCAAGTTTGCTCAAACGAATGCATGGAAAAGATTTTCCGGTAATCAATCCGGAAGATTTAGCTTTTGGCCTGGCGTGGAAATTCCGGTTCGGGGCTACTTTTTACTTTCCCAGAATATTACTGGAAATGTCTCTCGATATTGGTCGTTATGAGGTTACCAGCAAGGGGATTCACAATGGATTGGGTGGCGGAATAGGCTTTAGTTATTCCATTGGTTTTTATCTTTAGCGGGTTAAAGAGATAAATATGAAAAGAATAATGTTAATACTCTTATTTTTCGGGATTCCATATAATTTGGTTTTTTCTGAAGAGTTACCTGGTCAAAAAAAACAAGAAGAAAGTAAAAATGAAAAAGCAGACGAATCATCTCTAAATTTGTATCCCCGATTTCAATTGATGGTTGTATACAATAACTTTTCATCAGCAGGAGGAGGGTTTATTCCTAGAAGTCAGGAAATGGGTGTTCTTGCATTTTATATTGGAGAAAATTTTGGAAGCGATTCAATGGATGTAAATTTTTACTGGTTTTTTGTAAAAAATCTGGGGTTAAGCCTTGGTTTTGAGAGAAATGATGTGAATTTAACTTTGCAAGATTTAAAAAATAATAATGAAACGCATAAGCTTTTTCTTGCCTATGATGGTTATGTCGGTTTACAATACCGGTTATTAACCGAGGGCGAGGTTATTTTAAGCAGCCTTTTTGGTTTAAAAAGCCCTTTTAATTATTGCTGTAGTTTATTCGCTGAAGGTAAAGTTGGTTTTGCCTATTTAACCTACAATAACGATTATATAAATATCTTGAAAACCAATCAAATCGATAATTTTCCGGTAAATGAAACCAGAAGAGATTTCCCCGCTTTGGCTTTAAAATATCGACTCGGGGTATCATTTTACTTTCCATTAATTGTACTTGAAATCGCTGCCGGCGAGACCTGGTTTTTAATGAATAATCATGGAAACATAACCGGCTTTCAAGGCCTTAATTTAGAGTTAGCAGCCGGAGTTTATTTTTAGGGTGCTTTATATATGTTGGCAGCCATACCCTTTTTCATTGATCCGAATTTTCCCGTCTGATAAAGCGTGGGATTATCTAAAAAAACGCAAAATTCGCCTCTTTTTAGACAATCCATAATTCAATCAATAAACCCCACTTTTTAGGCATAAGCGTGATTTACGACTACAATTCACATACATTTTAGCCGAAAATATAAATATATTTATAATATTTGCATAGTTAAACTTTGTAATTTATTTAAAATACAGCCGAAAGTAAAAACGCGCTTTTAAACGGGGATACACAAAATAATTTGTATGAATTTAAACAAAAATAAAATTAAATATATATGTTCTGTAATTTTTATATTTTACACTTCTGCGCTGTATTCACAATTTATTTTACCGGAAGACAGATACACCACACAAAAAGATATTGATGTTATCAGAATTAATGATGATGGAATTGACGTAAAAAATATCAGAGCAATAGCGAAGAAAAATTCACAAGGAGAAGTTGAAATAAGCTGGAGATATGTTAAAAATAGCGTTCCTGTTGCTGTAATCAGAAATGATCGAGCTATGTCAAATATGAGCTTACTTAAACTCGGCAAGATCATTAATATATTAGACGCCGGTCAGGTCACTCTTAAAGATACAATTGTAACTCCTGGAGATTATTACTACGCTGTAGTCTCGTATCAAAAATTTAAAGAAGAAAGCACAATGCTTAAACTCGATGAGAATTATACATCAATTCCGATACATTTTGACGAGTCGGATCTAAATTCAAATATTAAATTAAAGAAAGAATACGTAGAAAATATCAAAGCCGAAGCATTAGACAATAAAACCGTTAGAATACGATGGAATTTTGAGCCAGTTCCAAACGTAAATCTTTTAATTTACAAATCAACTTCTGAAATAAACAATGAAAGTAAGTTAAAAACCTCTACTCGCATCGGAACGGTAGCTTCTGAAAAAAATTATTTTGACGATGAAAACGATTCAAGCGGCGATTTTTTTATGCCGTTACCGTATCTAATCAGTTTGAAATTGAAAAATTTATTTTTATAGCCAATCAAAACTATACAACAATACCTGTGAAAAAACCGGAAATAACCTCTTCTACAGTTAAATCTTTGCGCGCTGACAAGAAAAAAGATACCAATGAGGTCGTTTTAACATGGAATGATCCATCGGCAAAGTATACCTCTGAATATATTATATATAGAAGCAATCAAAAAATGCTTCAAGAAATTGATTTGCAAAATGCAACCATCATTCAACGGGCAGCTCAATATTCGGTTAGCTATACAGACAAAGAATCTCCTGAAGGTGATGTTTACTATGCTGTTTTAACACAAAATAAACAAGGTACTATTCAAAAAAACCTGATTGCTGATGAAAATACATTGACCCACCCTGTTCCGGCAGCTGAAATTACTCCTGAAAAAAAACCTGAACCTGAAGCAGAAGCAGAAACAGAGCCGGAATCAAAACAAGGTTTAATTTATGATATGCAGGCAACAACTGAGCGAAATATGGTATTCATTTCCTGGATACCTGACAGTGAACTATATAAACAACTGCCACCCAAAGGAGTATATTATCATATTTTTAGATTTAACCATGAACCAGCTTCTATTGATGAATTGGCCGGTGCGCATTATATTGCAAAGGTTGCCATAAATGAGGAATCATATCATGATATTCCAGATAAAGATGGAATATATTATTATGCTATATTTATCGCAACACCCAAAGGCGTATTGCCGGATAATTTAATATATGGCGACAATCTGGTTGGTCCTGTTATTTACAAAAAGGGAGCCAATAAAGTAAAGGTCGGCAGAGAAAACGGTGAAAAAGAAATTGATTCATCTATTTTTGATGATACATCCAAACTAAGTGAAGAAAAAATTAATAACATTCTAAGAAGATCTTATTTACAGGAAAACTATAAAGAAGCGCTTGAAGCATTGCAGGATTTCAGACACAGCCCCAACCGTAAAGTCAGAGCACGGGCAACATTTTACTCTGCATTGAGCAGTTATTATCTTGGAAATTACCGCCAGGCAATGGATTTAATAATGGATGAGTCTGTTAAGTCCGTATATGCAGAAAGAGCTGATTTCTGGTACAGACAAATTCTGGAGAAAATTACAAAATGAAAAATTTATACATCATTGCGGGTTCATTGATTATCCTGTCGGGGCTTGGCGTTATTACATTTAATAAAGAAGTTTTTTCTCCTGAAAGACAGTCTCGTGCGTTGTTAACCAAGGGCAGGTTACTGCTCGATCAAAACTCAATGGAGACACAAAAAGAAGCGATGGAAATTTTTACGACAGTGGCGTCGAGCTTTCCTAAAAGCAACGCAGGAAAAGAAGCCTTGTATTATTTGGCAGAGCTTTATGAAAAATGGGGAAATATTGATGTTGCAATCAACAAGTACCGGTCCCTGCTTTCCTTGAACTTAAACAAGGAATTATCCGACAAGGTTAAATTCAGCATTGCTAAACTGCAATTATCCAGATACAATGCACAGGAAGGTTATAATGCTTTGATGGTCTTATTATCTGAAAACGTTGATGATATGCTGAGATCCGATATTTATACTGAAATAGCAAGATTTAATGCAAGACAAAAAAATCTTGAGAATGCGCAATCAAATTTTGAAATTGCGCTGTCTGAAAACCCCAAAAATAAAGACGCGGATATGGAATTGGCTAACGTACTGTTTGAACAAAAAAAATACGATGACGCCCTTAAACAGTATGAACATTTTTTTAATATTCATGTTAATCGAAGCGAAAGAAATGAAGAAACCGCCGTAAATTTTCAAAAAAAATTAATGGAATCAGCTACGGAAGTTTTTCATGACGGAGATACAGCCGCATCTCAAAAATATTTTAAATTTATTTCAGATAAATTTCCATCAACAATATATTCTGAAACAAGCCTTTATTATCTTGGCAATCTTGAATACATCGACGGAAAGTACAAACAAGCCATAGAGACGTTTAACAAAGTTATCAAGTTTTCGCCGGTTGACAGAGATGAAAGCGCTTATTTAAAAAAAGGTCAGTCGTATTATCAATTACACGACTATGCCGCGGCGGCTCGTATGTTTTCAGAAGTTCAGGAATTGTATCCCGATGGTAAATATTTTAAACTTGCTAAAAAATGGGAAAATGAGTCGAAAATGGCAATGAGTGAGAGAGTAAATATACAAACTCTGCGAGAAGAAAATCAATCGAATACAATCAACGATAAAAGCAATAAGCAGGACATCATAGATTTTTTTGAAAAAGATCTCCCCGTGGAAAGCGAGAAAGTTGTTCCGTAACTTCATTATAAACATAGAAGGTTTATCGTATTCTGCAGAATTATAAATTGGCACACGCAGCAAATTCCAATGGATCACAAGTTAATTTTAATTCGTCATGCAGCTACAATAGCGCCAAACAACACACTGGTTGGAAAAAACAATGTCGAACTTTCGCCTGATGGAATTAAAGATGCTCAAAAATTAAAATCTGGTATTCGTGTTGAAACTGCCGAAGTTAAATTTTATTCTTCCGGATTAAGTCGGGCAATTCAAACCGGTGAAATCCTGTTTTCCGGCGCAAAATTTATTCAAGACGGCCGAATAAACGAAATTGATTTTGGAGAATGGACCGGCCTGGATATAAATCAAATTTCGAAATTATATCCGGAAGTCATGACAGACTGGATGCACAATCCAATGCAGTTTAAATTTCCAGGCGGAGAGTCTGTAAATGATTTTATAAAACGCATCAATGATTTTTTAAATGATGAGATTTTAAATAAAAAAAAACCTGTTGTATTGGTCTGTCATGGAGGCGTGATTCGATTTATCCTATGCAGAATTTTAAACATTGATTATTCTCATCACCTTGCGTTTTCCATTCAAAGGCCATCGCTTAATGTTATTGACCATGACGGTAAAACAGGCGTTCTGGCCGGATTAAATCTAACCAACATACAGATTTAAAGGTTTCTTTAATAATGATAACCCTGATAACAGGCGGAGTAAAAAGCGGCAAAAGTGCATATGCGCTGGAACTGATGAATCAAATATTGGACAAACCCCTGATTAAAGGGGCATTTATAGCTACTGCTGATTTTAACGATCAATCCATGAAAAATAAAATTGAAGCTCATCAAAAAGAACGTGAAGGTTCAGCTTTGATTACTATCGAAGAAAAAATTAATCTTCCCGAAGTTATCGAATCGATAAGCCCATTGTACCAGCTGATCATCGTAGATTGTTTAACGCTATGGATGAGTAACCTGTTATATTTTATGGATGACAAAGCAATGCGAGATGAAAAAATAAATTTATTTGGCGAGGCTCTGAAAAAACTAACCATTCCATGTATTATAATCACAAATGAAGTTGGAATGGGAATCATTCCAGAAAATAAACTTGCAAGAAAATATCAAGACGAACTCGGTAAATTAAACGGAAAAATTGCGCATATTGCCAAATCGGTAATTCTCATGGTAAGCGGCATTTCTGTAAAAATCAAGTAAATTCATGAAATCACTTTTTACCGCAATAAGCTTACTAAGTATTTTACCATTACCCCAAAAATTATCCAGTAATGTCAAAAACTGTTCGGTGTATTTTCCTTTAGTCGGATTTGTTTTGGGTTTTTTATATTATGGAATTGGTATGGCGCTAAATCTCATAAATGTGTCGGCAGATTGGACAGGGCTTATAATTCTTTGTACGATGGCAATCATTACCGGAGCGCTTCATCTTGACGGTCTTGCAGATACGGCAGACGGCTTTTTTGGTGGAAAGACAAAAGATCATATTTTAGTTATCATGAAAGATTCAGCCACTGGTACTTTTGGCGCTGTAGCACTTTTTTTGCTTTTGCTGATAAAATGGACTGCGCTAGTACATATTTCAAATGAAAATAACTTCTGGATCATTATTCCCGTTGTTGTTTTATCGCGAACGGCAATGACAATTTCTGCTGGCTTGTTTCAATATGCCAGATCAAACGGAACTGGTCATGACATCGTTTCAAATACATCATTTAAAAGCGTGATCCTGACGATTACATATACAACACTGCTAATGATTTTATTTTTTGGGTTTGCTTCTTTAATTTTAATGGCGATGAGCATTACTTTTTCTTTTTTAATTGGTTTCTATTCTCGATATAAAATAAACGGAATCACTGGAGATGTACTTGGCGCAACTTGTGAAATTAGCGAAGGTTTAATGCTGGCCGTTGTTCCGTTTTTACAAAATTATTTTTTCCCCGATCAATGGTCTTTTATAATTTCGTAAGAAGATGATTTTTACATGACAAATGAAACTGTTATTGTACTGGGTTTGGCATTTTTACTGGATTTAACAGCGGGAGATCCTGTTTATTCATTTCACCCGGTAAGATTAATTGGAAACTGGATTTCTTTTGTTGAAAAATATTTTTTTAAATATAACTTTACAGGAATTTTTTCCGGCGTTATTTTTTGGTTTTTCAGCGTTTTCATACCATTGGTTATTTATTTTTCATTATTTTATTTGATAGATCATTTAACATATCCCTCTTTAGCCGTTACCTGGGAAGTATTTATAGTGTATTCATCTTTTGCTTTTAAAGACATGATGGATCATGTAAAACCAATATACAAAGCTCTTGATCAAAAAAATATTATATTTGCCAGAGAAAAACTTGGATTTATTGTCGGTCGTGACGTTGACCAATTAAAGAGCGAGGCAATTGTACGTGCTTCAATTGAAAGTATTTCTGAAAGTTTTGTAGATGGTTTTTTATCGCCAGTATTTTGGTATGCTTTTGGCATAATCGTCATTCATTTCATGTTACCCGAATACACATCAATTTCAACTAACGTCGGCATCGGAACAATGATCATCTACAGAATTACTAATACGCTTGATTCTATGGTAGGTTATCGGAGTGATCCGTATGAAAAGTTTGGAAAATTCAGCGCCCGAGTTGATGATGTGATGAATTTTATTCCTGCTCGTTTGAGTATTGTATTTTTATTGCCCGGTGTAATTTTAGTGCGATTAAAAGTGATTTCGGCAATTAAAATATTTTTGCGAGATCGTTTAAAGAGTAAATCGCCGAATGCCGCTCATTCCATGAGTATATTTGCTGGCGCTCTTGGTATTTCGTTAGGCGGTAGAACATTATATGGAAATGAAATTTTAAATAAAGAAGTCATCGGAGATCAAAAAGTTGATATTAAAAATGAAATGATTGCGGATTCGTTAAAGATATTTTTTTATTCAGGATACTTTGCTATTGCTTTTATCCTGATTACATTGTTTTTTACCAAACCAGTCTGATACAGCTGAAACATATTTTCGATCCTCTACCATTATATGATCAATAATCCAGTCATTTAAAAAATTAATTGAATCAGAAAGAACAAATGAATTGTCATTTTTTTTAAATTTATAGTAAAAATCATAAATTTTTTCAATAAAACAATCATGCAAGACTTTATGAAACTCAAAACGAGAAAATAAATTTTTTTCCATTGCATTTTCTTCCGTTGCAAAATGGTAATTGCAGTAATTGATCAAATCCAAAAATATTTTCTCTAATATTTCATTATTGCCATTGGTGTTTTGGGCAGAGTCAAGCCGACCCAGGATAGAAAAAAACCTTTCGTGTTGATTATCGAGAATGGCTATCCCTAACTTAAAATCATCACACCACCTGGCTGTCATACGCTATTGGTATAAAATATAATAGTTAATTTTATTGTCAATCACATATTCGCGTAACTTCTCTGTCAGTTGGCATAAACCAACGCGTTATGTAAATCTTTTACCTTATGGTTGAAAGGTACTTTTCAATTTTAGATTTTTCATGATTTAATTTGTCTAATTCTTCGGCAATTTGATTTTGCTCTTCGCTTTGTAAATTTTCTGCGCTAACAAGCTCTTTCTGCGTTGAATTAATATCATCAATAAGCTTGTCTCTTTTGTGTAAAAAAATAAAATTTTGCAGTTTTTTGTAAAAAAAACTTTCCATACCAATTTCATCGTTATTTCGCATAGTTTCCCATTCTGAATAAATTTTATCCATCTCAAGCAAGATTTCACTTAACAAATTTGTTAAGTCCTGGGGCAATAAATTCATCGCCTGGTTTAATTCATCCCATTGCCAGAATTCGCCGGCCTTTAACCGGTCACGAAAAAACGTGTATAGTAAAAAAATGTTTTTATGAGTTCTTGCCCACTGCATTTGTTCAATTAATTCTTCCTTTTGCCAAAAACCTGGAAATTTTAATAATAATGACAGTATCTCTTTTTCAATTGGAGGTACTTTTTCATTTACCTTTACTTCTTCTTCTTTATGAAGAGTACGAGTAGTTCCATTTTTAATAAATTTTTTATAATCATTTTTAAGGGATTCATATTCTGCGCCTATGACTTTTGAAGCAGATTTTAAATAATCTTCTTTTTCCCACTCTTGATCCAATGTTCCTGCGTATTCAAAAAATTTTTCAATTGCGGTTCTTTTCTCTGTAATGCTGCTGATGCTGTATTTATGGCTAAAGAAATACCATAATACAAAGGCCTGCTCAGACTTTGCAGTATCGAGAAGAGTAAGAATATCAACCTGATTTAAAAGACCGCTGATATCATAAGGGTCTTTAGCGACTGATTGAATTACCGCACGAGCATCGAGCTTGGCAGTTCTGGCAATTCCCATCGCTTTAAAAGAAGCCTCAATACCTGCAGAATCGTTGTCAAAAAAGAAAATTACTTTATCAGTATAACGTTTGATCATACGCGCCTGTTCTGCTGTAAAGGCTGTTCCAAGTGGAGCAACAACGTTTTCAATGCCGGCCTGATATAAACCGACAACGTCAAGATAACCTTCAACAAGTACAACCTGCTGAGCTTTGCGAATAGGTTCTTTGGCATGGTTAATGTTATACAAACAATTTTTTTTTGAAAAAATAATAGATTCAGGAGAGTTTACGTATTTTGCTGTATTGTCTCGATTTTCAATGATTCTTCCGCCAAAAGCTATGCAGTTACCCTTGACATCAATGATCGGAAAAATAAGGCGATCCTGATATCGATTATACGTAGAGTGATCGCTGCCTTTACCAATCAAACCAAGCTCAAACAGAGCATGATCGATAATTTCACCTTCCGATTTTGTGACGTTTCTACCCAGACGTTTTTCAAGAAATTGAAATTCCGGAGGTGAATACCCCAGATAAAAATGTTTAATGGAATCTTCTCTGATTTTTCTTTCTTTTAAATAGGCTACGACACTGGATTTTTGAACTTCTGAAATAAAAATATCGCGAACTTTCTGATTAATTGAAAGTAGATGATCTCTGTGGCTTTTATTTGCTTCCTGCCTGCCGCGATTGCCCTCAAGTGGAATTCCCGAATATTCTGAAAGAAGCTTAAGGGCTTCTACAAAATCAATCCGTTCGTATTCCTGAACAAAGGTAATGACATTACCGCCCTTGCCGCATCCAAAGCACTTAAAAATACCTTTTTCTGGCGAAACGCTGAAAGATGGACTTTTTTCAGAGTGAAATGGGCAAATTGCCCAATAGTTATTTCCCTTTTTTTTTAATTGAACATACTTCTGTATGTAGCTTTCTATCGGAATATTTTGCAGAAGACGTTCTGCATCGCCGGGCATAATTTAAATTTACTAAATGATTTACAGAGTCAACTTTTATTAAAAAAATTAACTTTGTTATTTAAAATTTCAATTTTAATGATTTTATTATTCAGCGCTAAAAAGTCTTACTTTTCGAACTCTTTTTCGAACAGCAGCTTCAATAGCACGTTTTTTAATGATACTTGGCTTTTCATAGAATTCCCGTTTTTTTAATTCAGTTAAAATACCAGCGTTTGTTACTTCTCGTTTAAAGCGTTTTAAAGCAGATTCAATTGGTTCTTCATCTCTTACATAAGTTCCGCTGTTAAAATATTCATAAACGTTGTATTCACGTTTCTCTCTTTCTACTCTTGCCATATAAGTATACAAATAAAAATCTTTTCATACCGTCAATGTATTTTTCAATAAATTCTATGCTGTACTTTGATTCCCACATGACCCAGCCTTCGATTTTGCGATGCCTAATCGAAGTCGGCATCGATATTTCATCGGGAGAAATCCACAATATACTGGTTGAAAACAAGGATTTTCTTTAAAAATGGTACTGCGGGCATTTTCGCCTTCGCCGTTTCGGATTAGATCCGATTCCGAAAACATGACGCCTAACTTATTCTCGTGAAAACCAGCCTGTGCTGATATTTTCGGCGGTTTCTT
>JAOUFY010000019.1 GCA_029857955.1 Spirochaetia bacterium
CTGGCAGTTTTGATCGCGTCCATTCCAGCTATACTTTTAACTAATGATGAGAAATCTTTCTGGGCAGAGAAAGCTTTCCATATAAAAGATCCGCTTTTGATGCCCAGCACAACCCCGCTTTTCATTTTCTTCGGATACGTGGTTTTTATAATTTATAATGTCCAAAACAGAATTTCCGCCCATATAAACACTAAGAATGTTTTTATGGACTGGAAAAATAACGGATACAAGCTGAATGCCATACTTGCCTTTTATTTCAGCATAATATTTATACTGCTGTTTTCAGCTGTAAATATTATATTTGCTATGCTATTACAAAATCCCCTGAAGATATTTTATATACTTGTACCGGGTTCCTGGTTGCTTCTAAGTGTGTTTCTTCAAATTATAGATAATTTTTCGCCATTTAAAGAATTTATAAAACGTTACGGAAAAGTGCCCGCCGAATATTCCAAAACACAGCTGAAAAACATAGATGTTGATTCGCTTGGCAGCAGGCTGAACAGTCTCATGGCCGTCAAAAAAGTTTACAGAAATGAAAAACTGTCGCTGCAAAAATTGGCAAGAATGGTGGAAATTTCTCCGCAACAGTTGTCTGAGTATTTAAATTCGGTAAAAAAATATGGCTACAGGGAATATATCAATTCTTTCAGAATCGAGGAGGCCAAACAACTCTTGACTGATAAACCGGAAATGAACGCCTCACTTGTGGGTTTTGAAGTCGGCTTTCCCTCTGTCTCCGGTTTTTACAAGATATTTAAAAAGTACACCGGCGTCAGCCCGGCAGATTTTAGGAAAAAGAAACACCTTGCACTGATCGCATAATTACTTTCGTAGAGAACCAGCTTGCTCTCTATAGCACTCTATAGCACTCTATAGCACTCTATAGTACTCTATAGCACGCTATCACAATCCATACTGGCCTGTAGTAGATCTTGTTTTTCTATAGATTGATTTTTTTTGCCCTCACTCCTGAATAAGACAATTTAACGATAATATGAGGAACCCAAATTAATCATTAACAAATTTTATAATAAAATATATTTTTTGAAAATAAAAGTATTTAAAAATGTAAAAAATACAAAAAATACATAACAAAGTATATATGGAGGACTTATGAAAAATAAATTTATTTTAATTGTATTATCCGGTTATTTTTTTTGTGCAGACCCGGGAATGGTCTCAAAAATTCCGTTAAGAATTATCGACAATTGGTTTACGGGTAATTCATCCAGGACATTAGATTCTTTAAACGATCTCATTATGGGCGCAAAAACATCTGTTGAATGTACGTTTTCAGATCTTGACACGGGATACTCTTTAGATTTAAATTCAAAGACAACCCTTGATCAGAAAAGTATTCTTGAAATCGCTCATAATATCATCAATAAACGAAACACAGGAATCAACGTGACTCTAATTTTTGATACTGATAAAAAGTGTATATCAAACGGATCGTTGTTTTTTCAATATCCCGATTTTTTTCTAAATAACGCATTTGCAAATTTTAAATATAAGGACATTATAAAAGATTGTAATTTCCTAAACAGCGATATTCCATTAGATCTATTACAAAATGTTAAACAAAATGGATTGGTACAAAATCATCAAATTTACTTTGTAAACACAAATGGAAAGATGTCAAACAACTATTGTATCATTGATAAAAAAAAAATCTGGTTTTCTTTAAATCCACTTACCCGTTCTATCCTTTTAAAACCGTCCATCTCATTTATTCTTGAAGCTGATGGAAACCCAATCATTGAAGAATTCACTAAAGAAATTGAAATGTTAAAAAATAATCTTACGGGTAGCCTAAAAAAACCATTTCAAAATATCCAAAGTTATAATTTCTATAATTCGACCTGGCATATTATTCACGGACCGCAAGATAAACCTCTGGATTATCTGTCGAGCCTGATTGACTCATCAGAAACTTTAAACATATATACGTCGGGGATTGATTTTGATATAAAAAATCCCGTTGTCAATTCATTGGTTCATTTCATAAATACAAAATCTAAAATTGACACCCTATTTGCTGATACTTCTTTTTTTTATGAAACTTCTCTATATCAAAATCTTTTTAATAATGGAAACTACTGCTTAAATAATCCTGATTGCGCCAATAATTTTAACTATTTTTATATAAAACCTGAAACAGACAAACAACATATTTTCTTATTGAAAGATATCGTTGGAAATAAAAAAACTATTTTATATAATGGAGACTTGAAACCATTAAACGAAAAAAACGATGATACACTTTTAATTGAAATAAATTCTGAAGCAGTTTATGACGAACTTTTATCAAATTTTAATAAGTTATCGAATAAGTCATTAGGAATAGAAAAAACATTGCAGTCTTCGCCTTTGCCTTCTCCTGGCGATGTTGTAATTAGCGAAATTGTCTGGATGGGTTCATTTGATAATTTAAGAAAGAGTCATCCATCAGACGAGGCGATTGAATTGTTCAATACAACAAATCACAATATAAATATTGGCGAAGCCGTTATCGCTTGTACCGCAAGCATATTTGGCGATTCGGTGATTAGTTTATTTTCAATACCCAAAGATGTAGTTCTTTTACCCGGGCAGTATTTTTCAATAGCTTCCAATCAAAACACAGCTTTTACCAATGTAAATTTAATTGTTCCAAATCTTTCCATAAGTAATTTAACAAGAGAATGTCTTTTAATAGATAATCGTAAACCCGCCTTGAACTACTACCCCGCAAATTCTATTAATGGTCATTATAATGACTCCCGATTAACCGGAATTATTCTCGACCAGGTTTTAAACTATAAAGACGATCCATGGAATCTTTATGCCTTTCAATATTTTTCAAAAACAGGATTAAACACGGTTAAATATAACATTGAAGGAGAAGGAGTCCGATCCATGGAAAAAATATCTCCAACTGCCGACGGAAAATTATTAAGAAACTGGCATATGAATACATTTACGCCCGTGCAAAATTTAATATCTGACGAGTTTATTTTCCATACATTCACAAGCATGGGCTATGAAAACAGCCCATCAACAGAAACTTCCGACGGTTCCGTAATTATAAGTGAAATACACTGGATGGGAAGCTATAATGCATTGGGCGTAAGTAACGCCTCCGATGAATTTGTAGAGTTTTACAATAGATCAACCGCTGATAAAAATATCGGGGGTTGGATTTTTGGCTGCTCGACGGATACCCTTGGGGCAGTTGGTAAACCATTGTTTGCCATTCCTTACGGCACCGTGATTCAACCTGGTGAATATCTGACCGTTCAGAAAATCGGCGCCATGTCTTTTTTAAATATTGATTATACTCTTGATTTTACAATAAACAATACAATCACTCAATGTATTTTAACTGATGGAAATTTTATAGAAACCAGTTTTCAAGGAAGCGATTCTAACGGCGACGGAGTGTTATCCGGACACTACGATTCGCCGCTATTTATCGGTTCAATTGCCGACATGGTTTCTGATCGAAGCTCTTCGTTTGCAAGCCTCAGTCTTGGTATAAATAACACAACGACAAAAATACGACGTTCCTGCGAACGCATTGACGTATCAACACCTGGTAATACCCCTTTAAACTGGAAGTTCAATACAATTGTCGATTCGAATTTTAATCTGGGCCTATACCCTGACTTTAAAAGCAATACCTTTGCAACGCCAGGAATGCCAAATTCACGGTAAGAATTTTAATTTATTTGCCCAGCATTTTTTTAAATTTTTTAAAGATATAAAGTGCATCATTAGGACCAGGACCCGCTTCAGGATGATATTGTATGCTTAAAATTTTATCTTTTTCAAGATAAAAACCTTCCACGGTATTATCATTTAAATTAAGCTCGCATACCCCGCCAGCTTTATTAAAAGAATCCGAATTAAAAAACTCAAGATCAACTGAAAATCCATGATTTTGAGCGGTGATCATAACTCTTTTTTTATCATTCCATTTTACGGGTTGGTTACCGCCGTGATGTCCAAATTTTAATTTATATGTTTTAGCGCCAAGAGCAATTGAAAGCATTTGGTGGCCAAGGCAGATTCCAAAAATCGGCTTTTTATAGTTTAGTAATTTTCGAATGTTTTCAATTCCATTGGTTACACTCGCGGGATCGCCAGGGCCATTAGAGAGAAAAAATCCATTGAAATTATCTATCGTAAAATCTATCCATTCTTTCATTGGTAAATCGCCAGGGTAAACTACCGGTAAAATATTTACATCAAGTAAATGTTTTAAAATGGAATGCTTGATACCAAAGTCAAGTACCGCAACCTTATGAAAATCATTCGTATTGATTTTATGTAATGCGATATATTCATTTACAAAATGATTTGCTTCTTTGCCGTTAAATTCTTTAGTCAGGTTTGCTCCTTCCATTGAAGGCGCTGAACGTACCTTTGCAAGAGCCGTTTTATATAAATCACTTGAGTCGTTAAAATCACCGATAAAAATTCCACCCGGCATGGATCCTTTTTCGCGAATATGTCGAACCAATGCACGGGTATCTACCTCGGTTATTCCCGCCAATTTGTGTTCAAATAAATATTCTTCGAGTGTTTTAATACTGCGAAAATTAGACGGAATATCACAATAATCACGAACGATGATTCCGTCTAAAAACGGTTTTTCAGATTCGTTATCATCTAAATTAATTCCATAATTACCTATCGAAGGATAAGTAAAGCAAACCATTTGACCTTTATAAGAAGGGTCGCTTATAATTTCCTGATAGCCCGACATACTTGTATTAAAAACAACTTCCCCAATGCGGCCAGAATCTTCCAAAAAGCCCAGTTTTTTACCGGGGAACACTGTGCCATCATGAAGTATTAATGCGGCATTTTCACGTTTTAAAAGCATATATTTGTACTCTGTATTTTTTTCAACATTAATTTCCCAAAATAAAATTTTCCAGCATTTTTTTTCCGCCCTCGGTAGCAAAAGACTCCGGATGAAACTGAATTCCCTCTATGGGATATTGTTTATGACGAAGGCCCATAATTTCATATCCTTCTTGATCGATAAATTTGCTTCGAGAAGTGATGACAAGGTCATCAGGTATACTTTCAGAAGCAACGATAAGACTGTGATATCTCATCACCTCAAGATTTTGGGGTAAACCTGTAAATATGCCTTTTTCGTCATGATCAATGAGAGATGTTTTTCCATGCATAGGAACTCTGGCCTTTTTTACAATTCCGCCAAAACAATGAGCGATTCCCTGCATTCCAAGACAAACACCCAGCAAAGGAATTTTTTTTCCAAGAAGTTTTATCACATCCGAACAAACTCCAAAATAGTTTATATCGTCAGGGCTTCCGGGACCAGGAGAAATGATGATTTTATTATAATTTCTTTTTTCAATCTCATCAACAGTGATCTCATTATTGCGAACCACGTCAAGCCGGCTGTTTGGAAAATTTAATTCTAAAATTTCGCCAACGTATTGATACAAATTATAAGTAAACGAATCGTAATTATCAATAATTAAGACCTTCATTTTGAAAATCCTTCAACAGCGCGTGTTATCGCGGCAGATTTATTTAAAATTTCCTGATATTCATTATCCGCAATCGAATCATATACCACCCCGCCTGAAGCTCTCGTATAGGCTTGTTTGCCGCTTACAAAAAGCGTGCGAATGGGTATAACGTGCGTAGAATCTCCATTAAACCCAAAATGGCCAATAGACCCGCCATAGGGACCTCTGGCATCATTTTCAAGTCTTTGAATGATCTTCATAGATTCAATTTTCGGTGCGCCGGATAGCGTTCCCGCAGGGAATGATTTTGCCAATCCGGAAAACATATCTTCATTGCGGTCTAAAATACCGACGACCTCGCTTGAAATATGCTGAACATGTGAAAACTTTTTCACATCCATTAAACGACGAACCTTAACGCTGCCGATTTTTGCCGCCCTGCCAAGATCGTTTCGATGCAAATCAACAAGCATGTTATGCTCGGCAATTTCTTTCGGATCATTTAAAAGGATTCGAGCAAGCGACCTGTCTTCATCGGAATTTTGCCCCCTGCGAATGGTTCCTGCAAGCGGAAAAGTTTCAATCTCGCCCTGACGCAGACGAAATAACAATTCAGGACTTGCTCCAATAAATTTTTTGTCGCCAAACTTGACATAAAACATATATGGAGAAGGGTTAATCTGTCGAAGTTTTTCATAAACAGCAATTGTATCGCCTTCGATTTCATAATTGATTTGAAAACCAATCTGGCACTGGAAAGTATTGCCGTTGATGATTTCTTCTTTGGTTTTTTCAACCATAGCGCTGTGTTCTTCGCGGGTTTTGGAAGCCCCCATGTTTTTTACTCGCGTCGGTCTTGCATCACCATAATGTTTTTTTGCAATTGAAGTTATAATTTCAGAACGATCGTTGTCATAAAAAAAATATAAAATTTCGCCGGTCATGGAATCAAAAATAAGTCCGTCGGTGTAGGCGCCAAACATAAATGTATCAAAATTTAAATGCTCTTTAAGTTTTAAGGCCGGTTCAAAATAATTCATTGCATCATAGGCCAGATAACCCACTAAACCGCCGGCGTAATTTCGCGAAATAACATCTTGAGGCATAATTTCACGCAGGGCATCATAAGGATTTTCAACGTCGTAGAGCTTTCCGTCAATGTTTAGTTTTCCCTGTTTACAGGAAATCAACATGGCGGGGTTAAAGCCAATCACACAATAACGCGAATCAAAGGTTTGTTCACCGAGTGATTCAAGTATAAAACAATGTTCGTACTCTCTTTCTAATTTTTTAAAAAGCGAAAAAAAATCAAGTTCTGTTTCAAATTTTTTATAAACGGGTTTTCTTGGTAATTTCAGACGGGGAATTATAGACATCTGAACTATCCAGTAGCAAAAGTTGATCGACTCTGTCAACGAGGGTTTCCATAAACAAATGTATTTTCATTGTTTTCAGCTCTGTTTACTCAAGGTCTAATTACCGATCATCCGCTTACTGTAATATATCGTAAGGGTTAAAGGGACTGTCTAAAAAGTCTCACAGCAAAGGAGCGAAGGCGCAAAGTAAAGAAATAAAGGGATTTTTCTTATCATTTTCTTTCATTCCTTTGCGTTCTTTGCGTCTTCGCGTTTCAAATTTTGACTTATTCGACAACCCCGAGGGCAGCCCCTGAAAATCAAAGGCTAAATTCTCTATCAAATCATCATTGACCGGATGAGTCAAATTTATTTTGAGATCTAATATATGGCTTATAAAAACTATCCTGTTCTGCACCCGTGGCATTCTATTGATATTGGTACGAATCCTCCGGAATTTTTAAACGGAGTCGTTGAAATTGCTGCTGGTTCACGCGTAAAGTATGAAATCGACAAAAAAAGCGGATTGATCTATGTTGACAGAATATTATATGGGCCAAATTTTTATCCCCAAAACTATGGCTTTATACCTCAATCTTACTGTGAAGACGGAGACCCGCTTGATGTGATCATTTATTCACAAGAAGCTCTTGTTCCTCGCTGCATTGCCCCGTGCAGGGTGATCGGCGCCATTGAAATGATCGACGGTGATGAAATGGATGATAAAATCATCTCTGTTCTTGAAGCTGACCCGGCATATAAAAATGTTTTTGATGTCGACGATCTTCCTCCGGCAAAACTTGACGAGCTTAAAGAATTTTTTACTATATATAAACGTCTTGAAAAAAAACCTGTCACAGTAAAAGAAGTACTTCATAAAGATGCTGCCTTGAAAATTGTTAAAAACGCGCTTGATCTTTATGAAAAAAACAAGGCTAGTCTGCAAATTAAAGAATAAATGAGCCTTTACAAAATACAAATAGTCATTTTTTTAGGCATATGAATATCACAACTTGTCTTTTCCCTGCTGCAGGCTATGGGACAAGATTTTTACCCGCTACAAAAGCAATTCCAAAAGAAATGCTTCCAATTTTAAACAAACCTTTGCTTCAATATGGAGTTGAAGAGGCCATCGATGCAGGTTTTAACAATATGGCCATTGTGACAGGACGAGGTAAGCGGGCTATTGAAGATCATTTTGATGTGAGTTATGAGCTTGAAGCGCAAATCCGCGGCACCGATAAAGAACAATACCTTGTAGAAATTCGAAACCTTATTGATAAATGCTCCTTTACCTACATCCGGCAAAACGAGATGAAAGGCCTCGGACATGCCATTTTAACAGGAAAGCCTTTAATTAACCAATCGGCCTTTGCTGTTATACTCGCCGATGACCTTTGCACGGCAGAAGAAGGGGTTTTATCACAAATGGTTCGCATGTATGAAAAGTACAAATGTTCAATTGTAGCCGTTGAAGAAATTGAGAAAAACCAGAGCAATCGATATGGAATCATTGCCGGCGAAAAAATTGACGATGACTGTTACCGGGTAAATTTAATGGTTGAAAAACCAGAGCCGGAAGAAGCGCCTTCCAATCTTGCGATTATAGGCCGCTATATATTAACATCCGATATTTTCGACCTGCTTCAAAACCAAAAACCAGGTAAAAACGGCGAAATTCAAATCACAGACGCACTGATGAAACAGGCCCAACAGGGTAAAGTCATTGCCTATAAATTTAAAGGCAGACGTTTTGACTGCGGCAATTTAGACGGTTTTATGGAAGCAGTGAACTACTATTATCAGGCGTTACGCGACAATACCTAAATAAACAACTGCAGTTATTTGTTTTATCTTTCAGGTCTGCCGGTTAAAATCGTCTTGAAGACGAACGATATCATCTTCACCAAGATACTCACCCACCTGAACTTCAATGAGTACAAGATCCACTCTGCCGGGATTTTGAAGCCTGTGCGGCTTACCGATGGGAATATAAACTGACTGATTTACCTGTACGGTTTCTTCACTTTCGCCAACTTTAATGACAGCCGTACCCGAAACAACCACCCAGTGCTCACTTCGGTGAAAGTGCTTTTGAAGACTCAGTCGTTTACCAGGTTTTACGACAATCCGTTTAATTTTATATTTATCAGATTCCT
Source organism: Spirochaetia bacterium (assembly GCA_029857955.1). GTDB lineage: Bacteria > Spirochaetota > Leptospiria > Turneriellales > JAOUFE01 > JAOUFE01. The sequence goes on from JAOUFY010000019.1 coordinate 9,010, forward strand.
CAAGAACAGTATATGTACCCCATGGTCGATGCGATGTCAAATGGGTATCGTGAAGATCAGAACCTGAGTCCTTTAACATTTGAACAACGTTTTTTACTTTCTGACCGCTTCCCTGTCTGGCGATGAGAAGCGCATCGGGCGTATCTACAATGGTCAGATCTTCGATATCAATGGCGGCAATGGTACGCCCTGACGATAAAACAAAATTGTTTTTTGAATTGATCTGTAAAAAATTTTCACAAACGGTATTTCCGTTTTGATCCGTCGGTAGCTCCGTCTTTAAACTCTCAAAGCTGCCCATGTCAGACCAACCTATATCGGCGGCTACTACCTTCATTTTGTCGCTTTTTTCAAGTACCGCATAATCAATGCTGTTATCCGGAATTTTCATCATCAGGGCATCGTTGATACGGATTGGATTTTTTGTTTTAGCTTCTTCAAATGCAATCAGAGAAGCTTCATAAATATCAGGGGCTTGTTTTTTCAGTTCGTTTAAGTAAACTGATGCTTTGAAACAAAACATACCGCTGTTCCAAAGATATTTTTTGGAAGCAACGTAAGTTTCAGCCGTTGCAAGATCCGGTTTTTCTTTAAACCCCAAAACGGTTTCGCCGTCTACATGAATATAACCAAAACCCGTTTCAGGAGATGAAGGATTAATTCCAAAAACAACGAGATAACCCGCAAGCGCAAGCTCTTCAGCTTTTTTCATAACTTTTTTATAGCTTGTCTCGTCTTTTACCAGATGATCCGAAGGCGTAACCAGCACAACAGAATCTTCTTTTACAGCCATACAACCAAGCGCAATGGCAGGCGCGGTATTTCGACCAAAGGGCTCTAAAATATATTGAAATTGATTTTGCACATCGACCCTGGAAACCTCTTCAATTTGATCTTTTGCCAGAAAAAATTGCTCGTCATTACCTAAAATAATGATTTCATCGCAAACACTCCGGTTTCTCAGTAATGTTTTTTGAAAAAGAGACTGTCCATTAAATATTTTAACAAATTGTTTAGGCAGCATTTTTCGGCTCACCGGCCAAAGCCTTGTTCCGCTTCCGCCGGATAATATAATATTGATCATATGAATAACTCTAGAAAATAATTTTACAAGCTGTCAATCGTTTAACCAGTCAAAAGTTTTATTTAAAAGGGGGCAAGGAGATCTTTACTTCTGCATGAGATGCAAAACAACATCTCATGAGATCACAAGGCCCCCTGCGGTCAAGCCACGGTCTTGCCCTACCCCCGACGTTATCGACTAGCGAATTCTGCGTTTAATTCCGCTTTTAATTAAATCAAGATAGTAATTTACTGAAGCGCTTTGAGAAATTTTAAAAGCAAATATCATTGTGCTTAAAGGGTTATTTTGTTGTTCATCCGATACAGGAATCAGCAAAAGATGAATCGAACTAACCTTTCGTTCGATCATGTCGTAATAAGTAAATGACTGTAAAATGGCTTGACCATTCATTGATAAATCCTGACGGGGATTACTTTTTTCAAGAAGTTCAGCAGGAAGTAAATTTTTTTGAACTTCAAGATATTTATTAATTTGAGATAAAACTTCCAGGGGAGATTGCATAGAAACAGCGATCCAACCAAACTCATCTGACTCAGGGGTTGATATTTTTTCCTGAACAGGTAAAGGAGAAAACTGCCATAATAAATATCTTCTTTTTAAAATGGTTTGAAAAAATGAATAGCGTGTAACTTTCCAGTCTATTGGTTTTTCCCAGGTTATGCTGCCAAAGGAATATGTAGTCTGATCATTTGACTCCGACAGGACTCCCTTCACAGAATTGTACAGATTATAATCTACGGCAATCTTAAATATACTTACAATCCAGAAATATAAAAAAATCATCAGCAAAATCCATGTCAAACTGAGATAGTATTTATAAACGTTAAATCCATTTGAAAAAATATAGTGAGCGATAGTAAAAAATGCAAAAATACCGGCCCCTGCCGCAACGATATACACCGAAAACGGATTCCAATACATTATTGGAACGCTCACAACCAGCAGCACTAAAAATATTTTAAAGTACAAAAATTCTTTATTTAAACGCGCAAGACGAAAAAAGTAAAAAGCCAACAAGCCGCTGATCGCAGAAACTCCAAGTGAAATTACAAGTAATGGCAGAAGTCGCGAAATTCCGCCTTTTAAACCTGCCAATACAAACATGGCAAAAACAGGAAAAACCATAAACGTACCCGTGATCAATAAACGAAGTTTATACAAAGGATCAAACCAGCGAATGATCACTTCATGGTAGTCCACTATAATATTTTCTAAATTAAAAAACAACTGGATTTTACGTTTAAAAAAATGTACTTTATATCGGTCAATGCCTGCCCTGGCTAATTCTATGTTGCACATTTGGGCAACAATTTTATCGCCATATAATTTTGCGGGGTACTTTACCCCTTTATACATGATAAATAAATCAATGTAGCTATTCATGTGATTCATGGATAAAAAATACAAATGTGCAGATTTTTTTATGCATCACTTACGACGAGATTACCTTTCTGGTATTTCTTTTCTTTTTTATCATAGATAAAAACTGCATTACCTGCAGCTTTATGATTTTGAATGGATACGACAATATAGCATTTTGCGGAAAAAACAGGACCATTGTTATCTGGCGTTGACATTTGCAATTCATCTTCTGCAGAAAAATATGCGTCACAGTCGATGTGGGAATGAACAATGCTAAACAAACTCCCACCGCTGGATTCGATGGCTTCAGTTGCCCGACTTAACTTTAAAGTATCCATAAGAAAGGCATCTTTTGAAGTTCGAGGATATGTCTCAGGGTCAAGTTTGTGATATTTATCCTGTAGATTTTCAGCGGCAAAGTATTTTAAACTTGTATCTTTTTGTTGAAGCACCCAGCCGCAACATTCTTTTGGATATTCCTTTACAGCGTGTTCATTTATTTCTTCAAGAGTTTTTTTGTCTATTTTAATATTTTCCATTTCATTTATTCCTTATTTGGCGCGGATAGAAATTTCTGTAAATTAACCCATACATATTTTACGCGAGGGGTGACGTAAACCGGCGTAACAAAGACAGCATTGGTAAATCATCCGCCGGTTGAAGTCAGGGGTGCGCTAAACCCCATTATATTTCTTAAAATTTAATATTTTATATCCGAATTACCTGCTTTTTAAAAACTCCAATACATCCAGAGCATGCGTTTTCACGCTAACCTTTGGATACGCCTTAACGACCTTGCCCTTTTCTATTAGAAACGAACTGCGGATGATGCCCATAAATTTTTTGCCATACATTGATTTTTCAGCCCAGACGCCAAAGGCCTCGGTGATTTTTCCTGAAGTATCGCTGATCAATTCAAAGGCCAGAGATTTTTTTTCTATAAAGCCGCAATGAGATTTTACAGTATCTCGAGAGCAACCGATTACTCGTACATTAAGTTTTTTAAATTCAGCAAGATGCTCCTGAAAACCGACGGCCTCTGTAATGCAGCCTGGCGTCATATCTTTAGGGTAAAAATAAAAAAGAACGGTTTGTTTTTTGAATATATTTTCCAAAGAATCGTCTTTTTCTAAAAAACCGTGGGCCGTCTGTACAACTATGGTTCCTGAAAGCCCGACCGGAACCAAATCACCATCATTTAACATAAGCCAGCTTTTATATAAGATTTCTTTTGTCAGCAAATAATACTAGTACCGCGTCTTTTTAATTTGTTCCGCTTGCGCAAAACAAATTCAAGCGGAAACGCTACTTGACAAGTTTGTCTGCTTCACAATATTTAAAATTAATGCGGAGCCGCTTCAAGTTTGAACATGTATAAATTAAACAGACATAGTACTAGTTAGTTATATATGGTTACAAACTTCTTTTTATAATCTTTAGTTTCAAGTGAATCTACGATAAACCTTGCTGTATCCTCGCGTGAAATAAAATGAAGTCCTGTTAGAGTACCTTCTGTTTGTAAATTATATTTATCGCTGAACAAACCGTTTGTTAAAATAACAGGTCTTACAACTGTCCAATCGAAACTGCTTTTTTCTATGAGTTCTTCCATTTCATTTTTATCTTGCATAATTTTTTTTATGAATAAATTTAATATTTTACCATAAAAACCAGTTGCTGTTTCACGTGCGCCATAGGCAGAAACAACTACAAGCCTTTTAACATTTAATTTTTTCATCGCAGCTAAAATATTTGTAATGCCTTTACAACAAACCGGTTCCTGCCCAGGTTTAACGCCAAGAGCTGATACTATAAAATCCTGATCTTTTATCGCATTTTCAACATCTTTTATATTAATAATGTTTCCTTTAATTACGCGAAGATTATGATACTTTAACGTTAATTTTGACTTGTCTCTTACCATAGCTGTCACATGAAATCCTTTTTCAAGAGCGTATCTGACGACTTGATGACCGGTTTTTCCGCTTGCGCCAAATACAATGATTTTTTTAACATTATCTTTGCCCAAAATCCCTCCTTTTATGTTTATACATAAATTTTGTTACACACATTACATTATTGTTAATGCAATAATTTATTTATCTTTTTTATACACGCTTTCAAAAGGCAGGGGCTTTGTCAAAAGTTTTTATATAAAAATGAATTTACGCTCCGGCTCTTATCAAAGTTTTGAACATAAATCATGGAATACATTATTATCTTTACGATCATTGTTTTAGCTATACTATTTTTACTTATGCCTTTTGTTCGCGGCGCAAGCCATGTAAATTATTTTCAAGAAGCTGATAAAGTTAAAAAAACAAAAGAAGATAAAGAACAAAACTTGCGCGATGATATTGAATCAACAAAGCTTGCCCTGAGAGATCTTGATATGGAAAACAAAATTGGTAAAATAGCAAACGATGATTATGAAATATTAAAAGACGAACTTCTTGACGAATGGCAATCATCTGAAAATGAATATAAAAAGATTAAGAGCAAATGATAAAAATAGTAAAGTCACTCACCCTTTTATGCCTTATTGTAAATCAACTTTCGGCTATTGATTTAAAAATATCAGCAAGCAATAAAACATTAAATGCCCCTTCAAGGTACGCTGAAAAAATTACTGTAATCAAACTCAGCGACACCATGCAAATGGTTTCTACAAAAACAGATGTGGCTCTGCCTTTCATGATCAACAACCTTCCTGCGATGGAAAATGCTCCTTATATGGTTCAAATCACTCATAATGGGGTAAATTACAACAAGGTAATTCCGCCGAACACACCTGGTAATCTTATAGACATTAACATTGATGTTTATGATACAACGAATACATTTTCACAAGACATCAATCTTGAAAAGTTTATTGAAATTTACTATTATAAAGATGTGTTAGCTACTGATATTACGCATCATTTTACCAACACTGGCAGATATACATTTACCGAAAGAGGAAGCAGAAATGGCATATTAATGTATATTCCCAAAGAAGGTAAAAATCTGGAAGCGCTTGCAACAATTGAAACAATGCATGGTCAAAGCGATATTAAGACCTTAAAGCTAAATCCACAGCCTTTGCCAGACAGACCTGAATATTATGTATTAGAGCAGCCTGTAAAGCCAGGAGAAAAATACTACCAGGCAAGATTAAATTATCGTTATGACGGTAAACCTCTGGAAATAACTTTTGAAAACATATACCCGATGACCACAAAACCCATGATTATTTTACATTCAAAAAATATGACGGTAACATGGAAAGAAAATCCCGCATGGGATACAAAAGCTGTTTTTAATGATAATATCGGCGCTGAAATCATAACTCTGCCAAACAAACCAGGAAAATTTACTTTAATTTTTACAGGCGGAATACCGGAACAAGGCGAAGGATCAAATATGCAAAAGGGAAATCAATCCATCGGCGCAAGTTCTCCAATCAGTATGTATACCAAAATCGGCGGGTTAGCTGCATTTATAATTAGCTTACTTGCTTTTTTTTATTACATAAAAGGCCGCCCTGTATGGCTGCAAATGATACAGGCAAAGAACAAAAGTCGTATTGCATTTGAATTACAACACTTAAAAAGCTTAAATCTGACTCCCGAAGTAATGCAAAAAAAAGAAAAAATACTGAATGAAAAAATGGAAGCCATGGATAAGCTCATCAAGCTATAATGTCAGGCGTTCTATTAAAATTTAATCAATTAAAAAAACAATTTGGATATCACCGAGCTGTGAATTCAGCTTCCGGCGAAATTTGTGAAAATGAATTTATATCTCTTTACGGCGTAAACGGAGCAGGTAAAAGTACGCTCTTATATCTTTTATCCGGCGTGTATAAACCTGACTCAGGTTCTATCGACTATTTAAATTTAGGGAAAAAAAATTTCCATTTAAAAATGCAGCTCATGAGTCATCAAAGTATGTTTTATGCCCGCCTTAGCGCCTATGATAATTTATTTTTTTTTCAGGAGCTCTATGGAGAAGCCCGAATTAGCGAAGTTTTGTTCGCCCTGGAAATGACCGGTCTGATAAAAGCACGCAGCAAATTTATCGACGGATTTTCCCGAGGAATGATTCAGCGATTGATGATTGCTCGAATGATTTTAGCAAAACCCGAATTTGTTTTTTTTGACGAACCCTTTACCGGACTTGATATTCAAGGACAAAAACTTTTACTATCAATTATAGAAAACAGAGGTATACCTGCTTTACATTGGAAAATTAAAAGTTTTATTTTTGTCGATCACGACATTGACAGGGCATATGAACTCACCAGTACCGTCTGGTACATTCAAAATGGTGAACTTCAAAAGCCGATGACAAAAAATGAGATGCCGTTAGATCAGCTGAGGGAGTTACTTGGGTGAAAGTTTTTCGAACACTACTTGCCAAAGAACTAAAACTGTATTTTTTTGGTACATCATTTTATATGGTTTCTTCTGTACTTTCCATTGGCCTTTTTTTACTATTTCGATTTACCTACCCCTCTGAACAAATCAACATGGAAATCGCCGTAAGCGTGTTATGGTCGGTACACATGATCAGCAGTCTGTTTTCTCTGATCGCTTCGCAGGAATGGGAATGGGAGGCCAACGCCCTTCGTGCTGTTAAACTTTCGGGAGTTGAAGGTTACATTGTATTTTTAACAAAAAGTATCGCATCGATTGGTTCAATGTTTTTACTCTGGATACTGGAATTTCTTGTATGGATGGTTCTTTATGGCGGCGATATCTTCAAGCCCTCAACAGGCGGATATTCTGCGGGACAAATGACAGCGCCGCTAACTAACATGATTTTTCAGCTTCTAGTATGCGGCATGCTGGCTTCAATTGGCATCGCGCTTATCGGACAAATCACATCCGTACTTGCCCTTCATTCCCGTTTTCGTCATGTACTTATGTTCATTGTGTTTTTTCCGATATCAATACCGTTGATGATTTCAGCAAGTTCTTATTCACGGCTGGCCGTACAACTAAAGGGCTGGTCTGCCGGCCTCAATTTTCTTTCTTTAGAAGCAGCGTTTTGTCTTTTTTTTACTGCGGCAGGCGTAATATTGTACGACTACCTTTGGGAAGAATAAACTTTTCCTGTCTTGACCTTTTTATAAAAACTTCATGGCCGATCAACTGTGGCTAAATATTCTTTAAAATGTTCCCATGCGGCGCTTTGCCCAAGGTGATATCGATTTATTATATTTTCAATTCTGCTTTTTGAAATATCTTTACCAAACTTCTTGTCATAAATAATATTATTTAATTCAGTATCATTTTGTATTTTAAATATATCTGATTCGGGTATTCCAAAATCTTTTAAAAAATAAAATATCATGTCATTTTTCAAGCGTACCCACGAAGGATCATTTTCTTGATAGTGATTTAATATTATATTTTCTAAATTGTTTTGTATTTTATTTGTTTTTTCTTTGCGCACAATAACGTTAAGGCTGGTTTCATACTGAATTTTTTGAATTTCGGCATCTGATATTCCATATTCCTTAAGATAAAAATATATGATATCGTCTTTTAAACGTTTCCACGACGGATTTTCGGGTTGGTAGTATTTAAATATTATATTTTCAATCCGGTTTTTCGTAATGTATTTTTTGGATTTTTCATCGCGCAAAATACTGTTGAACTCTGCATCATTTTGAATTTTATATATGTCATAATCAGGAACATCGTATTCTTTCAGGTAAGAACCGATAACCAATTTTGTTATATCAATCGAACTCAGGGTATCACCTTCGCCAAGATAGGCCATTTCGCCAATTTCACCCCTAAGTTTATAAATGATATCAACAAATTTTTTATTTTTCATTAAAAAATCAACTTTCCAGGGATTACCCGAAAATTCGATTAATTTAGAGCGAATAACATTTTTAATTAATGCGGGATCTTTTGTATGCTCATAAATCATTTTGTATTCTGCAGAATTTATTGCCGCAATTTCATACTTTGGATCTTGAGCCAGTTTTTTTAAATTATATAAATCAAGGTAAAGATATTTTTTATTAAAAAAGTTTACAATCAAATGAGGTAAACTTCCCTCTGGATCGGCGATCAATTCATAGGTTATTCCTGTTTTATTTTCGCTGATGTATTGCAGTTTAATTCGCGCATGAATGTTATTTAAGCGAATACCCGTGATGTTTTCATAATCAGAAAATTTACGATCAAGGCTGTTTATGTCGATAACCGCCTGACCCTGATCGGTAAAAACCGTTACTACCGCTTCCAGAAAAAAATACCTGTTTTTTAGCGGCCAGGGGAGTTCTAATTCATTAAAAATAATGAGATGCTGATCGTTTATTTTTTCAATTAAAGAAGAATTTGCAGCCTGGGTTCTCCATTGTTTTTGTGCATCAATATCCCTCAAAAGTTCGGCAACCTTAAAAATACCGGCATCTATAACGGTCACCGCCTTTACAGCAAGAAGATTTGTGTTTTTCATTTCCCTTGTGTACATCAGGATTTTATTTTTTTTATCAACAAATTTCAACTCTGATTTTTCCGGAATGTTTAAAGGTGCCGCCATCAAATGAATTGATTTTTGAACAGGCATAAAAGCGGTGATAAAAAAACAAGTGATCCCAGTTATTGCATTATATTTCATTACTTTAAATATTTTCATTTAACCAAGTTACCCGAACTGTCGAATCATTTTAAAGCAAACAATATCCTTTGTCAATTACAATAAAACAACTAACTTGCATTGAAAACGGGAACAGCAGATTTCAAAGAACTTTCCTATTCGCCTAGAGATGTAATCAACGCCTCTATGTTAAACAACTTTCACTGGTTTATCGAAGGCGGGCCGGGCATAAGATTTAGTTTTGTAAATAGACCTTTATATGGTGTGGGCATTGGCGCACAGGCTCTTATATCTGATCCACCATATTTTGTCTTTACACCCATAAAGGCAGAACTATTGTTTACCTTTGTGTATTAACAAATCAGTTGATACTGATTCAAGGAACCTACATTGAGATATTTACTATTAGATCGTATTACCGAAATTAGGTATGGAAGTTATGCAAAAGGTATAAAGTGCGTTACGTTGAGCGAAGACTATCTTGAACAACATTTTCCGCTTTATCCGATATATCCGGGCGCCTTGACGATCGAAAGTCTGGCGCAGCTTTCGGGTTGGTTAATCAACCTTACCATTCGACATGAAAAAAAACCGGAACTTTTTGCTGCGCTTGTAAAAGTTGATCAAATGAAATTTTCTCACCAGGTAATTCCCGGCGACCGCCTTGAGTTACACTCTAAGATTGAGAGTATTCAAGATAAAGGAGCCATGGTAAGTGTAGAAGCAATGGTCGGCGAAAATATTTCAGCAACCGGCTCCCTTATGTTTGGATTAACGAAACTCTTACCTGGTCAAAAAGAAGTTTTAAACAAATATGAGACTCTTTTTACGAGAAACATGACGATTGTTGAATGATATGAACCTCGACTATAAAGAATATCAATCTCTGCAAGAAATTTCTGTCAGATCGACGCTTAAAGATAAAAAATTAATGAAATATTTTAATCTGGAAACTGCCGCATTAATAAAAGGTATACATAATATTTTATCAGACAATTCTTTTCATGATGATATGCCGCTTTTTTTTGCATTGTGTAAAATTGATTTTAAAACCATTGCATCCAGCGAAATATTTAATACCGGACAATATTTTGACAACTTTAAGATATTCGACTCTGACATAGAAAAATTTCCAAGAACTGATTTTTTAAAAATTCCCGCTTTGATTACTGAAAATTATTCAATAAACGGCAAATTTAGTCCAGAGTTATTTAATAAAAATTTTTTTTCTAAATTGTCGCCGATTGAACAATTCAAGGTACTGGCAAACTTACCGGTAAGTTTTGCCAGCATAGTATTTGGTCTGCACGGAGACAATGTCACCATTTATGAATCGGGAAGATCGTTGGTATGGCACGGAGTGACTACAGATTATCAAGGTGTATTCTTGATTGGCAGCGCAAAAACAGCCATTGACGGTTCGGTAAAAGCAGGCATAGCCTATACTTCAAGCGAAGAACTTCAAACGTCTAAATACTTTACAGAAGATATTTGTGCTATTGAAATGTTTAAAAACTGGAACGAACAAGGATTTCATTGATAAAAATAATTTGTCATCATGAAAAATAATAATTCAAATATTGTAATTACAGGTATGTCTCTTGCTTCGCCCATTGGAAACAATCAAAACGAATTTTATAACGCAATTAAAAATCAACATACAGCGACAGCTGAGCTAAAGGGTATGGATGTAAACATTTTTACAAAAAGTATTGGAGCTGAAGTTAAAAAAGAAATATGGAATGAAAATTTAACAGATCGAGATGATAGGAAAAAATATTTTTTAGACTATACCCTTGAGCAATTATTTAAATCATCTTGTGAAATTGAAAAGTACAATGAGGCATCGCGAATTTTAAGCCTGGGAACAGGCTTGGATTATATAAATGTTCCTGATTTGGTTGAAAATATCAGTGATGGTGACAAAATAATTAAATTAGACGATTATTATCATAGTACGTACGATGTCGCCATGCAGGCCGCTTTAAAATATAACATACATGGCGGAATCTCGGTAAACCTGGCTACATGTGTTGCATCATCTCAGGCAATCGGTATTGGCTACCGCTTTTTAAAAAAAACAGAAAACAAAATTTTTATTACTGGCGGGTTTGACTCCATGCTCAACTATTCTCAATACCTTGGATTTCAAAGACTGGGAACATTTTCTACCTGGGACGGCGATCCTGCATGTGCCTGCAGACCTTTTGATAAAAAAAGAAGCGGTCTTGTTTTAGGCGAAGGAGCGGCTCTATTTACTTTACAACGCGCTGATGAAGCAGATCAAAAATCAATCCTTGCAGAGATCAAAGGCTATGGTTCAACCATGGACGGATACCTGGTGACAGATCCTGAACCTTCCGGATTATATCTGGCAAAAGCTGCCATAAGTGCGATTAAAGATGCCGGACTAAGTCCTGATGATATCGACAGTGTTCATCTTCACGGAACGGGTACTTTTAAAAATGATCCTGCCGAAGCAAATGCAATGAAAATTATTTTTGGAGACAGATATAAGAAGATACCGGTATTTTCTTTAAAAGGTTCTATTGGACATGGCATAGGTGCCTGCAGCGCCCTTGAAGTTTGCGGAGTTATTTACGCGTTAGAGAATCAAGTAACACCGGTAACCGTCAATTATGAATTTCCCGATGATACCGTCGGGTTATTTGCAATTAAAGGCGAGGAACACAAAATGAAGATAAACAATATTTTAAAACTAAATGCCAACATTGGCGGGCAAAATTCTGCTCTTGTAATAGGAAGACATGGGCAATAAAGTTATTATTACCGGCGCAAGTTCCGAAATAGGACTTGCCATTGCTAAAAAATTTTTAACCAGGGATTATGATGTCATCTTGCACGGCAATCGAAATATAATCAATTGTGAAAGTTTAATGGATGAGCTGAACATAAAATGTAAAATTATACGCGCAGATTTCAGCATTGAAAGTGAAATTGACAAATTTGTTAAAGAAATGGAAAATGTAGATATTTTAATTAACGGAGCGTCGTTAAACACTCATGGGCTTTTATCAAATTATCCCGATGAAAATATTGACTTAATGCTCATGATAAACATTAAATCATTGGTAAAAATAACCAGAACAGCTATAAACCAGATGCTCTTGAAAAGAAAAGGTGTTATCATTAATATTTCATCGGTTATGGCGCAAAGAGGCCTTAGAGGCGCATCGATTTATGCCGGAACAAAGGGGTTTATGGAATCCATGTCCAGAGTACTCACCGCAGAATACGGTAAAAAAGGTATTCGAATTAATAATGTAGCTCCCGGACCGATTGACAGCGGAGAGTTAAAAAAAACCAGGGAATACGCTGAAGAAGAAGTTAATCGACTTTCTATTTCCAAAAGACTTGGGATTCCCGAAGATGTCGCCAATCTTGTTTATTTTTTATCAACAGACGAGGCAGAATTTATTAACGGAAAAACATACGCTATTGACGGAGGATTTAATACCGGCATATGAAAAATAATTTATTATTTGATTCTTTAAAGACAATTGCGCATAAAAGAAAAAGCATCCGGCATTTTAAAACGGAAAAAATCCCCAGGGAAGATGTTGAGAAAATCATGGAAATTGCAAAAACTTCACCATATGCAGGCGGGAGAAAAGACTGGGAAATCATTCTTGTTGATGATTTAAATACGATCAATATATTAAAAGATATCATTAAAAAAAAGATTGAACTTGTTTACACTGGAGCAAAAAATGAATTCAGACAAATGCTCGATGACTATGCAAAATACTTCTATTCATTTGAAACTGCGCCTCTGCTAATGATTCCGGTTTATAAACCACGAGGCGGCCTTGTTCATGCATTTGAATCAGATCCATACGGCGCGATTAAACTTGACGAGGAAGGAATCATAAAATCTATTGCATGCGTAGCCATGATGACAATTTTAGCCGCAGAAAGCCTTGGTTATAACACTTGTTTTGTCCACGGCGCATGTATAGCCTCAGATGAAATCGTATCACATTTAAACATAAAAAAAAATAAAAAAATTGGAGCCATTATCCCTGTAGGATATGCTCAGGAAGCACTATGAATATTGAAAATCAGGTTAAAGAGATTTTAGCAGACGCGCTTGGATTTTCAGGAATTGATGAAATTCATTCCGACGATTCGCTTATGGATGACCTGGGCGCAGACAGCATTGATTTTCTGGATATCATTTTTCAAATTGAAAAAAAAATCGGCGTCTCGATTGATAGCAACAAATTTAATGTCGCTGGTTTCGATATCAATGACAGCGAGTATGTTTCTGATTTTAAATTAACTAAATTTGGGGCAGAAAACCTCCAGCTTGCTTTTCCTGACAGAAAAGAAAAGTATGTAGAAGGCGCAGCATTACGCTCGCTGCTTAGCTCAGTAAGCGTTGACGATTTTATCTCAATCGTAAGATCTAAAATTATTACAGATTATCTTTTATTACAAAAAGACCAAAAAATAGATTTACTTAAAGTAATAGATAAGCACAAATTAACACAATATGGAGCTGATGTACTGATTAAATATATTCCCGAATTACATAATGAGTTTAAAGCTGGTTTAACTCTTGGCGATCTGGGTAGGGTATACTCAAACAAGACAGCTCAAGCGCCTATTTTAAAAATGTTGGAAGCCATAAAAACATCTAAACAGGGAAAAAAGTAATTTAACATTGACGCAAAAAATAATTTTTTCATTTGGTTATTTTGCTTTAAAAATATTTTTTAAAATATATTTGTCCCTTAATATTAAAGGAGCAAAAAACATTCCTGATGGTCGAGGAGTGATCATTGCATCAAATCAAAAAAGTTATATTGATCCATTGCTGATTTTTATATCACTCCCGTTAAAGTCTGCATTGAAGTTATATTTCATGATTGCCTTAAGGCATAGAAAAAAAAAGTGGTTAACATGGTTGCTTGGCGATAAAGTTATATTTGTAAAAAGTATATCCGGATTAAGTGATGCTATGAAGAAAATATCTGATATTCTTGAAAATAAAAATATTTTGTTAATCTTCCCTGAAGGAGACTGGAATCCGGATACAAAAAGAATGGTTACATTTCAAAGTGGCGTCGGCTTGATTGCTGAAATCAGCGGTGCGCCAATTATACCCACATACATTCATAATTCCGGTATCGCGCTTCCCGAGGGAAGTTATTTTATAAGAAAAACAAAAGTTCAAATACTTTTCGATAAACAGCTTCAAATTCCGTCAGGACTACAGAAAAAGTACAATAAAAAGTCGAAATATTATTTAGCCATTTCTAAAATGGTTAAGCGTAAAATCCTTAATCTAAAACAAGTTTTATTAAAAAATACAAGCAAGATAAAAATATAAGGGAGTAAATACAAAGTAAGAAAAATATCTTTACAAGTGCATCACAAAATCAAATGTCTTATAATGCTATCGATTAAAAGGTTAACTACCATACGTTATTTTTTCAATTTATTATTTCTCCTGCATGTTTTCAACGGAATTTCCTGTAAATCTCAAGATTTAATTGAAGGTAATCAAAAATCGCCCATTGACGGAGATGAGCCAATTTCGAGAAAATATAAATCAATTTACGTGCATAATTTTGAAAATACAAGTTACGAGGGAGATCTCACTGGAGAAACAAAAGAAATATTAACTCAAAAAATGGCTCTTCAAAAGAGATTTAAAGTTGAACCAGACAAAGCAAATGCGGATGTATGGCTTTATGGAAAAATTGAATATTACAAATTGATACCACGAGATATTGATCAATTTGGAAAACCCGGCCGGTACAATATGACAGTAGTAGCAACCATTTGGGTACGCCCAAACCCAAAAGTTTCAGACGAGACAATATTCGATAAAAAATCTATTCGATACGATACATTTTATTCCCCCGAGCAACCACCGTTTGAAACTGAGTTTACGGCGAAACAACGTGTGGTCGAAGGTTTATGTGATCGAATTGTAAATACAGTAATTACCGGTTGGTATAGTAATCTTAAAAACAACGATGAACTTGGTTATGACCCCAGCAAACAAAAAAAACTCCTGGGGAATTAAATCATCTCCAGATTTAATATATTTGTTCGAATAGGTCAATACAATTTTCAGTATTAGTTGGGGTTTAGATAGTCAATTCCATTGAAAAAAAAATCCGGCAGCATATTGTAAACTACCAAAAATCATCTCCCAATTTAATATATTTGTTCGAATAGGTCAATACAATTTTCAGTATTAGTGGGGTTTTAGGTAGTCAATTCCATTGCAAAAAAAATCCGGCAGCATATTGTAAACAACCAAAAATCATCTCCAGATTTAATATATGTTTGTTCGAGTAGGGCGATACAGTTTTCAGTATTTAATGGAGGCGTTAGCCTCCATTAAATACACACTTAAATGTGGGCGATACAAGATTCGAACTTGTGACTTCCTGCGTGTAAGGCAGGCGCTCTAACCAGCTGAGCTAATCGCCCGATTTATTATTCAGGATTAACAGCAGTAGTCGGTACCGATGTTGATGAACTTTTTTTAATCAATGCACTTAATCTGGATTTTTTTCGCCCTGCAGTATTTTTGTGTAGAAGGTTTGTTTTAGAAGCTTTATCAACCAGAGAAAAGTATGTTTTTAATGCTTCTGTAGCCTTTTCAACGTTATTTTCAAGTGTAAACTTACGTATTTTTTTTTCGCATGTTCGTATAGATGATTTTTTCATCCTGTTTTGAGCGCGAACTTTAATGTTCTGGCGCATTCTTTTTTTAGCTGATTGTATATTTGGCAATTTATCCCTCCAGATGGAAATTAATCGACAAAAGATTTAAAAAACTCACACTGTCAAGTTTATAATAACGATTTTGTTTAATTTTATCGATCGTCTCAATTATCGTGTGTACTACACAATAAAGAAGTTCCATTTTATCAGAGAGTGGCTATATTTCATTAGAATTCCTCTAGAATAACGCGGTTTTATACTATAAAATACTTTAAGACAATTGAGGGATTTATTTGCTGGTTTTTTCCAACTTATGATCAATTTAATATATTTACCACACCTTATATTTAGCTTTACATCAAGTCGATAATTTTTAATATACAATTGATTTAACATGATATGAATTCCTTACTTGAAATCCCAGCATCTTTAATTCGAAACATAATCGACATATTTCTGGTTTTCTTGTTTATTTACAACATCTATAAATTAATTCGACATACACGCGCTACGCCCGTTATCATGGGAATGACTATTTTATTTGTTGTTTCGATCGTCTCAAAACTATTAAAACTTGAAACTGTTACATGGATTTTTGAAGGGTTTTCCGCCTACGTACTTATAGCCATCATTGTAATTTTACAACCTGAATTACGACGTCTTTTTTATCGATTAGGCGAAACGCGTTTATATAGGTTATTGTTTCAAACACGAAATGTGCCTATCGAGGAGATTTTACAAGCCTGCCAACAAATGATGGATGAGAAAACCGGCGCATTGATGGTGATTGTAAATCATATCGGCTTACGTCATCTTGCCGAAGGAGGAATTCCGCTTCAGGCAAATTTAACCAAAGAACTTTTAATATCTATTTTTTATGGAGAAAATCCTCTTCATGATGGAGCAGTAATTATTGAAGGCTCACAAATAATTTCAGCAGCGACTTATTTACCGCTTTCAAGCTCAAGTCGCTTAAAAAAAACACATGGCTCCAGACACAGAGCGGGACTTGGAATCAGCGAGGAATCCGATGCCATCAGTATTGTTGTTTCCGAACAAAAAAGAAAAATCAGCGTTTGTTATATGGGTGAAATCCTGGAAAGTGTTGACCCGATTAAATTAAAATCTCTTTTAACGGCATTTAATAATGATCGACTGAACAATGAATGGCAAAATCAATATGGCGGACAAACATGAGTTGGATACTTCAAAAAATATCAGAAGACTGGAAAGCCAAGCTTGTTAGTTTATTACTCGCCGGTATTTTCTGGGTTTATGTACAGGATTTACAATTTGACTCTGTAAATCTGTCGGTTCCCGTTGAATATATACACCTGCCGAACAAACTTTTCTGGAAAGTTGAACCCCCGCGTTTTGTAAAACTAACCGTTAGAGGAAAAAAAGAGGATACAAAATTTCCAACATCCAATCTCAAGGCTGTAGTTGATCTAAATGAAGCAAAAACAGGTTTACACACATACCATATACTTTTTGATAAAAATCAAATACCCGACAAAGTTTCAGTGATATCTTTTAAAGATACAATAAAAATTGATTTTGATAGGGGTATTCAAAAAATGGTACAGGTAAAACCATTTATCCAGGGAGAAGTGCCTGCTGGTTATAAAATTGGCCGAATAATAATAAACCCCTCTAAAGTTATCGTTGAGGGAGCTGCTGAATTTTTAAATAATATTCGTACAGTAAATACGCGGCCAATAATAATTTCTGACTTAAAAGAAACTTTTACTTTTCACACCCAAATCTCATCTGAAAATCAATTTAAAATGATTAATGTATCGGATCTGGAGGTTACTGTCACGGTTTACAAGCAGGATACTACCAATGAAAGATTAGTCGAAAATATTAAAATTGATATTCTAGGCAAAGATCCAGCATTAAATGCTTCATTGTCAACCAATACCGTCAAGGCCTATGTTCGCGGTGAAGTTGAGGATCTTAAAAAAATAGATCCAAATCAATTTCATGCCTATATAAATCTTGATGGAACACGATTTATTGCAAGAACCATGAACATTTTACCATTTGACTATGAACCGGATATATTGGTAAATATAAAAAATCTTTACAAAGATAACAATATTGAAATTTTAGAACTTATTCCTGCAACAGTTTCTGTCAGATTTTCCGTTAAACCCGAGTTTTTAAAAAAAATGGATGATACGACGATAAAAGAAAATAAACAAAATGCCGATTCAAATACTGAAGATAACTCAAAATTAAAATAAGGTTAGTTTTTAAAAAATGAGTATTAAACTTGGAATTAATATCGATCATGCGGCAACGCTTCGAAATGCTCGCGCAGAAAATGACCCCTCTATTGTGGAGTTTGCTTTAGCTGTTCAAAAAGGAGGAGCTGATTCAATCACCATGCATTTACGCGAAGACCGGCGTCATATTCGAGACAATGATATATTCCTTGTGCGTGAACACTGCAAAATACCGGTTAATTTTGAAATGGCCGCTACTGTAGAGATGCTTGACATTGCGCTGAAATTAAATCCCATGAGTGCCTGTATCGTACCTGAAAAACGGGATGAAGTTACTACCGAAGGCGGTCTGGATATAAAAAACAAGCTTGCCGAAATTAAACCTCTGATTTTAAAGCTTCTGGAATATAAAATTGATGTTTTTATTTTTGTGGAACCCGATATCGAAACAATCAAATATGCGATGGAAAGCGGCGCTACAGGCGTCGAAGTTCATACAGGGGCATATGCTCATTCTTTTGGCAATACAACTGCCCGAAAAAAACAACTCGAAAAAATATTTTCAGCAGCACAGTTTTGTGTTGAAAACAATTTTGAATTTCACGCCGGACACGGGCTTAACTATCATAATATTTACGAATTACTGAAGATTTCAAATCTTGTCGAAGTAAACATTGGACACTCCATACTTTCTCGCGCTTTATTTTCAGGTATTCACAGAGCCGTACACGACATGAAACAAATTTTATCGGGGCATGATCAATGATACATGGAATTGGCGTTGATATTTGCGATAGTATGCGAATTAAAAATCTTCTCGATAAATACCAGGATAAATTTTTAAATCGAATTTTTATTGATACTGAAGTCGAGTACTGTTTAACGAAAAGTAACCCTGCGCCTTACCTTGCCGCCCGTTTTGCGTTTAAAGAAGCCTTTTTTAAAGCGTTAAACCCGCCGATGGAAATATCTTTCCAGGATATTGGATTAACCGGTAAAGAAGGTAAAAAAAATGTTTATACTTCACAATCATTAATTAAAATATTAGATAAAATGGAAGTTAAAAATATTCAATTCAGTATTTCTCATGAAAAACACTATTCCATTGCTATGGTATTACTGGAGAAATCATGATTTTTAATGAGTCTATAGGCGATGATACAATCAGCGATCTGGAGCCGTCAATACGACCGGGAAGTTTCTCTGAATTTATTGGTCAAAAAGATATTGTGAGCAATTTACAGGTTTTTATTAAAGCCGCTCAAATTAGAAACGAACCGCTGGATCATATTTTATTTTCAGGACCCCCCGGGCTTGGAAAAACTACGCTGGCAAGGATTATAGCCGCTCTTCAAAAAGGTGAATTTCGACAAGTCTCTGCGCCAAATTTAAAGAGACCGGGAGATGTGGTAAAAATACTTTCAGGGCTCGGTAAAAATGACACATTATTTATTGATGAAATTCACCGTTTATCGACCCCGGTAGAAGAAGTATTGTATTCGGCCATGGAAGACAATCAGGTCGATATAACCCTCTCCGATGGTTTAGGAGCAATGCCAATTCAACTTGACATACCGCCGTTTACCCTCGTCGGCGCAACCACAAGACCTGGCAACCTTACGGCGCCGTTAAGAGATCGTTTTGGTATTCATCTGCGTCTTGACTATTACAACGAAGATGAAATTGTAGAAATCTTGAAAAATGCCGCACTAAAATGGGGAATCTCCTATGAAAATGAAGCCATTGTTGAAATTGCGCGCCGCAGCCGAAGAACGCCAAGAGTATCTTTAAAATTATTACGCAGAATTTGGGATTATGCAATTGCACATAACAATATTCAAGATGGCATCATTAACCTTTCGATTGCAAATGGCGGTTTTCAACAAATGCAAATTGACAATCTGGGTCTGACTGCGTTGGATAATAAATTTTTGCAAATACTTGCCGAAAATTTTCAGGGAGGTCCCGTCGGTTTAAAACCTCTTTCTGCCGCATTGTCAGAAGACGTAGTCACGCTGGAAGAATTTGTAGAACCATTTATGATCCGGCTGGATCTGGTTCACCGTACATCCAGAGGCAGGGTGATCACTCAAAAAGGCTATGGACACATAAATTTTCCCGCGCCCATACATGGGCAGAGAATGTTGTATGAATAAAAATAAATGGCTTACTTTATTCATTTTATTACTTCTATTGGGTCAGCGTACCATGCTTGCTCAAAGTATTCAATCGCCGGAAAAAGTTAAATTCTCAAGCAATGCTTCTACTGACTTAATCAATAAACCAGATATCGAAAAGGAAAGTGTACTTAGAAGAGTTGAAGTTGTTTTTTTATTATCTTTGCCATTTACAACGATAATGAGTTTATTGCTGTTTAACAGCGTTTATTATATTTCAGATACAAGTTATAATTTTACAATGACCAAATTACCTCACGAAATACTTCCTTTTACGATATTTTCTGCGGCTTTTACAAGCGGTATAATAACCTATGCCGACTACCGAACAGTACAAAACCAGAAAAATAAAGTATCTCAATCTTCAGGCAAAGACAATACCCGTGAGCTTGTTCTCGGGCTTGAAATGGAAAAAAAATTTTAATACATAAAAAGGGGCCAGCCCCTCGCTGCGAAGCAAAGCTTCTCCGCTACCCCATCGTATATTTATCTACGAAATTTCCCTCATAAAAAGCTTCGATTAAATACATTAAATGTTAGTAAATCTGCGCATGTAAATGTTCAAAAGTATTCCAAGACCGGCGTATGTAAAAACCATATTTGAACCTCCATAACTTACCAGCACAAGCGGAATTCCGGTAACCGGCATTAGTCCCATGGAGATTCCAACATTAATGGCCACATGTAAAAAAAGTTCCGCAGTAATACCGCTGGCAAGCAGCATACCAAATTGATCCTTGGATCGCCATGTAATGGACATTCCACGAACAACCAATCCAAATAATAAAATTAAAACTATGGTACAGCCGAACATTCCAAATTGTTCTCCAACGACTGAAAAAATAAAATCGTTATACCATTCGGGCAAAAAAGAAACATCACCCTTGGTCATATCCCCCTGTCCGAAACCTTTGCCGAACATTTTTCCTGAACCAATGGTAATGATGGAATGTCTGAGTTGGTATCCAGCTCCTTTGGGAAACTTGTCAGGATTTGCAAATGATACAATACGTATTACCTGATGCGGTTTAAAATTGATTAATTTTCTAAGAGAATAAGAAGACATAAGAGCAAGTGCAATGATAAGTGTAAAAATTCCAAAATTCTTTAAAATATTAACTCTGTAAAAAAAATAGTAAAAAAATGTCGATATACCATAAATAATACTGAAAATAAAAATTGAAATGATCATTATCTTGTCGCTGGAAAGAATGTCGCGAACATAACTCTTGTTTTGATCAAAAATATACTCGGAACTTTTTTTAAACAATTCAATATTTTCTGGTTTTAAAATTGTACTCTTGGCCCATCCAAGAGTTTCTGGTTTTATATTACTGAAATTTGAAGGATGTTCTATATAGCTCCAAGATTCAAAACCTAAAATTCGCACAGCATCCGAAAGTTTTATATTTTCTGTCCGTAAAGACTGCACAATGTCATCGATGATTATATACTTATGATATTCTAAAAACATGGGAACAAAAAGAGTAAAAAAACCTACAATAACAAATCCGAGAAGTATATTGATGTTTGCGCCGGCTAGAAATAACATTAAAATAAGTATAGGGATAACTAAAATTGCATAACCCAAATCAGGTTGAATCGCAATTAATATCATCGGGAAAAATGCGATTAAAAATGGAATAACCAATTCATTCACATTGGCAATTTTTTTTTCTCTCATGGAAAGGTATTTACTTAAGGCAATGATCAAAGCAATTTTCATAAACTCCGCAGGCTGAAACCCAAGACCCTTAATTCGTAACCAGGATTTTGCTCCTTTAACCTCTGTACCAATGATCAAAGTAATGACAAGCAACAGTACTCCAACTCCGTAGATGATGGAAGCATAAGAACCGAGGTTCTGGTAATTTATAAATGCAAAGGCAAACATCATGATGATCCCGATAGCCAACCACACCAATTGACGTTTTGCAAGAACTTCTCCGGATGTACTGCCGCCATAAATTGTCAGAACACCGATAAGACTCGCCGCAAGGGCAAAGAAAATCATACTCCAGTCAATTCTTACAGTTGTCATCAGTCTAACTTGTTTCCTGTTTTAAGTCTTCTCGACCATGTATTGAAAATATCAAAAGCAACTGGCGCCGCACCTGCTGATCCGGTAACCCCGTATTCCACGATAACGCCTACGACAATGGATTTTTCAATATCGCCCTGATAAGGACCATATCCAATAAACCATGCGTGTTGAGTTTTATTTTGAAAACGCTCAGAACGCGTTTGTACCGTTCCGGTTTTTCCCGCAATCGGCATAAGATAGTCCCGATTAAATAAACCGCTGGCAGTACCCGAGATAACAACCTGTCTTAATCCGGCCTGTATTGTATTTAATGTTGTGGTAGATATTGGCAACTCATATAAAACGCTGCGTTTTATATCTTCTTTAACTTCATCATTTTCAGCATAAAGAACCTGTTTTACGAGATGAGGTTTATACACTACACCGCCAGTTGCAATAGCAGAGAAAAAATCCACCATACTTATCAAAGTTGTTTCTACAAACCCCTGACCAATACTTAAATTTACCGTATCTCCGTCAAACCATCTTTGCCTGAACTGTTTTTCCTTCCATTCCGGAGTGGGAATAAATCCTGCAATTTCTCCAGGTAAATCAATTCCGGTTGTTTGATCCAACATAAAGTACTTTGAATAACGGATAATTGGCTGCGCTCCAATTTTTTGACCTAGTTTATAAAAATAAACAGAACAACTGTTTGCAAGAGCTGTTACTATATTGTTTTCGCCATGCGCCGCCCAGCAATGAAACGTTGAATCAGGTAAATTTTGATAACTGCTCTTGATTGTAAAGGAACCTGGACAAAAAAATGTTTCTGACATTGAGACTTGTTTTTCTTCCATGGCAGCAAGGGCGACAAGAGGTTTAAACGTAGATGCCGGCGGATATTTCGTTGTTATTGAACGATTGATTTCAGCAAACTGGTTTTTAATATATTCAAGATGCTGATTTCTTAAATCATTGTTATTAGATATCAATATATTGGGATCATAATCCGGCTTGCTTGCCATAACCAGAATTTCCCCTGTTGAAGGCTTAATGACCACAATAGCGCCTCTCTTATCGCCAAGACTTGCCCAGGCAAGATTTTGCAACTCCATGTCCAAAGTTAAAACAAGATTATTTCCGGGAATAAAATTTTTAAATACTTTTTGTTCCTCCATATCCCCTGTTGCTGTTTTAATTTGTACAATTTCACCGTCTTCACCTTTTAGAATATCATCATATTGCTTTTCCAGACCGTTTTTTCCAACCCATTGGTTGCTTTTAAAGCCAGCCTTGATATCTTGGGGACTTGGCAGACCAATATAACCTGTAACATGAGATACTGCATTGGCAAAGTTGTACCAACGTGTTGTATTTTGTTTAATGATAAAATCCATAAACATAAAATGATAATCAGCAAGAATGGTCATTTCCTGGGGAGTAAGTTTATCAATTAAAATAATTTCTTCATTAGAGTTTAATTTATCGAGAGGTATTTTAGAGGTCAATGAATTCGCTGGTAAATTTAACGCTTTTTCAAGCAAAGCCGTTTTCTCAAGTAATTTTTCTTTTTCAAAATCAGTTGGTATGGCGACTAAAACAAGATTGGTTGAATTTGATACAATATTTTTTGCATTCTCACGGTTTTTAAAATATCGTTCAAACATTTCGCCACGCGGAGCCGAGAAAGTAACAACTTTTCTGATAACTCTTTGTGATTTTTCCAGATACTTGTCGCCAGATTCAATTTGAAGAACAAACAACCTCATTAACAATAAAACAAAAGTTACAAAAATAAAAATAACAATAAAGACAAGTCTGGCATTGCCGGTATCATTTTGTGAACTACTTTCATTTGCCGCAAAAATCATTTATCGAAAATCTCTTGCTTGCGTTGTCATCGGTGGAATGATCCAATACAACAGCCTGAACCATAATAAACTAAGTAAAGCATTGTATAAAGATTCCGGTAAAATAACTGTAACCAGCATTTCTGCGGCAACATTCCCGTGAAAAATTCCTGTAAGAATAAACAACACAACACCTTTTGTTAAACTAAAAATAAAAACAATTACAAACCACGAGAAGTTGTTATATTTTTGTATACTTGATGAAAATTTCCCCCCCAGATAACCTACCAGGGCTTTCGGAAGAATATTAATGCCCAGATAGTGACGAACTTGTGAGGTTCCGGCAATCGTCATGACCCCCAGATTAATATCTTGAAGTAATCCGGCTATAAATCCTATCCAAATACCGTGCATTTCACCTTTGTTCATGGAATAATAAATGGTTAAAAGTAAAAGAAAGTCCGGCTTTATACCGCCGAGTTGAAAAAATTCAAGACTGGTTTGTAAAAAATAGGATATAAAGATTGCAATTAAAATTATAATTTTTTCAAGTATCATATAATCAAACCTTACTTTCCCTGAGCCTCAATAACATTCCCTGTAATTTGTTCCACTTCGGGCGAAGACATTTTACCATATAAACTTTTATAATTCACCTGCTCTTTGTTTATGATCATTACGGTTTCAAGCTTTTCAATATCTATGGCAGGTTTTACAAATGCGTCTTGAAAAGTAGCCCCCCTGTAAATATTTTTCGTAACCTTACCTACCGGTAAATCACGAGGAAAAATTCCATAGTCGCCCGACGTAACAATTTCATCGCCTTCATGCAAAATAGCATCGAGAGTTATGTAATCAAGTTTGGGAAGCCCATGTAGATGACTTTGCCCGCTTAGCAATCCCCAGTGACCTGTTCTTTTTACTTTAACGCCCAGTTTTGAATATTGATCGGAAATCGGTAATATTCTTGAAGAGGTTTTGGTGACCTGAATGATTTTGCCCACAATACCGTAATTGATCGACTCCGTACTTACACCCTTCTCGTCAACAATACTTGTGATCTGGAAAGCCAGAACTGGCATATATGGTTTCACGCCGTCATCAGAGCCTTTATCAACGATGATAGTTCTAAACAGGTTATCCGGATCCAGCGAAATAATTTCGGCATGTATTACGGGATACTGAACGACCGGTTTAAAGTCGAGTTGTTTGCGTAACCGGTTATTTTCCTCTTCGAGATACTTCAGCAATAGATATAAATCCTGAGTATTTTCAAGTTTTTTTCTAAGGGCATCTCGCTCAGTTTTTAAAACAGCATAATTTCCATAACTATCAACAATACGAACAAATCCATTTCGAAAAGAATGAAAGGCATTTGTAAAAAAATCAAGAGTAGATGCGGCCTTGTTGGCAGATTTTATAAAAATATTAGATTGACTTGATAAATTAACGACAGTAAATATAACAATTACCGTCATGGAAATTCCAGCTTTAAATTTTGAAAGTATTTCTGCCAGCATAAGTATTAAAGCCTACATGTTTTCTGAACTTGGCTAAACTAAAAAATACACATCCAACACGGGTTCAACCCGTACTTAAACAAGTTATCTAAATTTCGACAACTACATGCGTTTTTTAATATTTCGAAGTTCTTCGAGATATTTTCCGGTACCAATTGCCACACAATTTAACGGATTTTCAGCCAGAATTACAGGTACGCCGGTTTCTTTGGCCAGAAATTTATCCAAACCTTTCAGTAAACTTCCGCCTCCTGTCAACACAATCCCTCGTTCAGTAATATCGGCTGCAAGTTCGGGAGGTGTTTTTTCAAGTACATGAATAGTTCCCTCAAGTACAGCATCTACCGGCTCTTTTAAAGCTTTCCGCATTTCATTGCTGTCAATGGTCAGGGTACGCGGAAGTCCCGACATGGCATCACGACCTTTGAGTTCATAGGTTTCTGTTTTTTTACCTGGAAATGCATTTCCTATGGCAAGCTTGACTTCTTCAGCCGATCTTTCGCCAATGACAAGATTATATTCATTTCTCATGTATTTAATAATAGCTTCATCAAACTCATCGCCGCCGACACGAATGGATTCGCAGATCACCATACCGCCAAGCGATAAAACCGCGATCTCAGTTGTACCACCGCCAATATCAATCACCATATTTCCGGCAGGTTCCTGAATGGGTATATTTGCGCCGATAGCGGCAGCTAAAGCTTCTTCAATTAAAAAGATTTCACGCGCTCCGGCTTGCTCGGCAGATTCACGAACAGCCCGTTTTTCAACCTCAGTAATTCCGGATGGAACGCAGATTACAATTCTTGGCTTTACAAGGGTTGTTCTGTTATGAACTTTATTTATAAAATAACGAATCATTTTTTCAACCGTTTCAAAGTCGGCAATTACTCCGTCTTTCATCGGTCGAATAGCAACAATTTCACCGGGAGTCCTTCCCATCATTCGTTTGGCTTCCTGACCAACCGCAAGAACTTTTCCGGTAGAAGAATTTATCGCAACCACGGAAGGCTCTGAAAGTACAATTCCCTGTCCCCTTACATAAACCAGCGTATTGGCTGTTCCGAGGTCAATCCCTAGATCGTTTGAAAATAATGAATGAAACCAATCAAATAACATATTTTTTCCTGTTAGCCTGTATTTAGCCAAAGCATGGACTGACAAGTAAAAATTATTTGACTTCACAAATCCTCATATTGTAGGGACAGAAATGCAGTTTTTCTTTACAAAATCTGCTGAACATAGAAGTACTTTCCTGATTTTCAGGTAGACCTGAAAATTCCAAAGCCGGGCGCACACGCAGCAGGTTCGTATAAAAAGGTTATTATGCATTCAAGTGAATTTGAAAAACTAAAAAATGATCCCCTTGTCCTGGGTGACTTAAAACTGTTCTCAAGAATTTTAGTCGGTACAGGTAAGTATTCCTCATTGCCGGAAATGAAAAATTGTCACAAAGAAAGCGGTACACAAATGGTGACGCTGGCATTGCGGCGCGTTCCGCTTCATTTATCAAGTCAGCAAACTGCAAATATCATCGACTATATTGATACTGAAAATATCACCATTTTACCTAACACCGCCGGAGCTCATTCTGCGCCGGAAGCCTTGAGAATGGCAGCCATAGCCGTAGAGATGGGAATGAAATTTTTAAAAGTTGAAGTGATGGGTGATGTGACTACCCTTTTGCCTGATCCGATCGAAACCCTTAAAAGCGTTGAAATGCTTAGAGAGAAATATACCCGTGATGATTTATTCTTAATGGTTTATACCAATGACGATCCGGTTCTGGCGGGAAAACTCCTTAAAGCAGGTGCAGATGCCATCATGCCTGCCGGCAGCCCGATCGGAAGCGGAAGGGGTATTCAAAATAAAGGCAACATTAAAATGATCCTGGAAATTGTAAACGGCAAGGTTCCCGTGATACTTGATGCCGGCGTCGGCTGTGCGGGCGATGTTACCCTGGCAATGGAATTAGGAATGGACGCTGTGCTGCTTAACACGGCGATTGCCCAGGCGCAGGATCCGGTTAAAATGGCCGCCGCGATGAAATATGCATGGATGGCCGGCCGGTTATCATACATGGCCGGAAGAATACCTTCAAAATTATACGCAACGGCATCAAGCCCTGAACTTGATTTTTAATCTAATTTACAGGGTTTTAAAATAATACCATTCGAGCATCAGGGTTTATTTTCTTGATGGTTTGCCACAAAATATACCCCCGACGAAACGGCCATTTCTCCTGATCTGGGTGGATCGAACTTTTTAAGTAAATGGAATAATTGTCTTTTTCAAGCAATGCTGACACCTTTTTTTCATATTCCAAATCTTCCTCTAAAAATCGTATGGCATTTTCATTTAACATTACATCGATTTTTTGGTTTTTTATTCCATCAATAAGCTTAACAACGTTTTCAGGTATAATTTTTAAATCTATGATGATGAGTTTTTTAATTTTAGAAGTTTTAAGACTATCGAAATTTAGTTTATTTATATCACTAAATGAAACAATGATATTTTCATCCACAACATCTACAGCTTCCTGGTGATTCCTGCTAGATTTTATTAAAGATAAAAATATCAATGTCAGTACCGCTCCTGTTATAACCATTTTCTTGTTAAAATTCATGATTACGGGTAAATTGGTTTCCAGCAATAAAAAAAATCCCGAAATTGGAAAAAACAATGATTCTAAACGTGTAATCAGTAAACCGGCAAATAAAAGTAAAATAATAAACAACAGCTTAATTCCGATAAATTTATCTTTCATCAACAATACCCAGATTACAATTGCAGACAACAATAAAACATAGAGACTTGAATTTAAGCTTAAATTGCTAATTACAACATCAGAAAAGCTTTCGTTGTTCGTTATATTTTTATTATAAACCATCGTCATTGGTAAAAATATATAATTTAATAAAGACGAAGCTGGAACATCAAACCAACTGTAGGCAAAAATGATGTGTAACGCTGCCAATGTAAAAAAAGAAATACCAAACGGCGTAATTTCTCTTAAAATCTCACGATACGCCAAGTTTAAATCATCATATTTGATTAAATGTCGCAAGATATGATATACAAAAATCATAAAAAATCCAGGTAAAAAAATAAATGATAAAAAAATATAAAAAAGTGTCTTTTTAAGTATCGTATTTTTATAAATAATTTTTTCATTTAATTTTTCAAAAATAAAATAAAGCCCCAGTTGAAACCATAAAAACAATCCAGTTGCATTATATTTAAATAAAAACAAACAACTGACAAGCCATAAGGTATATGTGTAAAAATTTAAAATTTTATATCGAAGAGCAAAATAAAACAAAATAAAAAAATCTCCAAATATTAAAAACACAAGCGTGCGTGCAGATAAAAATTTATTGCATATTGACAATAGCAAATAATACGGATGAATTTGATGAAAATTAAAATTTAAAAACAAAGGCTCTTTC
This sequence comes from Spirochaetia bacterium, assembly GCA_029857955.1. Lineage (GTDB taxonomy): Bacteria > Spirochaetota > Leptospiria > Turneriellales > JAOUFE01 > JAOUFE01. The sequence continues at coordinate 38,023 of JAOUFY010000019.1, forward strand.
AACGCATAAAATAAATACGAATTAAAAGAATTTGTTTTTAATAAAACGTGAAAAAAACCTGCTTTTTGATATAAAGTCGAGATATAATAAAAAAATAAAAATGTTCCGGCAAATAAAAACCATATAGAAACTTCAACAAGAAAATTTTTAGCGCTATCGATGGGCTCAGAATGTTGATTAATTTTTTTTATCTTTTCAGTCATTTTAATTTGTTTAACCAAAGAGCGTTTTAAGTAATTTTTGCGGGTCTGCATTTTCCATAAAAGCTGTTCCCATAAGAACGGCATCAACAACACCATCTACTTCTTGCAAATCCTGAGATGTTTTTAATCCCGATTCAGAAACAAGAACCAGATTTTCACGTCTTTCACCAGGTATGATCTTTGAAAGTTGATTGGTTGTTTGTAAATCAATAGAAAGGTCGATCAGGTTTCGATTGTTTATACCCAGTATTTGAACATTAAATTCAAGCGCAGTTTCAAGCTCTGCCTGATTATGCACTTCGATTAGGGCAGGCATGTTAAATTCTTTACCAGCCTCAATTAACTCTCTCAACTGGTTTTTATCCAGAGCCGCAACAATTAAGAGATAAAAATCTGCGCCAAAAAGTCTGGCTTCTGCAACCTGAATTGTTTCCGTTATAAAATCTTTTCGAAGCAAAGGAAGATTTGTTAATCGGGAAGCTTCTTCCAGATCATTAAGAGATCCTCCAAAGTAATTTTTTTCAGTTAAAATAGACAGGGCGCTTGCATAGGGTTCATACATCTCAATGGCAGACTTTACGGTCATACCACGATTTAATATCCCAAGCGAAGGACTCACCCTTTTTAGTTCAGCAATGAGGTTTAATTTATGGCGTCTTTGATTATTTTTCTTTAACAACGCATATACATCTTTGTTTGTTTTTGACAAATTTGTTTTTGAAAGTTGTTTCGGGATTTCATTTTTTTTATCTTCAATTATTTTTTTAAGTACGTTCATGATTGTATTGGTTTTTGTCGATTTTTTCTACATTTGGACGAGTGGTTGCCTTTTTAGACAATCATTACACGTTGAGAATCTTTTTTACAAATAGTTTACGGTGAAATGGAGTAACGCCATGTTTTAATAACGCATTTCGATGATAAAGAGTACCATAACCAGCATTGCTTTCAAGGCCATAATCTGAAAATCTTTTTGCAGACTGAATGATGAGCCGGTCTCTTTCCTCTTTCGCTAAAATCGATGCGCACGAAATATGAAACAAATGTTCATCGCCGCGAATAATTGAATGTATTTGAGGAATTGGATGGATCATTCTAAGCTGCGGAAACTGAAACTTATAATTTCCATCCAGCAATATATAGGCAACTGATAATTTTTTATTTATCGCCATTGCCTTTTTAAGAAGAGCGCGGGCAGTACGATATACTCCATATTGTATGGCTTTGTTGATGTTGTATTTGTCAATGAACTTTACAGAGACATGAGAAGTGTGGTGGATATATTGATTTTTTATAAGTTCTGAAAGTTCTTTACGCAAAGGCGCTTTAATTTTTTTAGAATCGTTTACTTGAGAGCACCATTTGGGCAAATCGCCAGAAAATAAGTCCATTGCCTTAAATAAAATACCGCCGACAGTCACCGGTCCAAATAAAGGTCCGCGGCCGACTTCATCCATCGCGATTACCCAAGTGTCAGAATGTTCATGAGCTGAAAACAAGACCTTGAGCTTATCTTCTAATGAAGGTTCTCGAATGGCTGAATTTTTCATAAAACATTCTAAAAAGAAAGCTACGACTTAAATATGAGTCAAGTTTAACCGCACAAAGTCGGTTTTAAAAAAACCGTTTACGCCTGTTCCGGGGCAGCTTCAACTTCTGCTGCAGGTTCTGCGGCTTTTGGTTTTTTTGATTCGGCAGTTTTTCGTTTTGTTTCAGCTTTATCAAAAACAGCGTCTGCTTTCATTGATTTTTTAATTTCGGTCAGACGGCTCTTTTTGCCAGAAAGCTCTCTTTGATAATAAAGTTTTGATCTTCGAACTTTGCTACTTCGCATTTTTTCGATTTTTTCAACGGTTGGACTATAAACAGGAAAAATTCTCTCAACACCAACATCATAGCTTACTCTGCGTACTACGATACTTTTACCTGCTCCGTGATTACGAATGGCAATAACAGTACCTTCGTATATCTGGATTCTTTCTTTGTTACCCTCTTTAATGCGGTAGTGAACTTTTACAAGATCGCCTACATTTATATTTAAAGGCTTTGATACCTGTTCCAGGTGCAGTTTTTCCATTGTTGATGTATTCATTTGAAGTTCTCCCGACCCGGTCCAATTTACAAATCCAGGTTTATTTATATAGAGATAGTTTTTAAATGTTTCATGGGGTGAAAAGTTTTTTTTCTATAATCTTGCCATTTAAAAATATTCACAGACTTGCGCAGGTAATTACATAATGGGGTGCCGTAAAAGGAGTGCCCCGAGCTTCGAGGGGCAGAACTTTGCAGGCAGGGGCATTTGTAATATTTACGCCTGAAAAATCAATCATCACGCCCCTATTGCTGTCTTAATTATTGTTCTTTCTTGATAAACTCAGAGTTTAATGATTTACAACTCCTTTATTTTACAAAGGATTGTATAAGCAAGCACTGGTATATTATGGGGAAAATTTAAAAGCTCTTACAATGGATCTCTGGTTCATCATATCATTATTGTTATTGGGTTGCGTTGTCGGTTTTGCCGCAGGGCTTCTTGGTATTGGCGGCGGCGGAATCATGGTTCCCGTGCTCACCTCATTATTTCTGGCAAACGGGTTCGGAGTGGAAAAGGTCGTTCACCTTGCGCTTGGAACATCCATGGCCTCCATCATTATAACCTCCATTTCAAGTATTCGCGCCCATCACTCCCAAAATGGCGTTTTGTGGGGTATCGTAAAAAACATGGCTCCCGGCATACTACTGGGCGCTTTTAGTACGACATTTGTCGCTTCGTATTTAAATTCAATGTACCTGGCTATATTTTTCTCCATCTTTATGGCATACGTTTCATTGCAAATGTTTTTAAACATAAAACCAAAGCCCGACAGGAAATTGCCCGGCAAAGTCGGCTTGTTTTCAGCAGGCTCTGTGATTGGCGGCATCTCTTCTCTGGTTTCCATCGGAGGCGGTTCACTGACAGTTCCCTACCTTACATGGCATAATGTTAAAGTCACCAATGCCATCGGTACATCGGCTGCCATTGGCCTTCCCATTTCCATCGCGGGAACCTTCGGATACATTGTAAACGGATGGGGAAATTCTTCGCCCGACAAACTTACCCTTGGGTTTATTTATCTTCCGGCTGTTTTTTTAATTTCATCGGTTAGTTTTTTTCTGGCGCCCTATGGAGCAAAACTGGCGCACAATTTGCCCGTTGCCAAACTTAAAAAAATATTTGCCATACTTTTGATTGCTTTGAGTATCAAGATGCTCGTTTCTGTTTTAAAGGCAATTTAGGGGGGCTCCCTCGCCTAAACAAATTTTTCTTTATTTATACCCGTCTACAAAATATTTAATTACGTTTGGAACTTCACTTTTCCAGTATTCCCAGTTATGAGATGCGCCATTTTGTTCGTGGTATATAAACGAATATTTTTTCTTATCTTTAACCCTTTGTTTTAATTCATCATTTAAAAGCCGCGATTGGTTTACAGGAGCAATGTTATCTATAGATCCATGACCAATGTACAATCGAGTATTTTCCAGGCGATCAAGGTACGATACCAACGAGTTTTCTTTCCAGCGATTTTTAAATTGTTCAAATGGGCCAAAACTTCCCCTGGCTAAACCATCTTTGGGCGTAAGGCTCACATCATAGTCGCCGGAAATCATGGAAGCAAAACCAAATGTTTCAGGATAATAACCGGCAAGTAAAGCGGCTCCGTGACCACCCGTTGAAACGCCCATTATCCCGATCATATTTCGATTTTTAGAAATATTAAAATGAGCCGAAACATAAGAGTATAATTGATCTTTAATCCATACCCCTGAAGGCATTGAATTCCATTTTAAAACGGTTTCTGGAAAATATTCACGTTCATAATTGGCAATCGTCATTTGAGGACATACAACAAGAATGGAATACTTTTCGGCCAGTTCTGCAATTCCGGATGTTTTCCATTCTTCGGCGTTTAATTTCCAGCCATGCAAGGCAATCATCAAGGCGTAACCCTGATTTGGTTTTTGCGAAGGAACGTAGATCAAAACCGGCACCTTAAAACTCGTTTTTTGATAGTCTGTGGTTATAAATTCAGTTTTCCATTGACCGGCATTTAAATTCTGCGCAGATTCAATCATTAAAAATAAAAACACAACCATTAGAGATAAATATTTTTTCATAGCTACTCCTGTTTTACATATTTGGCATTCGATTGTCTTCGTTCATTTGTTCATAAAATGATTTCATATATTCTTGCGATTCCGGTTCGCTTAAACCTGTGATTTGATGATGAAAATCAATTTCCCCCGATTTTACTGCCGGAGAAATTCTCAACTCAACTACGCGATACCAATACATTCCAGGCGAAACGTTATAAACCATATTTACACAAAGGCACTTGAATTTAAAACCCAGTGAATATCCGCCAGGTTGAGCAATATGGGGGGCGGCAAAAAAATATTTTTTTTCAGAAGAGGTGTTTTTCATAACCAGCACAAACCGGTAATTTTCTCCTGGCGTTGAAATAAACTGAGAGCCTGAAATTTTTTTAGAAATGGGCAGTTCTTTTTCGGTTTTCTTTTCTCCTGTCGCCCATAGATTTAGTTGCGATGCAGGGTTATATTCAAATAACTCAATTTTTTCCGAGATGTTCTCATATGACCAGCTAATTTTCACTTTTACCGAGGCCTTATCTCCCCAAATGCTAAAG